>NZ_KB731325.1:200380-515446 GCF_000353285.1 Leptolyngbya boryana PCC 6306
AAGGCTGTTCGGCATCGAGTGTTACTGACTCAAAATACTCATCCTGTGCTGAAGCGTCGAAGTCGAAATGCCTGCAAGCCAGGATATGCCGGACGCAAACGCGGGGAAGCCGTTCGGACTCGTACCACGATTGAGCAGGCACATACTCGTGAATGGTTGGGGAACTTTGCAGAAGCTGGGAACTGTAACTCGAAAGAAGATCTCAAGCGATCTTGCACCGTAATTCAGCGCTACTGTGCGCGATCTACTTCACCCGTGACAGCGCTGTTGCGCTTAGATGGGCTGTATGGTGGTGCGAACTATGTTACCCTTCTGCAACAGCGCCAGATGACGTATATTACTCGCTGTCGCGACTATCATCTGCTCAAAGAGCCAACCGTCAAAGCGATTCTCGCGACCGCTCCTCAACAACAATACCTTCACCCTGATAGTCCTGAGATCACCCGCGATTTGTTTGATATTGAATGTTTGGATGCCACTCGTCGCGGCTACCTTGAACCGATGCGATTGATCATTGTGCGATTGATTCGATTCTCCAAGCAGAAGCCCAGTGTCGGCAAGTGTGAGGGTAAGTACCTCTACGAACTATTCCTGACCTCATTACCGCCCTCTTGCTTTAGTGCAGCAGATGTCCTCAGTCTCTACAATGGGCGAGGTGGATTTGAGCAAACGCTATCTGAAGAGGATAGAGAGCAAGACTGCGACCGTTGGTGTAGCTGGCAGCCAGAAGGACAAAGCTTCTGGCAAATCTTAAGCCAATGGGTGTGGAACTGGCGCATTCAAGCAGGATGGCAGTCCCAAGCCCAACGTCAAATCCGACAAACGCTTTGGTCGCCTGCTCTAGACCAGCTAGAAACTCAAGAGTGCTCAGCCCCGACCATTGCTCCCCAATCTTTGCTATCCACACCGACCGTTAACCCACAACTTGCACCTTCTCCCAAGTATGGAGCAATGGTTGCCGTTCCAGGCTGGGGACAGAGCCGTCATAAGTACTCTGGTAAAGATTTTAAGATCATTGATGATGAAGTAATTGAGTGCCCTGCTGGACATCAGATGGATCGTCAAGAGGTGCGCTACAACCGAGTAGGCGATATGCAATTGGTCTTTGGAATTAAAGCCACCATTTGCCGAATCTGTCCAGTCATTCAGCATTGTCATGCAGATCGCTCAGCCAACACACGCGGTCGTCGGATCTGGGTGACTCGTGCAAAACTGCCAACGCCACCACTCCTTGCAGAAGTGCCAGAAATTATTGTGAAACAAAGCCTTTCCGCACTGAACGTTGGCACACAAGCGATCATCTGGACAGACATTCCAGCCACTCAGTTTCGACGAAAGCTAAAATGCAATCTAGAACGCAATCAGATTCAGATTGAAGCAGTTTCTGCTCATCGCCAAGCTATCGATTCAGCTCAACCCTTGCTCACTCGCCAGCAACGCGCCCATCGCCGCTTGAGTTGGGAGCAACGCTTGAAACGGAATCAATTGCAGGGGAAAGCGGTGAATTGGAAAGTCCAATTTTTTGGCATCTCTTCGAGTCTTGCTGAGTTTCTCAAATGCCCACATATTCCCGGTTTTCAGCGCTCATGATGCACTCCTTGCGCATCGCGTGGGAACAGCAGTTGTTCCTCGGTAGCAATAAATCTGGCAAGCTGCTGCCGAATTCGATCCGAGCTTTGTTTTCGACGGTCTAGAGCACTGAAGGGTTCCGATTCACCCCGTTGTTTGCGATCGAGCGCGGTCAAAACTTGTTGTTTCCATTGCTGAGAGTCAACAACGAGTTGATCCACCCGTTGGACTTGGCTGGGATTGTCTGAAACCAGGTTCCTCAACTGACTCAAGTTGGCATCGATCTCAGCATTTGCTTGCTCGTAAGGTTCCAGAAAATCCTGCCTTCCTGTCAGCAAATATCCTCGCAGCCCCGTTTCCATGTCCAGTAGCAACTTCTGAGTCGTGTTCGCTTGGGAAATCACTTGATTGGTATGATCGACCCAACGCAGCGCAGACAACAACCGAGTGATTTGCCAAATAGACATCCCAGAAAGCAGCAACAATAGCACGATCGGCAGAGCGATCGCACGAGTCAATCTCCGGCGGAATAGGGACTGGGAGAGTGCAAGCAGCATAGCCTTATCATAAGGGTCAATTTAACGCAGCGCAGTCACTAGAAATCGTCTTACACACTTTGAAGTAATACTTTTGGGAAAAATTAATTAGCCAACCTTTCTCCTCGTCAGTAAACTTGCAATTGTTTTGACTAACTCCTCTGGTTCTAAGGGTTTAGCAAGATGCTGTTGAAATCCGGCAGCTAGGGCTTGCTGATGATTTAGTTCTCCTGCATAGGCAGTGAGCGCGATTGCCGGACTTTGCTGTGCAGGTCGCAGTTCTCTAATTTTTTGCAGCAGCATATACCCATCCATTTCCGGCATCCCAATATCACTGACAATCACATCGGGTTTGCTGTGGAAAAAGACTGCCAGTGCCTCGATCGCACTGCTAGCAACAGTCACGTTCGCGCCTGCTTGTTCCAGAATAAAGACGGCTAACTCTCGTGCATCCGGTTCATCATCCACGACTAAAACGCAAATATCTTCTAAGGGATGAGGCAACAGGGAAAGTGAATCTAGGTCAGCCCCCGTCTTGATACTTTTGCCTGCGTCCTGGATGAGTGGCAGTCTTACGGTGAAGGTTGCGCCCTGATCTTCTCCAGGACTCTCTACGCCGAGGGTTCCGCCGTGTAGTTCGACGAGGTGACGCACGATTGCAAGTCCGAGTCCCAAGCCACCAAACTGACGGGTGATCGATGAATCTGCCTGCCGAAAATATTCAAACACATGGGGCAGAAAATTTGGGTCAATACCTCGACCAGTATCGGTCACTTGAATTTGGGCATAGCGTTGTCGGCTTTGGCTTCTAGAGGAGGGTTGAGTTGAATTTTCTACTGGGGATCTAGAAAGTTCAACGACTTCTAACCGGACAGCTACCGTTCCACCGCTCGGTGTGAATTTTACAGCATTGGTGAGTAGGTTCCAGACAATTTGCTGAAGCCGCGCCGCATCGCCTAAAACTTGCCCAAGTTCTGGAGCAAAACTCGTCTGAAGCTGAATCGATTTCGCCTCTGCCGCTAACCGCACCGTTTCCAGGGCGGCTTCAATCGTCGATCGCAGATCAACCGGAGTCATGTTCAAGCTGAGTTTGCCTTGCAGAACTCGGGAAACATCGAGTAAATCTTCAATCAGTTGGGTTTGCAGTTTGGCATTGCGTTCGATCGTTTCTAGCGCATGAGCCGTTTTTGCTGCATCTAACTTGCCGCTAAGAAGTATCTTCGTCCACCCCAGAATCGGATTGAGCGGGGTTCGCAACTCGTGGGACAACACGGCAAGAAATTCATCCTTGACTCGATTGGCGGCTTCTGCTGCACTTCTAGCCGTGCGTTCTGCTTCATAGAGATGAGCATTTTCAATCGCGATCGCAATTCGATGGCTAATGTCTTCTGCTAACGCCAGATCCGCTTCCCCATAACGGCGCTCGGATTCTGCGGTGACAAAAGCAATTGCGCCTAGAATTTGTCCTCGTGCCACCAGTGGCGAGAGAATGCAGGACTTGAGACCCAGTTCGTGCAGGAGTTGCAAATGTTGCTCATTCTGCACGGCAGCAGCGAGGGCTGCATCGGAAATTTCAGCCACGAGTTCTGACATTCCTGTTCGCAGTACCTTGGGCACTCCTTGGGCTGCATCCATTGCCACGGGAAACTGTCGATGAATTTGCCACCCCAATTCCACTTTTGCCGGATTACGATGAGCCACAGCGATGCGGTGAATAGATTGATTTTGCACGAGGTCGATTGAACACCAATCAGCAAAAAATGGCACGACAAGGTTCGCCACCTGGGTTAGTGTGTGCTCGCAATCTAAAGAAGACGCTAGAACCGTGCTGACTTCCGAGAGAAACGCGGCTCTTCGCTGGTCTGCTTCGGCTTCAAGTCGTGCCGTTTGCTCTTGAACCTGCTGCCGTAACAATTCAGCGCGTTCGGCTTCGTTCTGTTTGCGCTCGGTAATATCCTTGTTAATGCCAATAAAGAAAAGAGGATTTCCGGCTTTGTTGTACACCGTTCTAGCAGTAGTTTCGATCGCCACCTCTGAACCATCTTTGCGCTGACAGGGAACTTCCCCGAAAAATCCTCCCGTTTCGTCCATGATCCGAATCATTTCTGCCAACTTTGTCGGTTGGATATTCGGGTGATGCAGGAAATTGACGGGTCGCCCGATCGCTTCTGCTGCCGTATAGCCAAAAATTTGCTCCGCATTCCCCAACCACCGTTGAATTTTGCCTTCTAAATCAGTCATCAGAATGGCATCTGGCATTTGTTGTAATGCAACATCCGAGATCAGTAGCTCCGCTTCGGCTTGTTTACGCTCGGTGATGTCATGCATGACTACGACCGCTCCCTGGCTCTGTCCCTGGCGATCGACAATTGCCTGTCCACTGGCTAGCAGAGTTCGCGGAGTGCCCTGTTTCGGGGCAATCACCATTTCAACATTCTGTACGGTTTCTCCCTGCAACGCCCGAAACAATGGAATCTCGTCTTGTGTCAGTAACGTTTTACCATCGGGCTGATATAAGTCGTAGCATTCTGCCCACTGACCCGGTGGCAACGGTTGTTCTGGCAACCCATGAAATTCTCGTGCTGCCTGATTAAACAGGGTCAAAATTCCTTCGGCATTGCACGCAACAATCCCTGCCTGCACAGTGTCTAGTAGTATGCTGAGTACTTCTTGCTCTTTTTCCAGCAGAGTTTGGGCTTGCTGTCGTTCTGTAATTTCTAATTGAAGTTGATCATTGGCTTGAGATAGCTCGATCGTTCGCTGTGCAATCAGATTTTCTAAATCTTGCTGTGTCTGTTGCCGCGCTGCTTCGGTCTGCTGCCGCTCTAGTTCGGTCGTAATTCGGAGGACAAAGATAGCTAGGAGCGATTCCGCAAGCTGGACATCCGCTAGAGGTTTCGTATCCATCACGCCGAGTAATCCGAGCGGTGTCCCTGTGGCATCAAAAAATGGAATCGCAACATAGCTTTCTATACTCAAAGGCTCCAAAAGTGGCGCATTGGGAAACCGCTCTTGAACACGATTTGGATAGCAACACAGTTCTCGTTTTTGCAGGACTTCACGGCAGGGAGTGTCTCGCAGCCAATAGTCAAAGTTATCAATGATTTGCCCTTTAGCACAGACCGCGATCGTCTGAATGCTCTCTTGTTCCTTGCCGCTGACTAACCCAATGTAGGTATAGTCAACCCCTAGCGTTTTTGTGAGATGTTGCACCAGCGCTGTAAAAAAATCACTGCCGACTCTTGCAGACACGCCTTGGGTAACTTCCAGTAATGCAGCATCAATTTGCTTCACTTTGCGGGCGGCTAACCGAAGCTCTAGTTCATCGATCACCATTGCGGCAAGATCAATCAGTGTTGTTTCCTGTTGATCGGTGAGTGCCTCACGAGGTTGGGAATCGAGCAAGCAAAGTGTTCCCAAATTAAAGCCGTCATGGGTGATTAACGGCGCACCCGCATAGAATCGTACACCCGATTCACTTTGGACAAAGGGATTGCAGCCGAGGCGATCGTCTTGCCGCGTGTCAGGAATGACCAGAATTTTGTCAGACAACAGCGCTAAACTGCAAATCGTTGAATCGCGATCGACTTGCTGGAGGTGGAATCCATAGGCAGACTTAAACCAGCCTCGCGATTCATCAATCAACGACACCAGCGCGATCGGGACATCGAATAACCGGGCTGCTAGTGAGGTGATGCGATCGAAGGCAGTTTCGGGGGGGGTGTCCAGAATATCGTAGCGCCGCAGTGCTTCTAAACGTTCTGCTTCATTCAGGGAAACCGCAGGGGTAAGGTCAGTTGCTGTCGCGGCAGGAGTAAGAGCTTCAGTCATGGGAATCGATCCAGGGAAAAATTTGAAAGTGAGCGGAGAAGATACGTTGCCTGACTAAGTTGGCTTGAGGGGGTCAGGCTGTTTACCCACAAGGGATGCGATCGCATTCACTAATTGCTCTGGCTCGATCGGTTTGGTAAGATGCTGCTGAAATCCGGCAGCCAGGGCTTGCTGATGATCCAGTTCCCCCGCATAGGCAGTGAGCGCGATCGCTGGAAGCTGTTTCTCGCTGATCCGAAGGTGATAACGAATCTGCTGCATTAACTCATAGCCATCTATTTGAGGCATCCCAATATCACTGAGTAGGATATCTGGTTGGGACTGGGACAAGATCCTTAACGCTGCGGCTGCGGAATCTACGGCGGTCACGATCGCCTGCTCCAGCTCCAGCAAAAATGCTACATAATTCCGTGAATCGGGATCATCATCCACTACTAAAATCTGTAAACCCGTGAGCGATTGAGCAGGCGAGAGCGTTGTGGAATGATGGTCTATCCATTTTCTCATGGCTCTATCGCCCCATTCCCTCCGTAGCGGCAACTGAATCGTGAAGGTGGCTCCTTGTCCCATTCCGGCGTTCTCTGCCCAGATTGTCCCTCCATGCAGTTCAACAATCCGTTTGACGATCGCGAGTCCCAATCCCAGACCGCCAAACCGTCGGGTCGTAGCTCCATCTTCCTGACGGAAATACTCAAACACCTGCGGCAGAAAGTCTGGCGAAATCCCAATGCCAGTGTCACGGACGACAATTTGGGCATATTGGGTCATGGGTGCTGGGTCATGGGTGCTGGGTGAATCATCGCTGACCCACAACGGTTGTGTCGCGTTTTCGTTAGCGTTATCCGCATCAACCCATGACAATCCGACCTCCACGCGCCCTCCTGTGGGTGTGAATTTAATCGCATTGGAGAGCAGATTCCACATCACCTGTTGCAATCGAGCCGCATCGCCTGAAATCGGTTGCACATCTGGGTCAAGAGAGGTTTGGATCGCGATCGCTTTAGCGTCAGCCGCGAGTTGTACAGTCTCTATTGCAGCAGCAATGATAGATTGCAGTGGCACGGGAGTTACATTCAGCGACAACTTGCCTTGCATGATTCGAGAGATATCCAGCAAGTCTTCAATCAGTTGCACCTGCAATCTAGCATTGTGTTCGATCGTCGCCAGGGCTTGGCTGACTTTCTCTGGTGTAAACTGATGCGTTTGCAACATCTTTGTCCAACCCAAAATCGGATTGAGGGGAGTACGGAGTTCGTGGGAAATGGCAGCGAGGAATTCATCTTTCATGCGGCTGACGAGTTCTGCTTGTTCCCGTGCGGCTTGTTCGCGGCGCAAAAGCTGTTCTCGTTGCTGTTCAATCTGTTTACGAGCCGTAATGTCGGTCGTAGAGCCAACGACCCGAACGACTTGACCTTGGCGATCGCGGATGAGATAGCCCCGATCCCAGACATTGACCCAATGCCCCGCTCGATGACGAATCCGATACTCCACATCATAGTGATTGCTCTGCCCGGATACGATCGCTGCCCAGTGCTGCTCGACTTGGTGGTAATCCTCTGGATGCATTTTCTCTCCCCACCAAGCCGAGTTCTGGGGAACCGCTTCAGGAGGGAAACCGATCAACTCATACACGCCTTCAGAACGATAAACTTCCCCAGTTTGCACATTCCAGTCATACACCATGCCCGCAACCGCACGTGCCGCCAGTCGAAATCGCTCTTCGCTTTGACGCAGCAACTCTTCTGCCTGTACCTGCTCAGTGATATCCATCACCAAGGAGAGAACCGAGGCCACTTGCCCAGTCGCATCCGTGAGCGTGGAGTTATACCAGACGCAGTGAAGGATGGAGCCGTCTTTGGTGTAGTTGCGGTTCTGGGAAATAATTTGAGGTTCAGTGCCAGATAGGATGCGTTGGGAAACTTCCGTGATGATTGGAGTATCGTCCTCATACACCAGGTTCAGATCACTGATATAGGTGCCCAACACTTCCTCTGCCTTCCAACCAAACATTTGAGACACAGCACCCGACCACCGTCGAACAATCAGATTCGCATCCCATTCGATCACCGCCATTGGGGTGTTCTCCACATGGGAGTTCAGTCGTTTTAGCGCTTCCTGCAAAGAATTTTCTGTTTGCTTGAGTTCGCTCAAATCTAGATAGAAACAAACGATCAGTTCCTGTTCGGTATGCGGTTCATCGATCAGCGCTCCACCGATCAAAATTGGGACGCGATGTCCATCTTTGTGGAAGTATTCCTTTTCAAACGGGGTACTCACTCTGTGCTGGCGGAGTTCCTCCCCTGCTTGCAAATCAAGGTGTAAGTATTCTGGTGGTGTGAGATTAATCCAGAGAATTTGACCTGCTTCCAGTTCTTCTCGGCTGTATCCAATCAGGTTGAGCAGGGCATCGTTGGCATACAGCATTTTGCCGCTGAAGTCCCCGATCGCTACGCCAAACATGCTGATTTCTACCAATCGTCGGAATATGGCTTCGCGACGCTGGAGGTCTTCCTGAGAACACTTGAAGTCATGAATATCCACAGCAACGCCGAACCAGTGATGAATTCTGCCACTGCTGTCCTGAACTGGCGAACTGCGGCTCAGGAACCAACGGTACTCTCCATCGGCTCTGCGGAGGCGATACTCCATCTCGAACGGTTGTCCCTGCTGGGTCGATCGCTGCCAGCCCTGGTGAACGAGGTCTCGATCGTCCGGGTGAAGCGCAACTGTCCAACCCCATCCTTCTGCACTGCCAAGCGGTAGTCCGGTGTAGTCATAGAACCACTGATTGGCAGAACTGCACTCGCCCTTTGGCAAATTGATCCACAGTATCGCTGGGACTCCCTGACTGAGAAAACGATCGCACATTTCAATCTCGGACAGAGGCGCGAAGGTTGTGACCACCGCCCAAGGAACTGTGTTGTTTTGCTGAAAGAGCGGTTGGGCGTTGATCTTCAGCCAGACCAAATCCCCATTCGGTTGATAAACTCCCATGACTTCGCCAGTCACGGGTTGTCCCGTTCGGAGTGCCACCATTGGGGGATGACTATCTCCCGGAAAAGGAGAGCCATCGGTACGGATCGTCTGCCAAGGGCAATCGATGTAGTGGCAACCCTGCATTTGAGCCAGGGTAAATCCCAAAAATTTTTCCGCTACTGTGTTACAGGCTTGAATGCTTCCGTCTGCAAGTTGTAACACCATCCCAACCCGATCATCTCCAGAAACGAGCGCTGATGATCCAGTTTCAGTCGCTTGCCCATTGTGCTGCTCGGAGAAATCGTGACCGGATGTCTGGTTGTTAAGCATTTTTAGAACTCAATGTTAGGGAATGAACTAGGGAAGATTTAGCGACAAGAGCTGTTATCGCAGGCGATCGAGTAAGTTGACAATCGCTTCGATTAATTTGTCTGGCTCAATCGGTTTGGCAAGGTGTTGTTGGAATCCAGCACTCAACGCCTGTTGCTGGTCAAGTTCTCCGGCATAGGCAGTGAGTGCGATCGCTACGCAGTTGCGCTTTGCGCTAATCGCTGGAATCCTTCCTCCAGGTTGGGCGGACGGCAATTCCCGTTGTGAAGCCTCGAAAAGTCGTACTTGGCGCATCAGCATATAGCCATCGATCTCCGGCATCCCAATATCGCTGATTAACACATCTGGTTGCCATTGCGCCAGAATCGTTAGGGCTTCCGTTGCTGAGGCTACCACCTTGACCTGTGCCCCTTGTGCTTCTAGAATCGTCAGCATCAAGTCGCGCGTATCGGCTTCGTCATCGACCACCAGAATGTTCACGTTGTGTAAGTCAGCCGTTGAAGTTGTCGGGAACCGTTCTAGGTCAGTTGCTGAGGGGAAAGATTGTAATGGCAAGCGAACTGTAAATGTTGCTCCTTGTCCTTCCCCGGCACTTTCCGCGCGAACTGTTCCACCGTGCTGTTCGGTCAAATGCTGCACGAGCGCGAGTCCTAATCCCAGTCCGCCAAATTTGCGGGTCGTGGCTCCATCTTCCTGACGGAAATAGTCAAACACATAGGGTAAAAAGTCAGGGCTGATGCCTTTGCCTGTGTCCTGAACCTGGATCTGAGCAAACCTGTCACAGTGATCGAGGCGCACTTCGACCCGTCCGCCTTGTGGCGTAAACTTGACGGCATTGGTGAGCAAATTCCAAACAATTTGTTGGAGCCGAGCCGCATCTCCTGAAACCACGCTCTCATTATCGTTTAGGGCTGTATGAATCTCAATGTTTTTCGCTTCTGCGGCTAGATGAACGGTTTCGATCGCTGCCTCGATCGTCGTTGCCAAATTCACGGAACTGATGTTCAGCACCATCTTGCCCTGCAAAATCCGCGAGACATCGAGCAAATCTTCAATCAATTGGGCTTGCAGTTTGGCATTCCGTTCGATCGTGGCGAGTGCCTGAGCCGCTCTTTCTGGGCTAAATTTCTGGCTTTGCATCAGTTTCGTCCACCCTAGAATCGGATTGAGCGGCGATCGCAGTTCGTGGGACAACACCGCTAAAAATTCATCTTTGATGCGGTTCGCTCGTTCGGCTTCTTCACGAGCCGTTTGTTCTGCCACCAAACTACGAGCCAATTCAGCTTGGGCGTGTCGTTGCTGAGTCACATCGCGCAGGGTGACGATCGCGAGGATCACCTGCCCTTGCTTATCCCGAACCGGCGTGCCGCCATAGTTGCCAATAAAGGTTCTACCAATGTCGCGACGATGAGCTTGGATCTCACAATTGGAGAACGTTTCACCCTGCAAAGCTCTGGCGATGGGCCATTGCTCCATCGGGACGAAACTCCCCTGCAAATCATGCACCTCAATCGTCTCAGGGAACTTGTGTAAGTGTCGCTGGACTTGCTCAAGCGAATCGTATCCATGTATCGCCAGCGCGGCTGGATTAAATGTGAGAATGTTGCCCTGCGGGTCAGCAACCACTAAGCCCTCCGCCATGTGGTTAATCACCGCTTCGAGTTGCCCTAAGCTCGTCTCCAATCGGTGCAGCAATTGTTCACGTTCGGCTTCAGCTTGCTTACGATCGCTGATGTCCCCGATAACCCCAATCAAACGAAGGGGCGTACCGTCGGGTGCTAAATCGAATTGTCCACTAAACTCAGCCCAGCACCACTGACCCTTATCGTGCCGACGAATGCGGCAAACTCCCTGAAAGGAGCTGTTCTGCATCATGCTTTCTGCTAACTTCAGTTCAAACGCCTCTCGGTCTTCGGGATGAATGACGTTGTTGATAAACTCGACTTTGTTCAGTGTGCCTTCCGCCAAAGTGCGCCCGAAAATTTCGTACATCCGGGCGTTTTCCCAAACGGCATAATCGGTCTGGATGTTCCATTCAAATACGCCTAGGTTCGCCGCGCTTGTTGCCAAGTCGAGGCGTTGTTCTCGTTCGCGTAATGCGGCTTCTGCTTGCTGACGTTCTGCTTCGTTGCGCTTGAATTCACCTCGATCCAGCACGAAGCCAATCACGGTCTGCTCGTCCCGCGTCACCGAACCCAGAAGCATGGGCACTCGCGCACCATCTTTACGAATGTATTCTGTTTCAAACGGAGTGCAAACGTCAGTCGTGCAGCGTTCTTGCTGGGCATGGCTACATTGGTTCCACTCGGATCGCTGAGTTGCTTCCTGATACTCTGGGGGGACTATCTCGTTCCAACGAATTCGCCCAGACAGCAAATCCTCCCGTGTGTAACCTAACATTTGCAGAAAAGTATCGTTTGCTTCGGTAATCGAGCCGTTCCGATCTGCCTGAAAAATGCCGATGATATTAGCCTCTGACAGATGAGCAAATTGGGCTTCGCTGTCACGCCAAGCCTTCAGGTTTGCATCGGCGCGTTTCTTGGCACTCCGTTGAGCTTCATTCAAAGAACTGATCAAGATTGCCGCGATCGCAAACACACTCAACTGGAACACGGCTCTTAGGTTAGCTAAATCGAGCGAATAGAGTGGTTCAAGGAAAAAATAGTTTAGAGCGACCGTAGACAACAGCGTTGCGAACAAGCCCGCCCCGAATCCTCCTAACCAAGAACTGATCATCACTGCAACAAAAAACAAGGCAGCCGGAGTGCCTCGCAGCAGGGGATCGAGTAGCAGCGTGATACTCAGGGCAGCAGCGACCGCCAGCAGTGCAATACTGTAGCGCCAGACCGAAGCCTGGATTTCCAGATCGAACTGGGCTGGAAAAAACCGCTGTAGTTTTGCAGTGATTGTCCTAGTGACCATCGTTTTTCTCCTTAGCCCGACTTGATTTCATGCGGTGAGCATTTGCAGCATTTACTGACGCAATCACCCTGACTAGTTCCTCTGGCTCGACTGGTTTTGCCAGATGGTGTTGAAACCCGGCTGCAATTGCCTGTTGCTGATTCATTTCTCCCGCGTAGGCAGTCAACGCGATCGCGGGAATCTTTCCGCCTTGCTCTGCGGGTAAGGCTCTGATCTGCTGGAGCAACATATAGCCATCCATGTCTGGCATTCCAATATCGCTCAACAGAAGATCAGGTTTGGATTGAGTGAAAACTGCCAACCCTTCAAAGCCAGAAGCAACCGCTAACACTTGTGCCCCAGCCTGCTCTAAGAGAAAGGCAATCAATTCGCGAGTATCCGTCTCATCCTCGACTACTAAAACCCTAATCCCATCTAAACCCAGGGTTAGATCAGGCTCTAAACTCTCTGTGTCTGTCTCTGCTTGGGTTGGCATCAGCGGTAGCCGAACGATAAAGGTTGCTCCCCGTCCTTCTCCCTCGCTCTCTGCTCGAATCGTACCGCCGTGCAGTTCCACTAAGTGACGGACGATTGCGAGTCCTAATCCCAGTCCGCCAAACTTGCGAGTTGTTGCACCGTCCTCCTGGCGAAAGTAGTCAAACACATAGGGCAGGAAATCTGGAGCAATGCCCTTGCCCGTGTCTCGGATGATCATCTGAGCTTGATCGCCAAGGTTCTCTAGCCGGATATTGACTCGTCCCTCAGTCGGTGTGAATTTGACCGCGTTGGAGAGCAAATTCCAAACCACTTGCTGAAGGCGGGCGGAACCCCCTAGAATTTTTCTAACTGAAGTATCAAGCTCTGTCTGAATCTGAATTGACTTCGCCTCAGCCGCCAACCGCACCGTTTCCATTGCGGCTCGAATCGTCGCAGCTAAATCGACGGGAACCATGTTCAGGCTCAGTTTACCTTGCAGAATCCGCGAAACATCGAATAGATCTTCAATCAGTTCAGCCTGCAATTTCGCATTGCGTTCGATCGTGGTTAAGGCTTCCAGCGTCCTAGCCTGATTCAGTTTGCCGCTTTGCAGCAGTTTTGACCAGCCCAAAATCGGATTCAGCGGCGTTCGCAACTCGTGAGACAGCACCGCTAAAAATTCATCTTTAATGCGGTTGGCAGCTTGGGCTTCTGCTCGTGCGGCTTGTTCCCGTCGTAGCAGGTGTTCGCGCTCGGCTTCAGCCTGTTTGCGCTCGGTAATATCTAGCGCAATCCCAGTCATCCGGATCGGCTGATGATCTGCATCATAGAAGGTTTGACCGATCGCTGTGATCCAGCGTGCGCCGTGGATGGGGTGGTGAACGCGAAACTCGACATTGAGATCGCTCTGGTGTTCTAGAGACTCACGGGCAATGCGATCGGCGCGATCGCGGTCTTGTTCCACAATCGAGTCCAACCAATTGTCGTAGGAGGGCTGAGTTGTTGCCGGATCAAGTCCATAGAGTTGATAATATTCTGCTGACCAAGTGACCTGATTCGTCACAATATCCCAATTCCATACACCCGCTTTGGCTGCCTGTTGAGCAATCCGCAATCGCTCCTCGCTTTGGTGTAAGGCGGACTCGGCTCGTTTACGATCAGTGATATCCGTCGTAAACCCACACAGGACTTTACCCGGAAAGCCGACATCTTCAGCAGGGAGTTTAATCGAGAGAAAGGTGTGACGACCATCAGGGAGATCCAGCGATTCCTCTAGTTGCACCAGCTTGTTTTCCGCTAATATCCGGCGATCGTTCTCTAAAATCTCCTCCAAGTTTGGGTCGGAAAAAATTTCTCGATCGCGCTTTCCCACAATTTCTTCGACTGAGCGACCTGCCAATTGAGCAAAATGACGGTTGACCATCAAGAGTCGTCCTTCCTGGTCTTTGATATAAATAACCCCTGGTGTATTGTCCAAAACGCTCTGAAGCAACCGTTCGGTGCGATGCTGTTCCGTAATATCCTGTAAACTTGCGATCGCGCCGACTAGTGTTTGATTGTCCACAATCGGTACAGCGTTAATTAAAACAGCAACCTCAGAGCCATCTGCTCGTTGAATGAGAAGTGCCCTGTTCTTCACTGCTTTGCCTGTCCTTAACACTTCAGCGATCGGTGTGTCAGCATAACATATTCCCTGAGCTTCTCTAAGTCAAGTAAGAATGTGAAAAAGTGCTTCTACCATCATTGTTAGATTCATTCTAGACATCACAATTCTATCGATTCTCAATCTGATAACTTCAGTAAGTTTAGAATCGAAAATCTAAATTACATTGAGTTTCATTCCTACATTCACACCATGACAAATGTCGCGTTCATGCTTGTGAAAGAATTTGCTGTGCTAAGGGTGACCCTTTTTGGTGCAATGCCAGGAGGTACTTGGCTTCATCATACGGAACTCGGTCTTGCCAGCAACGAAATAGAATCCGAATCCACTTAAACGCCAGTGCTCGAATTGCAGCTTGATGCGTCTTTCCAGCTTGTTTCTGAGCTTGATAGAATGCCTTTGCCCCAGAGGGACGCTTTGCGCGATTCATTCGCCCACTCAATGAAGGTTTGGCGTAAGAATCTCGGTGCTCCCCAACGCCAATGTATCCAACACTTTTTCCCACTGCGTTCGGTTACCGGAGCAATGCCTGCATACTGCAACAAGTCTTGGGCAGTTTGATAACGAGTGCGATCTTCTCCAAACGCCAGCAGCAATCGTGGCGCGAGGTTAGTTCCAGCATGAGGGAGCGCCGCAAAGATCGCAGCATCAGGCAGTTGATTGAATTCGCGATCTATTTGGGCTTCAAACTGACGCACCGATGTGAGCAAGCTACGAAGTTGGCTGACCAAGGCTTGCACCATGAGTTGAGACGATTCGACGATCGCCGAATCTTGCGTGAGTGGAATACCGTTGCGTAAACACTCAATTCGACGAGCATTGCAGTCTTTGTAGCGAGAATGATGCTCACAGAAAAACTGCTGCAACTGTTCATCGCTGACTTGCTGCACCGCACTCAAAGTTGACCATTGTGTGAGAAAGTCACAGAACACCATCGTATCGCGATGCTCGAAACAGTCAATCGCTTGAGGAAAGTATCCTTTGAGCACATCGACGAGACGATTGGTCGTGCGTCCAATATCTTCAATCAGCGTGCGTCGCCATTCGACGAGTGCTTGCAGTTTTCTGAGCATTGGGCTGGCAGGTTGCCAAACCGTCAGTTTATCCCGGTGTTTCCGAAGAAGTTCAACCTGCAGTGCTGCATCCGTCGGATCATCCTTTGCACGACTCGGAGTAAAGACTTGACGATACTTAGAGACGGTTTGAGGATTGACGGGATAGAGGACAAGGAACTCGTACTTACACAATGCATAGATCAACGGTCCTCGTTTCTGTTCCAGGCAAACAGCAATCGGTTGTCCTCCATAGCGCACCCGCAATTGCATTGCCCAGGCTTCAATCGCTTCTGGTCGAGCGCCAATCACGCAATGTTCTTGAGTTTGAGCCGCACAATCATACAAACACACATCGTGCTTTTGGTCTGCCCAATCTAAACCAATCAAAGCCACATAAGGCATGTCAGTCATCTGAGTCCACCTCCGAAGGAATGTGTCATCATGAACTTGGTTTCAATCCCAGTCTTCAGGCGAAAGTATTATGGCAGACATAAAAATCTGTCCCTGAGGATTCGTTCATTGAGGACTAGGAAGCGAGGTCAGTGCGACAATATGTTAGAAGTCATCTGGCTGTCGCCCGTTGCATAGTCGTCACTGACCTTGCCTATTCTCAGGGCAATTCTGATCTCTTCGGTACTGCCCTTGTCTACCCATAAAACCGATTGACCATTGAAGTTCAATAAGTTGAAGGCGTGATGAAATGCCTCATCGGTCGCCTTTGCGTTAGGAACTTGCCCCCATACTTCGATGGCAGCCTGATTGAAGGATTGAATTTGCCCCCTACGATCGCAGACGTAGGTTGCCACGGGAACAAGATCGAGCAGACGTAAATCATTGATGACCATCGGGTTAAGGGAAAGCAGTTTATTCATAGAGGGTGACGGACTTCACTCAACTGAAATCATAAATTCCTACTTTCCTTCCAGCCAACTGGCTTAATCTCATTGGATTGGAGGTTATCTCGGTTTCTATTAGTACTGGGGTATATGGGTGAGTTTTCCTCTAGAAAATACGGTTTCAGTAGCGCGATGCCAGGGTGATCGATTTGTCGTACCAATTCTGCGATCAGCTTCAACGCCATCGGTAAAGGTGTAGTGTGCCCATTCTCTCAGTGATTAACGGTTTTGAACGAAACCCCTAGCCGAGCTGCAAAACTCTCCTGAGATAGGTTGAGTCGCTGTCGCAGGTCACGGATTAACGTTGCAGTATTTGATAATTTCGTGATTGGCATTGTCTTTTTCTTCTCCTTTAGGAGGAAGAATAGGGCACAAGGGATACTGAGGAACCCGACTAGAGGCAGATTTTGCAATTCGGGATGATGGCAAACTATTCCTCAGGTGGGAGGTATGAAAATAGACACGAGGGACATACTCTATAGCGGGCTGCCTAAGTTGCGAATCATGCCTCATGTCTTACTGGTTGATGATGAAGCCCCTCTGCGGGATAGCCTGAGTTACGCTTTGCAGAAAGAGGGCTATGAAGTCACAACCGCAGCGGACGTTGCTGCTGCATTGAAACTATTTCACAAGCAAGTGCCGGATGTGATCTTGCTGGATCTGATGCTACCGGAGGTAGGCGGCATGGAGGTGTGTTGGCGCATCCGAGCCTTTTCCGATGTTCCCATTGTGATGCTGACCGCAAAAGATCAAGACATCGACAAAGTGTGGGGACTCGAAGCAGGAGCCGATGACTACATCACGAAGCCATTAGAGTTGTTGGGGAATAAGTTGTAGAGTTGTGAGATTCCTGCTTTTTGCCATCAGATTAAGCAGCCATCAAGTAAAAGTTCCAGAGCCCAGCAGCAGTCAGCATTAAACGGTCATCAAAATCTTTTATACGATTGCGATAGATTGCGCTCACCGCACCATAACGCTTGATGCCTGCAAACGCATTCTCACAGAGAACTCGCGATTGGCTCAAACTGCGATTTTCTTGTTTCTGCTCATCGCTTAACTCACCCCCTCTCGGTTTCTTGTGCGGAATGCGAATGTTCGTGTACTCGGACTGCAAGCCTTGAAACCCCAAATCGACTTCAATGGGAATCTCATCTGGGATATGAAACGCAATCTCTTCTTGGGCTTCAAAGCGCTTGTCGTGGAGCTTTCCTTCGCAGGCTTTGCTCAACACCAACACTCGTTTGGTTTGGTCTACTGCCGCTAGGTGCTTGCGGGTATGACGACGCTTTTTGCCGGAGTAGTTTTGCGTCTGCTGTTCTGCATCTTGAGGGCGTTGAATCGGACGCTCAGTTCCATCAATCATCACCCGTTCCACGCCTGGAAACATCTCCATGAAAGCGTCAATGCTGCGTAACTTGCGTTCGGGTAACACTAACTCATGCCCCAATGCAGTTTCGAGAATCGGTTGCAGTTCATGCATCCATTCATGCGTCTGAGAACGGTCAAGGTCAAACAAAATCCCGGCTAAATCAAAGGTCGGGTAGCATTTAAAGTAGAACAAAATGTAAAACAGCTTCGCTTCTGTGCTGTTCAACCTGGCTTTGCGCCCACCGCCCTTTGCTCGTTTTCGGACTGGCTTTGCCGCACTGCGGCTTGCCTCATACGCTTGCTCAAAACTCGGCAGCAGGGCATCAAAAGCTTTACGATTCAGTCCAGTCAAAGCTCGAAGCAAGCGATCTTGGTTTAGGGCGCGTTCAAGGTTCAACATCAGATGCAATTCACAGGATTTCTGTCTATTATCCTCTATTTCCCAACAACTCTATTTAACACGCGAGAATTGTTGGCACGCATTCGAGCGGTTTTGCGGCGACGCTCGGCGGGAGAAGGATCACCAACTGTGGATTAGGGGCAATGTGGTTGAAACGATGCGGTTCAATCAAGTGGAATTCGTTACACACAAAGCTGTTACTCACTTACTAGCTGCTCACGGTGCTGGGAACGTCGCTGATGGCAGGGTTTCTGTTGCGATCGCTCTCCGCGTACTTTATGCAGATGCGACAAACGGATTTAGAAAATTGGACGACCGCCATTAGTGAAAGTGTTGCAGATGAGTTAGAGCAAGAAAACGTTCAGCGGGTGCAGCAGTTGATGGAACGTCATGGTAAACCCGAAACAGTAACCGTGCGTGTTTTGAGTCCAAAAGGCTAGCTACTGGCATCCTCTGCCTATGAAGACTACCGCATCACAAACTGGCTAGCAGTTCCAGGTGTGCGAGAAGCTTTACAAAATCAGCAGATGGTGCAGGGAACCGCAAAAGGGGTATTAGCGAACGACGATCGCTTGTATGTTGCCCACCCGATTCGGCGAAATGGACAGCTTTTGGGCGTGTTGCGGATGTCGGTGACACTAGAGCAATTTCAGCGGCAATTTTCGTTTTTATGGTGGATGGTCATTGGAACTCTGTTGCTAACGATGCTGCTGTGTGCGGTGATCAGCGATCGTTTAGCGAGGAGTTTTTCCATCCCGATTCAAACGATGCGAAATTTTGCGATTCGCTTGGGTAGCGGTCAGTTTGGTGATAAACTCAGCATTCGTCAAAGTAATGAATTGGATGAACTCGCGATCGAACTCAATCGCATGAGTGAACGGTTAGCCTCACTCGATCAAGAGCGTCGGACGTTTCTCGCCAATGTCTCGCACGAACTGCGTACCCCAATTAAATATCCAAGTGACCGTAGAAGCCCTGCAAAATGGAGCCGTGGAAGAACCGCACTTGCGCGATCGCTTTTTTGAGTCGATTGAAGATGAAACACGACGATTAGCCCGATTGATTCATGATTTACTCGATTTGGGACGATTAGAAGCCGGAGCAACCTTGTTAGAGCAGCAGCAGATTGATCTCCAGCAACTCATCAACCGTGCCGTTCGAGCGCTCGAAACGCGAATGCAAGCTCGTCAAATGTCCCTGCATCTCAATGTTGCAAAGGTTTCACTCGTTGGCGATCCAGAACGACTTTTACAAGCCTTATTAAACATTCTGGACAACGCCATCAAGCATTCCAAAGAAAATTCTCAGGTTTCTATTACTGGCGCACGAGACGGTCAACAAGTCGTGATTACGATTCAGGATCAAGGACCGGGGATTGAGCCAACTGCATTACCTCGAATTTTTGAGCAGTTTTATACGGGTGATCCGTCCCGTAAAGGCAATAGTACGGGCTTGGGACTCGCGATCGCACAGCGCATCATTCAAGCACATGGAGGTACGATCACAGCAAGCAGTTCAATTGGACAGGGTGCGAAATTCACGATTTACTTACCACTGCACCCATTAGAGCGTTCCACCAATTGAGCAATGATCCTGACGAGTTCTTGAGCATTAATCGGCTTTGAGAGGTGCTTATGGAAGCCAGCATTGAGCGCTTGGCGTTGGTCTTCGGGTCGAGCATAGGCAGTCAAGGCAATCGCCGGAATGTCTCGCCCTCTAGAGGCGCGAATGTGCCGAATCGAGTCATAACCGTCCTCTCCAGGCATGGCTATATCGCTCACAATTACATCGGGTTGGGTATGTTCTAGAGCGGCGATCTCTGCTTCAGCAGAGCACATCGCAATAACGATCGCTCCCGCCTCTTCGAGAACTTTCTGAACCATCTCACGGTTGTCTGTATGATCTTCGACCACGAGAATTTGAAGCTGTTCGAGAGAGGGGATTTCCTCCACTGTAGTCGCTGCCATTACGTTGGGTGCCGAATCAGCGATCGTTTCTGGATGCCAATTGGAAATCGGTAGATGCACTCTAAAGGTTGTTCCTTGATTGCATCCTTGGCTGTGCGCCTCGATTTTGCCATTGTGCAGTTCAACTAACTGACGCACGATTGCGAGTCCCAATCCCAGTCCGCCGTGGGCACGAGTTGAAGAACTATCGGCTTGCCGGAAGTGATCAAAAATGTGGGGTAGAAATGTGGGGTCAATGCCAATTCCCGTATCGCGGATTTGTAGTTCAATCCGGCTATTCGCGGGCATCACTTGCAATTCGACCTGTCCGCCTTCTGGAGTGAACTTGATCGAATTCGTGAGCAAATTCCAGATAATCTGGCGCAATCGTACCGGATCTGCTTCAATTTTCCCAATCGTGGGATCAAGGTGCATCGAGAGCTGAATCGATTTAGCATCAGCTTGGGGACGGACGGACTCCACCGTTGCATCAAGGAATGAAGCGAGATCGATCGGATGAATCGAGAGTTCAACTTTGCCGCGCATCAATCTAGAGACATCAAGAATATCTTCGATCAGTTGCGCTTGTGCTTGGGCATTCCGATTGATTGTTTCTAATGCTCGTCGGGTCGTCGCTGGATCAAACTCACGATCGAGCAAGAGTTGGGACCAGCCGAGAATCGAGTTGAGCGGTGTTCGGAGTTCGTGAGAGACGATCGCGAGAAATTCATCTTTCAGACGGTTCGCATTTTCCGCTTGTTGACGAGCCGCTTGAGCGCGGATGATTTCGGCAGTTTTAGCAATTAATTGGGCCGCTTGCTGTTGGACTTCGAGATTTTTCTTAAATAGACCTCTTGCGAAATAAAAGCGAAGTTTGAACAGCATCATAACGAACTGGATAACTTGAGATTTAAGCAGCAATCAAGTAAAAGTTCCACAAACCTGCTGCAGTCAACATTAAACGATCATCAAAATCGGCGACATGATTGCGGTAAACGTGGCTCACGGCATTGTATCGCTTTATTCCCGCAAAAGCGTGTTCACATTTGACCCGATGCTGACTCAACTCCCGATTTTCCTGTTTCTGTTGCTCAGTCAACGCCTGCTTTTTTGGCTTCTTGTGCCCGATTTTGATGTTGTCGTACTGATTCTGTAGCCCTTGAAACCCCAAATCTACAGCAATGGCGACTTCAGTGGGAATGGTATGAAGTGTCAACTACCGGAACTTGTCCACTTTTGGTGAATTAGATGTCAAAATGGAATAACAGCTTTTTCCATTTGAATGTGGAACTTTTCAACGAACTATTACCTAATCGAGAACATCTACAGCTTCAAGACTACCAGGTAGATCGCGACCAGCACGTTATTACTATTTTCGTCTGTTCAACACAATCTAGTAATCCTTGCCCATTATGTGAACAGCGAGCCAAGCAAGTTCATAGTCGCTATCGTCTGATACTGGCTGATCTGGCATGGGCAGACTACCGCATTGGAATTGAAATAACGGTGCGAAAGTTCTTTTGTCGGAATTCTCGCTGTGAGCGGCGAATTTTTACTGAGCGTCTTCCCGATGTTATGGAACCCTGGGCAAGACGAACGCAGCGTTTAGCCGAACAGTTGTATGAGATTGCGCTGGGTTTAGGGGGTGCAGCAGGCACAAAATTGAGTAAAAAGATACATTGTGGTGTGAGCCGAAATACCTTGCTGAGATTGCTGTTCAGACAGCCACTGCCTGCTTACGAAGTTCCCAAAACTTTAGGAGTGGATGATTTTGCTTTTTGTAAGCGCTTGAGTTACGGAACGATTTTAGTGGATTTAGACGCACGAAAGCCGATTGCGCTACTCAAAGGGCGGGATGCGAGCCTGCTTGCAGAATGGCTGAGACAGCAGCCTGGAGTTGAAGTCCTGTCCCGTGACCGTTCCCCGGTGTACAAAAGCGGGATGAGTCAAGGTGCGCCGAATGCGATTCAAGTTGCAGACCGCTTTCACCTGATTCATAACTTGGCTGAGGTGTTAGAGCAAGTTTTTAGGAGCCACAACAGTGACTTGCGACACATTACGTCTACTCATACAGATCATCAGAATCGTGAGGAGCTTGAACGAAGCCGCAATCAAGGAGAATCTATTGAGACTGTCGAACCCTTATCCACAGTGTTAGAGCGCTTGGATGTACCCATGAAGACATACTATCAACGTCGTCGCGCGTTACATCATGTGGTTTGGCAACTTTTTGAGCAAGGATGGTCAACTGAAGCGATTGCTCGATATACCGAGATGAGTATCCGAACCGTACAGCGCGACCTCAATAAACCGAAACACGTTGAGCATCAACATCGGGCTGATTATGGTCAGAACCTAGCAAGTCCTTATCGAGACTATATACTGCAACGCTGTACACTGGGTCATCGATGCGTCGGGCTGTTGGCGGAACTTCAAGCTCAAGGGTACAAAGGCAGTGACCGAACGTTGAGACGGTACTTGAAGTGGTGAGCAAGCGAAGAACCCAGCAAAGAACCAACAGCACTATCTTTACCTGCTTTGCCATTAATGAATGCCCCACCGCCAACTGCTTGGCATCCACCTTTGAGTGCGAATCGAGCCACTTGGTTAGTTTTACGCAAAACTGAGCCTGAAACTCTAAGAGAACAGCAATTGCTTAATGCTTTACAGTCCTCTCCTCAGTTTGCTCTGGCCATTGATTTAGCTCAATCGTTTGCTCGATTAGTTCGAGAGCAACAACCGGAGCACTTTGAGGCATGGCTAGACCAGGCATTACACAGCCAAATTGCTGCTTTTGTCAACTTTGCCAATGGTTTGAAGGAGGACTTTGCTGCAGTTCAAGCCGCAATGAAGCTTAGTGCGAGCAATGGTCAAGTAGAAGGGCAAATCAATCGATTAAAGCTTCTGAAGCGGCAAATGTATGGTCGGGCTGGAATCGAACTGCTGAGGCGACGGTTTCTAGTAGCAAATTGAGCTATCTGGTAAGCCTATCATAAGAAGTTGCTACGAACCTTCAAGTAGACTGACAACAATCAGATACCACAGTGTCTAGCTCGCTTGCTTCACCAAAAGTGGACAAGTTCCGGTAGTTGACGCGGCATAGACGACGGCGCTCGGTGCTTCCATTCCTAAATTAATGCCGATGATGCAACGAGAATGTGTATCCACGATCGTCGTTAGCCACGGTCGTCCTAACACTTCTCCCATTTGATCCACAACCAATAAGTCCGCCCGCGTGTGGTCACATTGCCACACTTGATTACTTTCTTTGACTTCGACTTCTAAGCCTTCACGGGTTTTCAGGAGCAAGGTTTCGCCACTCCAGCCAATGGAACGGGAGCGCGATCGCTCCTCTTGTCGATCCATCTCACTTTGCAGAACGCGATACACACTCGCTCGGCTCGATGGATGACTATCGCCGATTTCTAATGCCCGTGCTGCCACTCGAACGGCAACTTGGGCACGGCTCATTCTGCGTCCACCCCGATTCCCAGCCCGATACGTTTCCAGAATGTAATCGCTCCAATCTTCGTCGAGTCGCCGCTCTCCCCGATCCGATCGCTCTTGTCGCACAACGCCATCGACTCCTTTGGTTTGCCACGCTTTCATCAAAAGCTGCACGTTTCGCACCGTCATGTTCAATTGCTGGGCAACCTCTTGCTGAAGCGCGAGATAAGTTGGGCGATCCGGCGCATTTGCCAACCGCTGCATCGATTTGACGCGCTCTTGCTCAGCGAGCGTCAACGACCGCGATCGCACTTTGACGCCTGCGTTGTCTGGAACGGGTACTGGCTCAGCTTCCTCGATCGTCATGCCCTACTGCTGCGAAATTTAATCTGAGATTCGACGCTGTTACTCTACACCCGTCCAAGGTCGCTTCTGTTCTCGCTTTACACAATTTCTCCGTTCGTAACTTTCCGCAAAAAACGTAATTTAATCTGAGACAACCTATTCCAGAAATTTACGAAAAATAATTAATTCGGTAAACCCCCAGCTCGGCTGGGGGACTCCCAGAGTTTGACAGTTCCAGGAATCTAAGAAAGAGTCTCAAAGACACGAACACAGTGATTCGTGCAAGGAGACTCAAAATGAAAGATATCGGAAGTTTAAGTCATACGAAGTGGGAGTGCAAATATCATGTGGTATTCATCCCCAAGTATCGAAAAAAAGCGTTGTACTACGAGCTACGGCAGCATTTAGGCGAATTGTTCCGAGAGTTGGCAGCGCAGAAGGAATGTCGGATTGAGGAAGGACATTTGATGAGCGATCATGTGCATATGCTGATCTCAATTCCACCGAAGTACTCGGTGTCGCAAGTGATGGGATACATCAAAGGCAAAAGTGCGATTAGCATTGCGAGAACGTATCAGGGGCGGCGGAAGAACTTTACGGGACAACACTTTTGGGCAAGAGGATACTATGTCTCGACGGTGGGACGTGATGAGGCATTAGTGCGCCAGTACATCCGGGATCAAGAAAAAGAAGATCAGCGGGTGGATCAATTGAATTTCTTCAACGAGTAGCCCGAATGCCTCCTTCAGGAGGTGCTGAACTGCCGCTTTGAGCGGCGCACATACGTTAAAGCCTTCGGCTCTGCCGGAGGTTTATTACTCCGGTTTCATCTATCACCACGCTTACCGAGCATTCTTCACCAGATGCAGGTATCTCACAGCAACTATTCACACCGTCTCATCTTCGTGATTTTCAAAAGCCGCTTACGGATGCTCGTTTGCTGCAATCTGAATCGTTGCAGGATCAGATTGAGCGCAACCCTGTAGAAATCGCACAACAGGATTCAGACCCATCATCAGAAGAGGAAGAAATTATTGGAGTCGAAAAGCTTCAGAAGCCAACCTCAACTCCGGTCTATACGATAGACTCCGATGAAATTCGGCGTGAGAGTGCGGATAGTTTAGCCGAAATTTTGCGGAGGTTGCCCGGATTTGCGGTCAATGATGCTGGCTTTGGAGCCGATATTCACACTGGAACTTTCTATCGAGGAGCTTCAATCAATCAGTCTGTATTCCTGCTTAACGGAAGACCGATCGGCACCAATGTGAATATTTATCATGGTGGCACTGATTTAAGCTCAATTCCCACAGGTGCGATCGAGCGAGTCGAACTCACGAGCGGAACGGCTGCCACGCTTTATGGATCTGAAGCGATCGGGGGTGTTGTTAATGTCGTTACCAAGAAAGGAACTGGCATTCCTCAGTTTAATGGCTTTGCTCAGTTGGGATCATTTAGCACCTCGAACTATCGCGGCAGCTACTCAGGGGCACTCGGAGCGGTCAACTATCTATTTAGCTATCAACGATTTAAGGCAGATAACGATTACTTTGTTCCGGTTGGAGCCGCAAATCGAGGTCCGGATGGACGATTGTTTAATGGCGATTCGACTCAAGATAATTACTACGGTAACTTGAGCTTTGACCTCAACGATCGCAACTCACTCAGTTTAGATGTTTCGACTGTGACCAGTCGGCGCGGCTTGTTGTATTTTGGATTTCCCTTACAGCGCGATCGTTTAGATCACGATACCGTGAATGTCGGTTTGACTTGGAAAGCAGCGCTAGGTCGTGGAGACGATTCAACGCTCAATACAACTCTGTCGTTTAATCAAGACTATTTCAGCACTTACGGACCCACACAAACCACATTCTTTCGCCGAGGGATCGTAAATTCTCGCGGCTTCAATGCCAGAGTCGAACATAACTGGCAAACCAGCAAAACGAACAATTTGCGATGGGGCGTTGACTTACAAAATTCGCTGCTCAATGGAGAAGCCTTTAGTACGCTGCCGCAACTAGCCCAATTTAACGGTGGGTTCGACCGCGATCGCTTTCAAACTGCTTTGTTTGCCTTAAATACCTGGCAAATTACCAACAGTTTCCAAGCCGAATTTGGTTTGCGTCAAAACTTTACGAGTGAATTTGGCAGTTATCTCAATCCTAGTGTTGGAACACGATGGGCAGTCTCTCCTAATCTTGCACTGCGAGGTAGTTGGGTATCTGTGCATCGTAATCCGGGCTTGGATCAACTGTATGCGTTTGATACGGTTCACAATTGGTTGCCCAATCCTAATCTCAAGCCTGAAACCGGATCGTCTTGGACGGCTGGGATCGATGTACAACTGTCTCAGAGCTTTGCAGCACAGTTCACTTACTTTGGTAGTCGGTTGAACGATCGCATTGCCGTTCAGTCGGGGCAATGGGCGAATATTGGATTAGTCAACACGAACGGCATTGAGGCAGCATTGCGCTGGCAGATTGCGCCACAGTGGTCTACGTTTGTCAACTACACTTACACCGATGCCAGGATTGGTAGTGGTGTAGAACAAGGATTGCAGTTGAGTACGATTCCGTTTTCAGTGGCACGCTTTGGAATTGGTTATGCCTCAAACGGCTGGGAAGTCAATTTATTTGCCAATTACTTCAGTGGCGCACGACGCGCTTTATTTACGCTTGCGAGCGATAGTTCTCGTGATTTTTCACCCGCCTGGATCAGTTTTGATCTAGGCTTGCGGATTCCCATTGCTCGTGGATTAGGTCTCAGCGTGTTTCTCGAAAATCTTGCCGATCATAGCTATGAAAAAGTGAACCGGATCTATCAACCTGGTTTGACTTATCGAATTGGTCTAGTTTCAGATTTTTAGGCATTGCCGGATTAATTGGTTTTCGTAAGTGTCAAGCTTCTGAATTCCTTTAGCTCTCAACCTTGGAGCTGATTTATAAGGAGAATCTAAACGTAGACGACGATTCGCTTAATGCTGAAACGAATGACCGCTTAACTTCTTGCTTATGAATTCTGTAAGGCTTTTACTTGCTTATAGTGATCGGGAATGTACGATTGCCCAACGTCCATTTCCTCGCTATCGTGGATTGTATGTATCAAGGTTTAGATACTACCCGCTCGATGCGTTTGATGATGGTTTTCCTGATTCAGTTTGCTTCACCAACAGTGGGACTGAGAAAGTTACAGGATTGTCAGTCAAAGTGGGAGAGCGCGTTTTTCAGCTTGAGAACAAAAACGGACTGTTTCTGATCTCTTCGGAAATAGCAAACATCTAAGTACAGGACAAAAATTGTAGAGTATCGTAACTACTCAGGTTAAAAGATCGTAAGGAATTGTAGGCAAGTACGCAAATAACAGTAAGGTTCAAACTATTCAAAGTTGTCGTGAGGGCATCCTCTTGAGCGACCCTACTCCTAAAAATCTGGCAATGAGTCGCGACGAAATCCGAGCGATCTATGCCCAAGGCGAAGATGCAGTCATTGCTCTGGTTGAGGGGTTATTGCAACGGATTGCTGGACTAGAAGAACGGATAGAAGCTTTGGAGAATCAACATGCGAAAAATAGCCGCAATAGTAGTAAACCACCATCGGGAGATGGGTTTGCGCCGAAACCGAGAAGCCAACGGCGCAAAAGTGAGCGCTCCAGTGGGGGGCAAAGCGGGCATCCAGGAGCGACCTTAGAGTGGTCAGAAGAGGTAGATGCTGTGATGGTTCACCCGGTTGAGACTTGTGAAGTTTGTGGCATCTCGTTGAGAGCAGTCGAAGTGGAATCGTGGGAGAGTCGCCAAGTGCAAGACCTAGCCCCGATTCAACTCAGCGTTACTGAGCATCGAGCCGAAGTCAAGTGCTGTCCAGGATGTCAAACCCTGAATCGAGGAGCGTTTCCGGTCGGGGTGAATAGCGTGGTGCAGTATGGCGCCAGCTTAAAAAGCCTGATGGTGTATTTTCTGGACTATCAGTTGTTGGCATCTGCACGGGTGGCAGAACTGTTTGCGGATATCTTCGGCTGTTTGCTGTCCGAAGCGACGCTGTATACCAGTCGAGAACGATGTTTTGAGACATTAGAGCCGATTGAGGATTGGATTTTCGAGCAAGTAGCGCTTGCGGAGGTGATCCATTGTGACGAAACTGGAATGCGAGTCAAGGGTGGATTGTGGTGGCTGCATGTTGCCAGTACCGATGGCTTTACCTTCTACTTTGTTCATACCAAGCGGGGTAGAGCAGCCCTTGAGGCGATGGCACTGCTGCCTAACTTTGAGGGCGTGAGTGTGCATGATGGCTGGAAAAGCTATGCCCAGTATGAGTGTGACCATGCCTTATGCAATGCCCATCATTTGCGAGAACTCGAATTTATCCGAGAACGCTATGCTCAGACTTGGGCAGAAGAGATGAGCATTTTGCTGTGCGATCTCAAACAGCAAGTCGATGACGCAAAAATGCAGGGACACTCCACGCTCAGTCGCGACCTCGTGCAGTGGTTTGAAGAACGCTATGTGCTGCTGATTGAGGCGGGATTGTCTCTCAATCGCATCAATGACCCGCCGCTTGATGACGCAAAATCGCGAGGACGACCCAAAAATCGCCCGCAAAGAACTTACTCGACCGCTTACAGCAGCACCAAGCGCAGGTGTTAGCATTTATGCTGGACTTCCGCGTTCCCTTTGATAACAATCAAGCCGAGCGCGACCTTCGCATGATGAAATTGAAGCAAAAGATATCGGGTGGATTTCGCTCCGTTGAGGGCGCACAGATGTTTGGGCGGATTCGCGGCTATATCTCCACGCTCAAAAAGCAAGGGTTGAATGTCCTCGAAGCACTCAAGCAAGTTTTCTTGGGCAACCCGACAATGCCAACGGTGCTTCAGCCTGAGTAGTTACAGAGTATCTATGAACTCACTCATCTTTTGATCAAGGTTGAACAGGATGCTACGGAGATGATCGAAGCCATAACGAAAGATGCTTTTGGCTCTGCGACCATGCTTTTTCAGCTTCAGGGGATTGAGTTGATGCAACCACTCTCAGACTAAGATCGCCCAGCACAAGGCTAATGAAAGGAGTGCTAATAGCTTGCTCAAGCGCTTGGGGTCAGTCAGGTGAGTCGATTCCAAGCAGAAGCCACGGGTCTTGAAAATGCCGAATAGGGTTTCAATGCCCCATCGCTTGGCGTAATCGGCAATCGCAGACTTCGGAGCGCTTTGGGTAGCGACCACGAGCAATTCGCCATTCTCTAATCGGGTTGCCGCAATGTAAACCCAATGCCCCCATAAACGGCGTTTGTGCCGCAGCACCTTCGTTTGACCGACTTGCAAATCCGCAAAGAGAACCCGAACTTTGCGACTGGTCTGCCCATCGCTCAGTTTGTGATTCTCACGAATCCGAATCCGAAAGGGCGTGAGCGGGTCTTGCAACAGGTAGCCAAACCAAGCTTTGCCGACAAACTCCCGGTCTGCAGTAAGACAAGCAATGTCGCGATCTCCAAAGCGTTCAAGAAACTGGTTGAATAACTCCATCTGTTCTGTACTGTTAGAATTGCCTCGCTTATCGAGTAGACACCACACCAGTGGAAACGCAACCCCATCCTGCACCACACCCAACATCAGGATATTGAACACACAATCGCCAAACTGCCAATCGGTACGGTCAATCGATAGCACCCAAGGTTCAGGAATTGCCATCAGGGTGACAATGGCTTGGGCAATCTCTGCATAATCCATCTCGTAATCTCGGAAAAATCGTTGCAGTCGCTTGTAATGTGAATCGGTTTGAGCTTTGCCATTGAACGCCGTTGCCAGTTCGCTAAAGTTAACGGTCTTCACCCGAAACAAGGCAATCAAGAAAGCAGCAACAAAGCTCAATCTTGCGCCATGCCAAGCGAGATGCGGTCGCAATTTCTCTTGAAGTCGAGTAACCTGATTCATAGGGGTTTTGTGGTTTAAGAATGTGGTAATTCTCATGAAACCCCTTCCTATGAATTATTTGCAAGCTTTTGTCCTGTACTTAGAGCAAACATACTAAAGACTGCACCAGAACAATCTATGCAATTGAGAGCAACAGCGGATAACGGCGAAGTCGTTGACAGCGCGATCGGACAGGGAACTGTGAGAGCTTGGAGAAGCATTTACTAAGCAATTTCATCTCACTCTGTCTGGTTAGAGAATGTGCTGAGTGATTCAACACGCCAAAGTATTTAATACGATTAGCGTAACCGTCTCTTGAATTTTGCGATGCTCTTTCATCTCGCTTTTTCAGCGATTTTCAGTTCAATCATCGCTCTAATCATGACTCGATGCGCTACAGTTTTTGCTTAAATTGCAGTCGATCGAGTCTCAGTTGGTGTTGGATGTTGAACAATGATCGAAAGCCTAGCAATACAATTCCAATCGTCGCTAGTCCAGTTGCGGCTGCGATCGCAAAAATCAGCACGATTTGATAACGGACTGCATCGGTTGGACTTGCTCCCGCGATGATTTGTCCCGTCATCATTCCAGGTAAGCTTACCGTTCCCATGACCATCATTTGATTGATGGTTGGAATCATCCCCGTTCTCACCGCTTCTCGAATGGTTCCCTGTGCAGCTTCCCAACGGGTCGCGCCCAGTGCTAGCAATGATTCGATTTGGTCTCGTCGCACCGTCAAATCTTCGGTAAAGCGATCGAGTGCTAGGGATGTTCCTGTCAGTGCATTGCCTAAAATCATCCCAAGCATCGGAATAATATATTGCGGATTGTACCAAGGCTCAACGCGAATGATTCCGCTCACGATTGCTCCCAGCATCAGTGCAGAAGAAGTAAATATCGAAACAAAGCTATTCCAATACATTCCTTGGTAGCGGCGTTTTGTTCGATCAATCGCGGATTGCCCTGCTAGAAGCGTCATAATCAGCGCTACAGATAGCACCGACCAAGATGATTGTAGTGCAAAAATCCATTTCAATACATAGCCAATCAGTAAAAGTTGAACTGTCATCCGAATGGAGCCAATCCATAATTGTTTCTCCAAGCCAAGTTGTAAGACGATCGAGAGGATGAGGTTGATCAAAATCAGCATTGCTGCTAGTGCAAGCTGTCCATCACTAATCAGAACATAATTTGTCATGGCCGTTTGAGGGTTAATCGTTGATCGGTCATTCGCTCTAATTGTTCTGGATTATGGCTTGTCCAGAAATACGATCGCACTGGGTTTTCCTGCTGCCAGAGGCGCACAAGAGCTTCAAATCGCTGCTCGGTCTGAGCATCGAGTGAGGCAGTTGGCTCATCGAAGAGCATAACAGTTGGAGAACAAAGTAAGGCTCGTAGGAATGCAGCGATTTGACCTTCTCCACCAGAAAGAGCATGAGTTGGATGATCGAGAAAGTCAGGCGATCGTCCCAGAATTGATAGATATTCTAGAATTCGTGGTCTTTGATCGCGGTAACGATCCGGCGAACGACGAACCGCCATTCTGTAGATCGCTTGTAAGTTCTGTTCAACAGTTCCTTCGAGCAGTGCAGGGCGTTGATGTAAGTATAGAACTTGAGTTCGGTAATGGGGAATGAACCAATCAGAAAGGGATTTTCCTTGAAGAGCGATCGTTCCAGATTGAACCGGGTCGAGTGCTGCGATCGCTCTCAATAGTAATGTTTTTCCGGCTCCGGCTTCTCCAGCGATCGCACATCGTTCTCCCGGATACAACTCAAAGTTGATCTGCTTCCAAACCCAACGTCCTTGAATCTGCCGCCCTAGATCCTGAATAACTAACATACTGATTCCTATCGGTACAGCAGAATCAATATACAAAATCTTAAACTCAAAGTGAAAGTTATGTGAGTTTCTTTACTCCAGCGAATATTCTATTCTTCACTAATCTAAATAATAACTCTAACCCAGGGCGAGGTCGTCAATTTGAGGCGGGGTGAAAGCAGATTTCAACGATCGCCCCATGCCTGATCGATTCAAACTGCCCTTGTTTTTTGCACACAAACAGGTACAATTAGGACTAATTTGCGTTAAGAGTCTTCTCTTACGATGACTTCTACTCTCCCTAAAGTTTATAAACCTCTCATTCCTCCTGTGTTGGGACTCGGTTTAGGCACGCTCATCTTGCTAATTATTCTGATTCACAGTGTCACCCTTGGTGCAAGAGATATTCCATTGCCAACAATTCTGGCATCGTTTACGACCTTTGATAACTCGTTTGATCATTTAGTAATTCAAACCGTTAGATTGCCACGATCACTGATTGCTCTCTCCGTCGGTGCTGCTCTTGCAGTCTCAGGTGCATTAATGCAAGGTTTAACTCGCAATCCACTCGCTGAAACCGGAATTTTAGGAATTGAAGCAGGCGGTGCTTTAGCGGTTGTCATTAGCTTATTTCTGTTTGGCAGTTCCTCGTTAACGATTTATGCAGGAGTAGCATTTTTAGGAGCCGCGATCGCAGCAATCCTTGTTTACTTTCTCGGCACATTGGGTCGAGGTGGCGCAACTCCGTTAAATCTGACAGTTGCAGGAGCCGCAATGTCTGCCTTGATTGCTTCAATCACGACTGCCATTCTGATTGTGAGCCAGCGCACGCTTGAGGAAATTCGCTTTTGGTTAGCAGGATCATTAGCAGGACGGGATTTTGATTTATTCTTGCAAGTTCTACCATTTTTGAGTGCTGGATTGGTGCTTGCATTCCTGCTCAGTCGGCAAATCACAACAATTAGTTTAGGTGAGGAAGTTGCAACAAGTTTGGGACAGCAAACCCTTTGGGTGAAGTTTCTAACTGCTACGAGCGTTGTTCTATTAGCAGGAAGTTCGGTCGCGATCGCAGGACCGATCGGCTTTATCGGCTTAGTTGTCCCCCATATGGTCAAATTTTTCATCAAGACCGACTATCGCTGGATTTTGCCCTATTCAGCCATCCTTGGAGCAATTCTATTGTTAGTGTCTGATATTGCGGCACGAGTGTTATTAAAGCCTCAAGAACTTCCCGTTGGCGTAATGACTGCGATCGTCGGTGCGCCGTTCTTTGTCTATCTTGCAAAATCGAAGGTGAAAAAATGAGCGATTGGCGTTCTCCTGTACTTTCTTTTCGGCTTGATCGACGAGTGCCTGCGATCGCGCTTTTGCTACTCGGAATTGGGTTTGCAGCAATTGTTTTCAATGTTGGACGAGGAGAATATCCGATTGCAGTATTCGACATCATCAGAACCTTGTTTGGGATTGATACAGGCAACCCGGATCATGCGTTCGTGATCCAAACGTTACGCTTACCTCGGACTTTAGTTGCATTCATGGTTGGGGCTGCACTCTCCCTATCAGGTACTATCTTTCAAGGCTTAACTCGCAATCCACTCGCTGACCCTAGCATCATTGGGATCAACACTGGAGCAAGTCTTGCAGCGGTCTCGGTGATTGTTTTGTTCCCAAACGCGCCTGTTTATGTAGTTCCGTTTTCTGCGTTTGCAGGTGCAGCATTAATGGCGATGTTAATCTATGGATTAGCCTGGCATGGGGGAAGCTCACCGACTCTGTTGATTTTGATGGGGATTGGACTCTCTGCGATCGCGAGTGCGTTTACCAGTCTGCTGATTACCTTTGGCTCAATTTACGATGTCAGTCAAGCTTTGGTCTGGTTAGCAGGGAGTGTTTACGGTCGCACTTGGGAACAATTTTTTTCATTTCTTCCCTGGTTGATTGTCCTTGTACCTGCTGCATTCGGGTTAGCAAGACATCTCAATGTGCTGAATTTAGGGGAAGACATCGCGAAGGGATTAGGCAGTCGAGTCGAATGGCAGCGAGGATTGCTAGCCATGGTTGCAGTCGGATTAGCGGGGGCATCCGTTGCAACTGCGGGAACGATCGGTTTTGTTGGGCTGATTGCGCCCCATCTGGGACGGCAGATTGTGGGCAATCGTCATGAAGAATTACTGCCGATCTCTGCACTTATTGGAGGGGTGTTAGTGGTAATGGCTGATTTTGTGGGGAGAACAGTTTTTGCACCAATCGAGCTTCCTTGTGGAGTCGTGACAGCGGGGATCGGAGCGCCGTTCTTTCTCTACTTACTGGTTCATCAACGGCAAACTGCGTAGCGATACTTTACTCTGCATCATCTTGATTGGAATTTGCAGCTAAAGTGTATATCTATCGAGTGCTAGACAATCGAATTGTGCGATCGCAGAAGTTACTCCTCATCTTCTTTCTCCGGTGAGAAGGTGAGAATGGAAGGAATACAGGCGAGTATTGTAGATTCTAGCTGCTGCGGTTGATTTTTCCAGCTAAAGCCACCTTTGGGATGATTGCTACACATCTGGATGAGTTGAAGTAACGCATGATCTGTGTCAGGCGACAAATCACCGAGTAAATAAATGCGTTTTTCTGGATTCGCTAAGGCAACACAACCATATATTTTCTCAAGAAGAGATCTCAAATAGGCTCTACAGAATTGGCAATTACTACTGCTCATCAAACCATCTTATTCCTTTAGAGCTGATATTCAAACTCATCTTGATTCAAAACAAAAGATGCCGAACAGTCTAAAGGCGAAGCTTTTCGACTATGCGGCATCCTTGTGATTAAACGCATCTATGATCAAGCGTACCTAAGCTCCCATAAAATTAGTGATAAAGGTTCTCATTAAGCGTATAGTAATAGACGAGTGTTGAGCAAGCCTGTGAAGTGGCTGATCAACGAGGCTCATCTCTTGGCTTAAGAGAATGTTGCCAGATTAGAAAGATAGGGAGGTCAAGAGAAATATGACATAACACCTGACAATGTGTTTGCAGGAAGCAAACTAGTTCAATACTACTAAAGTATCTGGAGCTAGAAAATGCGCCAAGTGGTAAGCCCGTTCCTCCGTTTTGAGCAAGATTGTCTCAAGTAGATGGCGGGTGGCACGATCGCCTAGGCTCTCCGTTTGTGATGCCAATCGACGAAGTAGCGAGATCAACGCTTGTTCGGCTGCCAAATCATTTTCAACCATTTGACGACACCGAAATTCTCCATCCGGTTCAGGTGTGAAGCAGCATAGTTCTGCAAGTTTTGCAAAGCTCGCAACTGGAACGCCACCTAATCCATTCAGTCGTTCTCCAATATCGTGAACATGTCCCTGAACCGCTTCATAACCTTCTTCAAAAAATTGATGCAATGAATAGAATTCAGCACCCTCAACAACAAAGTGATGCTTTTGATATTGCAAATACAACGCTTGAAAACTTGCCAATGCAATATTCAAGCCTTCACATACAGGTTCGGTTGTCGATCGATCTAGTAAAATCACGTTATCGGCAACTTGTCCAAAGGGTCTAACTAGCATTTGCGTCATCGGTTTTCTCCCAAGAAATAGATAGCCTTGAGCATTAACATTTTTTGTCTCTAGACAACTTCTTAAGGTCTGTTAGTAACTCTTGGTATGAACGCGAGTCTAACAATTCTCTTTACAAGTCAACTGTCACCTTCATGGAAATTTAAGGTGACAGAAATACAAGTTTCTTTCATCAATCACCCTGTAGAGTGACCCTGAATATAAAGACCATGATGATGGCGTTGTGCAGCTTTTCCTTTTATTACTTTGCCAGTTAGCCCTCACAGTAGACATTAGATGAAAATAACTCTCATGAATCCGTTAACAAATCAACACATTACAGGTAAGAAATAATATGGATATTAATGATTTATCTCAAGAGTTTGAGGAAATCGAAATTGATGGCATCGATCGCTGGTAAATTTATTTTCGGTTGCAAGAATTAGGCATTCCCTGCCGCTGCACCGGTCATGAACCCTTGAAAATTCTAATAAAAAATGCAAACTCAGCAACTCAAGTCTGGAGCGTAGCTAAACATATTGCAATGCACCGCCACGAACTCGTGCAGTGGCTTGAAAACTGCTGGGTATCACATTAACTCAATCAGATTCAGATTGAAGCAGTCTTTGCTCATCTTTACTAGGACACAATGGAGATGACTGGATGTTCATAGAGTGAAATACCCTAACACTGACACTTCAAGGGAACAAATCTTTTGAATAGCAGCAACACAATAGTATAGAGGAATGACAACTATCTCTCGCCTAGTTCGATCTTTACTACTTTTTGCTTTAACGATTCTGTTGGTTTGGGGATGTAACAGAACTCTTTCCACAACTCCACATCTAACCTCAGAACCGATACAACCAATACAGCCAGCCGCGAACTGTCAGTCCATTGAGCACGCCGCAGGGTCAACTAAGATATGTCGTCAGCCTCAGAAAATTGCTGTACTGAGTCCGTATCTGTTGGATATTCTGCTATCTCTAGGTGAACAGCCTGCTGGCTATGCAGGCACCTCCATAGGTCAGGGTCAATTCGATCATCCTGCTCACCAAATTCCTTACTTAGGAAATAGGATTATCACTCAACCTATGAATCTCGGAGATCGTACTTATCCGTCTTTGGAAGCTCTTGCGTCTCTTAAACCAGATTTGATCTTGGGTGAACTATGGCAGGGTAGCCAAGGCAAGTACGACCTGTTTTCACAAATTGCGCCTACAATCCTGATCGACGATCAACAGGGAGGTTGGCAGAGCAATCTTCAACTCATTGCCAAGGCAATGGGGCGTCTCGATGTTATTCAACCGCTGATGTTTGCACGGGAGCAGCGCATGAGTGCAGCGCGTCAGCAATTGAACGCTATCGTGCAGGCAAATCCCCGCATATTGTTATTGAGTTCTGGCGATCTCGCGAATGGTTTTTATGCGTATGGGCAAGACCGGAGCGTTTACTCGGATTTGTTGGAAGCATTGGGATTCAAGATGACTCGCTTGAATGACTCAATGTTGGAAGCGATAGGAGCCGCGCCGCTTTCCCTAGAAATGCTGCCTCAACTTGATACGGATATGCTGATTGTCTTAGGGTGGGATAGTAATCCTAATCAGAATTCCCTCGCCTGGAAACGCCTACAACAGAAATGGAACCAAACACGCCTGTTAAAGGCATTACCTGTATCACAAGCAGGACGAGTGTATTTTATGGATGGTCATTTAACAATGCTGCGAGGCCCCATCGCTGAAGCGTATATTCTGAATGACTTGCTGAAACAGCTTACCTCGAAAATGTGAGTCGGAGAGAAAAAATAATGGTTCCCTTTTTTTGTGCGGATGCTGCCCGGAGCTCGAATGCAGATCTAATTGGTACGGCTTCACCCTACAAAGCTTTTATTGCAGTTGAGTGTCCTCCACCTTGGACTCCGAATGAGCTAGATTCTAAATCCGTTCCAGCTAATCTCAGCACACTTGGGGAATGGGTGAATGAGGATTACGATCGATTTCAGACTTGCCTGCTATTGATCTACAACGAAACCTTGAATCAATCTGGGTTTACTAGACTGCTTATCTTTGAGCAAGCTTCCAACTTTACAAATACCTATCGCCAGCAAGAGTTTCACATCGCTGATCCCAATGAGATTGCCCCACTGATTCAAGCCTATTTAGCAGGTGAGCCTATCGATGTGACTCCGGTTGACAACTCGTTTCGAGATATTTTCGTTTGTACTCACGGGAGCCACGACAAGTGCTGTGCTAAATATGGGTATCCACTGTACCGCGAAGCTACCACGATCGTGAATCATCTATCGTTACATCAGGTTCGGGTTTGGCAAGTGAGCCATATTGGTGGACATCGGTTTGCTCCAACCGCGATCGACCTTCCAGCGGGACGATACTATGGACATCTTAATGGGTCATCCCTCACCTCCATTTTGACGCGAACAGGTGATATTCAGGTTTTAAGACAGGTGTATCGAGGCTGGAGCTACTTGCCTTGGGCAGTACAAGCATGGGAGCGCGAACTACTGTTGCAACAGGGTTGGGAGTGGATGAACTACAACGTTGCAATTCAAGTTTTGGCACAAAATGAAGATGAAACCTTGACTTCGGTAGAATTGACCTTTGAAACACCGGAGGGCGATCGACAGATTCATCGAGCCGACATTATTGCTGACCCCAACAAAGCTGTTTATCTCAAAGGAGAATGTGATAGCGAACAGGCATTTCCATTTCCCCAGTATGAGGTACAGAACTGGATTCGGATCAAGTAACGCTGATGCCCTTACTTGGAGCTATATGGTTCAACATCATGATCGCAGACGGTCGTTTCCATATCGCGCAACGTTGGAATCCAATATCCAATCGCACCCACCAGGACTAAACCGATCGATGAGATGACATACAGGAGTGCCATTCCTGCACCAGATCCGGTTCCAAAAATGCTACCGAATATTCCTGCAAGCCAACCTTCTGGCATCATGGCGGGTTCAAAGATTCGATCTGCCAGTGGTCCAGCCATTAAAGCCGCGATCGTTGAAACAACCAGGAGTAATAGTGAGCGAGTTGCTACAACTCGTCCCTGTCGCTCAGGGCTGACCTTGGCTAGCCAAATTGCATCATTGGAACTACCCAGAAGGGGAAAATTTAGGGAGGAGCAGAATTGACTAGGGAACCAAAGCAATGGTGATTGTCCCAGACCAAATATCGCTTTACTGATTCCTGCGCCAACCATTCCTAGAAGAAAACCATGGATCTTTCGTTTGGGACCTCCTAAGGTGCTCATGATGATCGCACCTATCACTCCACTGACTCCTGCGATCGCAGACAAGCTTGCTAAGACCGATGCATTGTTATTGCTACGCGCTAAAACCATTGCAGAATACAATGACGCACCAATGTCATGGGCAAACCAAAACAGCAAGGCTGCAACTAGGAGCGCAAATAATCCCGGTTGTGCAAACACATAGCGAAAGCCAACCAGCATTTCCTGCAATAGTGTTGTCTGACTTTGAAGTGAGGGTCGAGAAGCAACAGGTTGGGGAATATGAACTCGAAATACGGTCAAAATCGCAATACAAAACGTCAATAAATCAATGAGTAATATACCCAGTAGCCCAATACTGTAATAAAGAATCCCTGCCAGTGCAGGGGCAAAGATATTAGAACTATAATGCAGAACCGATCCCATGCTACTCGCGCGAGTATAGTCCTGCTTGGAAACCATCATTGGGATCGAAGCTGAGTAGGCAATTTCTTGAAGGTCGCTGAAAACGCCATTGATCGCACTCGTTACATAAAAGTGCCAAACTTGTAAATGCCCAGTCAGATAGAGTGAAAGAATGGCGACAGTCGATAGCGCAGCCACTGCATCACTCAACATCATCAGTTTTTTGCGATCGTAGCGATCGACAATGACCCCTGCGAAAGGAGTCACAACAAGACTTGCAACCTGACTAGAGAAAATAATTAGAGTCAGTGCTGTGGCTTGTCCTGTAAGCTGCCAAGCCCACAAAGTAATGGCAAAGTGCGTCATGTAGCTACCAATGGCAGAGACCAATTGACCACTCCAGACGATGACAAAGGTACGCATGGAAATCAGCGAGTGTTGGGTAGATCCAATACTGAGAGAATTTATCAACTATATAGCTTACTCAGCCTACCATCCTTTTGTGAGATCTAGTTTGTTTAGCTGGTTACCTCTGACAATCTTTTAATCAATTTACTCGGCGATATTAGAGATCTAGATTTCCATAAAGGCTTTATATTGCCTGGAATACAGCGGTTATCCGTTCAGTGGAGAAATCCCCTGAACTGAACCAACTTGATCGGGCAATCTCCTTGTACTTTTCATCTAAGCAACTGACAAGCTGATCAAAAAATTTTCAATAGGGCTTGCCAGAGGTAGCAGCTTTGCCGTATGGTAGCCTAGTAATTAATGCAAATTAGTTGCAATAGAGAATTCCATAGTTGGGGTGCTACAGGCACGTAGAGGATGATGAACCACCCTTCAGACGCTTTTCCAGAAACATTTTGGTGTGAATCGACCCTAGTAGCGTTGCTCCGTTACAGGGCGATGCATCAACCCGATCGCTTAGCGTTTACCTTCCTCTTGGATGGAGAAACCGAAGCGGTGAGTTTCACCTACAAAGAACTCGATCGTCAGAGTCGAGCGATCGCAGCTCGGTTACAAGCGATGGGATTGGGTGGGGAACGCGCACTATTGCTCTACCCACCTGGGCTGGATTATCTGGCAGCATTTTTTGGTTGTCTGTATGCGGGAGTGGTTGCGGTTCCTGCGTATCCACCCCACAATCAGCGAAACACACCGCGAATTGCAGCAATTTTATCGGACGCACAAGCTGCGATCGCGCTGACAACAACAGCCATCCTCGACAGAATGCAATCACTGTTGGCTGAGAAAATGAATGGGGATACAATCCAGTGGCTAACCACGGACAATTTGGAGTACTCCATTGCTGAAACTTGGCAGGAACCGCTGATTGAGAACAATACTCTCGCGTTTTTGCAATATACATCCGGTTCGACTGGCACACCCAAAGGGGTCATGCTCAGTCACAGCAACTTACTGCACAATGCTGCTGCGACCTATCGCTACATGGAGCATTCTCCTAGCAGCACGTTTGTCTCCTGGCTGCCTGCTTATCACGATATGGGCTTAATTGGTGGGATTCTACAACCGTTATATGGTGGGTTTCCTTGTATTCTGATGTCGCCTGCTTCGTTTCTTCAGCGTCCTTACCGCTGGCTGCAAGCTATTTCTCGCTATCAAGGCACTACTAGTGGCGCACCCAATTTTGCCTATGACTTGTGCGTGGAGAAGATTACGGCAGAGCAGCGCCAGACGCTTGATCTGAGTCATTGGAGCGTTGCATTTAACGGAGCAGAACCAATTCGGCACAGCAGTCTAGAACGGTTTGCGGCTACTTTTGCTGAGTGTGGGTTCCGTCGAGAAGCGTTCTACCCATGTTATGGGATGGCAGAGGCAACCCTGATGGTTTCTGGTGGAGTCCAAGCTACTGCACCCGTGATTAAGACAGTCCAGAAAGCAGCACTGGAACGTAGTCAAGTTGTAGAGGCTGATGCAGGAGATGCAGAAGTTTGGACGTTGATTGGATGTGGGAAAACAATTCCAGAGCAACATATTGTCATTGTTCATCCTGAAACCCTCGATCGCTGCCAACCCGGTGAAGTGGGAGAAATTTGGGTATCGGGTTCCAGCGTGGGACAGGGCTACTGGAATCGTCCAGAGGAAAGCGCCCAAACCTTTCAGGCGTATCTTTCAGACACCCATGCAGGACCATTCTTACGAACTGGCGACTTAGGCTTTTTGCACGATGGGGAACTGTTCATCACTGGACGCGCTAAGGATTTGATCATTATTCGAGGGCGCAATCTCTATCCGCAAGACCTTGAATTCACGGCAGAACGGAGCCATCCCACCTTGAGAATTGGTAGCAGTGCTGCCTTTGCGATCGCACTCTACGATGCAGAACGGCTTGTTGTGGTACAAGAGGTCGAGTTTCGTCAAAAGCCGAATGTTCAGGAGGTAACACAGGCAATCCGACAAGCGATCGCAGAAGCCCACGAGGTACAAGCCTATGCTGTTGTCTTGATTAAAGCAGGCACGATTCCGAAAACTTCTAGCGGTAAAATTCAGCGTCGGGCTTGTAAAGCAGCGTTTCTGGCAGGCAATCTAGCAGAGATCGGCAGCAGTATTTTAGAGATGGTTGAGGTTGAAAATCTTGAGACATCTCTAACTCGTGCAGATCTCTTCGCATTTGATTCTGCGGAACGCGAAACACAACTGACTGATTATGTTCGGCAACAAGTTGCACGAGTTTTGAGAATTGCAGCAACCCAAGTTGATGTGCAGCACCCTTTAAGCCGCTTCGGACTTGATTCGTTAATGATCTTTGAGATCAAAAGCCGCATAGAGCTTGATTTTGGAGTTGAGATCGCGATCGCGGATTTATTTGAAGGTGCTAGTATTGCCGAACTGGTCGCACAAATTCTAAATCAGCTTACAACCTCAAATCCTCAGTCAGCTTGTCCAATCGTGAGGGTTAAAAGTGCTACAAATTGCTATTCCCTTTCCTTTGCCCAACAGCGATTGTGGTTCCTTGATCAGTTAGAAGCTGCCAATTCTGCTTATCACATTGCGATCGCAGTGCAACTTCAAGGTGAGTTAAATATCACCGTACTGGAGAAAAGCCTCACCGAAATAATTCGACGGCACGAGATTTTACGAACAACCTTTTGCACGATCGCAGGGCAAGTAATGCAGCAAGTCACAGACGCGCAGATTTTGCCATTGACCGTTGTGGATTTGCGATCGTGGGTCAAATCAGAGCAAGAGGTTGAAGCGCAACGCATCACCAAACAGGCAATCCAGCAACCCTTTGACTTGCAGCAAGAACCGCTCTTCCGTGCCACCTTAATGCAACTTGGGCAGGAAGATCATCAGTTGCTATTAACTATGCATCACATCATCTCCGATCGATGGTCGGCGGAGGTCATGCTACAGGAGTTAGCAACACTTTATGATAGCTACTCCCAGGAATGGGTTTCACCCTTGCCGGAATTGCCCATTCAATACGCCGATTTTGCTCACTGGCAGCGAACCTGGCTTCAGGGTGAAGTGCTAGAAACGCAGCTTGCCTATTGGAAACAGCAACTCAACAGTGCGCCAACGGTTTTACATCTTCCGAGCGATCGTCCACGTCCTGCTGCTCAAACCTTTCGAGGGGCAACAAAATCGTTGCATCTTTCTCGATCGCTCACCAATTCGCTCAAGGCACTGGCGCGGCAAGAAGGGGTGACGCTGTTCATGCTGCTGCTGGCAGTCTTCAAAACCTTAATGTATCGCTATAGCGGGCAAGATCGGATTTCTGTTGGCTCTCCTATTGCGAATCGAAACCGCAATGAAATCACAGGGCTAATTGGATTCTTCGTGAACACCTTAGTGCTGCATACTGACCTTGCAGGAAATCCTAGCTTTCGAGAATTGTTGAATCGGGTTCGTCAGGTTGCCTTAGGAGCCTACACCCATCAGGATTTACCGTTTGAGCAACTCGTAGAAGCAGTCCAACCAGAACGAAACATGAGCTATTCGCCTCTGTTTCAGGTGATGTTCACGCTCCAAAATGCTCCACAGCTTCCAGAAATACCGGATCTGGCTCTGAAACCTATCAAAGTAACCAGTGAAACGGCACAGTTTGATTTAAGCGTGGCAGTTGAAACAGTCGAAAACGGGTTAGTTGCAGACTTTGAGTACAATACTGATTTATTTGATGAAAGTACGATCGCTCGGATGCAGCATCACTTTCAAACCCTACTAGAAAGCATTGTCACGAATCCGAATGCTCGGCTCTCAGACTTACCGCTCCTGACCGCGCAAGAGCAACAACAACTTTGGCAATGGGGAAATCAAGCGGTTTCTCTGAATCCCAATCCAGATCTATGTATTCACCAATTATTTGAAGCGCAGGCAAAGCGAACTCCTGATGCGATCGCGGTCATCTTTGAGCAGCAACAACTTACGTATCAAGACCTGAATAATCAGGCGGATCACCTCGCAAATTTCCTCCGCTCTTTGGGTGTTGCTCCAGAGGGACTCGTTGGAATCTGTGCGACGCGATCGCTAGATCTCATCATTGGATTGCTCGCCATTCTCAAAGCGGGAGGAGCCTATGTTCCGCTTGATCCAAACCTCCCGAAAGAGCGTCTCGCTCTGATGCTGGAAGATACTCAAGTGCCAGTCCTGCTGACTCAAACATCCCTGCTCAATATCCTGCCGGAAACGACGGCTAGAGTGGTCTGCCTCGATTCAGCATGGAATCTGAGCGAGCAACAATCTGCCGAACATTGTGCTCCGGTCGCCTCTAATCTGGCTTATGTCATCTATACGTCTGGGTCTACGGGCAAGCCTAAAGGGGTAATGATCGAACATCGTTCCCTCGTGAGTTATATCGAGACGGCAAGCGTTGAATATGGCATCAAACCGGGCGATCGCGTTTTGCAATTTGCTTCTCTGAGTTTTGATGTCGCAGCCGAAGAGATTTTTGTATCCTTGACGCAAGGAGCAACATTGGTGCTGCGGACTGATGCGATGTTGGATTCGGTATCTACCTTCTTGCAACAGTGCCGCGAACTGGCGTTAACTGTACTCGATCTACCGACTGCATTCTGGCATCAAATCACGGTTGAACTGGCTCAAGGGTTGGAATTACCTGAGTCTTTGCGTTTAGTGATTATTGGGGGCGAACCTGCACTGTCTGAGCGGCTTCTGGCTTGGCAAATGAAGGTTCGCGATCGCGTTCAATTGTTGAATGCTTACGGTCCTACGGAAACCACGATCGGCGCTACAATCTGCGATCTATCAACAGTATCCCCTGCAAATTCAGGACGAATTGCCCCGATTGGATATCCTTTGCACAATACGCAGCTCTATGTCTTGGATCAGAATCAACAGCCCGTGGCGATCGGGGTTCCTGGTGAGCTATATGTTGGCGGAGGTGGTATTGCTCGTGGCTATCTAAATCAACCTGAGCTAACGGCTGAACGGTTTATTCCCAATCCTTTCGATCGCAACTCAACCCTTCTCTATAAAACGGGCGATCGCGTCCGCTACCTGCCAAATGGCATGTTGGAATTCCTCGATCGCATTGATGATCAAGTCAAAATTCGGGGCTTTCGGATTGAGTTAGGAGAAATTGAAGCAACACTCCGGCAACATCCAGACGTTCAAGAAGCGATCGTTTTAGCGTGGGCAGATCATTCAAATAACAAACGTCTCACTGCCTACATTCGTGCTGCTACGCCCCCTACACCTATTGATCTGCGTCATTTTCTAGAGGAAAAACTGCCTCAGTACATGATCCCAGCAACCTTTCTCTTCCTGGATGCATTACCCCTCACACCTAGCGGCAAAATTGACCGCCGTGCCTTACCTGCTCCAGAGACGGCTCAAATTGCGTCAACGAGCACTTATGTTGCTCCCAAAACCGAAGTAGAGCAAGCGATCTCTGAAGTTTGGCAAGCGGTATTGCAGATTGAAAAAGTCGGCATTTACGACAACTTCTTTGATCTGGGCGGGCACTCCTTACTGGTACTTCAGGTACAAAGCAAGCTACAAATAGCGTTGAAGCGATCGATATCAGTCACGGATCTATTTCAGTACCCAAACATCAGTGCTTTAGCCAATTACTTGAATCAGACATCATCCTCTAAAGTTTCGTTGCAGGCAGTTCGCGATCGAGCCGCACAACAAAGAGCCGCATTCAATCGACAAAAGCAACTTCGTCAGTCAGGGAAATAGACTTATGAGTAATGTAATTAATGCGATAGAAGGCATCGCGATTGTTGGAATGTCGGGTCGTTTTCCGGGCGCGAAAACAGTCGATGCATTTTGGCAAAACCTACGATCGGGGATTGAATCCATTGCGTTTTTCACCGATGAGGAACTGATTGCGGCAGGCATTGATCCGGTTGTTGTGCGAGATTCTAATTACGTCAAAGCGTCTGCCCTGCTTGATGGGATAGAGCAGTTTGATGCAGCATTCTTCGGCTTCAATCCTAAAGAAGCGGCAATGATGGACCCACAGCAGCGGATCTTTTTAGAATGCGCTTGGGAAGCTTTGGAGAATGCAGGATACGACTGTCAACGCTGCGGCGATCGGATGGGAGTATACGCCGGAGTCGGTTTGAATCAGTATTGGGTCTTTCAGATCGCGCCCGATCGTCAATTGCTAGAATCTGCTGCTGGCTATCAAACGGTCATTGGGAATGAGAAAGATTTTCTAACAACTCGTGTTTCCTATCAACTCAATCTCAAAGGACCCAGCCTTGACATTCAAACCGCTTGCTCAACCTCACTGGTTGCAACCAGCTTAGCCTGCCAGAGCTTACTCAGTTACCAGTGTGATATGGCGCTAGCGGGCGGCATTACAATCCATGCGTTGCAAAAATCAGGCTATTTCTATCAAGAGGGCGGGATTTTGTCTCCCGATGGGCACTGTCGTGCTTTTGATGCCAAAGCTCAGGGAACTGTTCCTGGTAGTGGTGTGGGCATTGTAGTTTTGAAGCGGTTAGAAGATGCGCTGGCAGACGGTGATTGTATTCTTGCAGTGATCAAAAGTTCAGCGATTAACAATGACGGCTCGATGAAAGTCGGTTACACTGCGCCCAGTGTGGAGGGACAAGCAGAGGTTATTGCTGAGGCGTTGGCGTTAGCAGGAATTGAAGCGGACTCTATTTCCTATGTTGAGGCGCATGGGACAGGAACTGCATTAGGAGATCCGATCGAACTCGCAGCCCTAACTAAGGCATTTCGCGATAGTACCGAGAGGAGAAACTTCTGTGCGATTGGCTCTGTTAAAACAAATATTGGGCATCTCGATGCGGCGGCTGGAGTAACAGGTCTAATTAAAACAGTACTAGCACTCAAGCACCAACAAATTCCCCCCAGTTTGTATTTTGAGCAACCGAATCCTCAAATTGATTTTGCCAATACTCCTTTTTACGTCAACACAACGCTCACCGACTGGCAAACGCATCATCAGCCACGCCGAGCCGCAGTGAGTTCCTTGGGCATTGGTGGGACGAATGCACACATTATCTTGGAAGAAGCACCTGCGATCGCTTCGTCTAGCGCTTCCCGCTCTCATCAACTCTTGCTACTTTCGGCTAAAACTGCTTCTGCCCTAAAAACTGCAACGACGAATCTGGCAAATCACCTTCAGCAAAATTCTGACTGCAATCTCGCAGATGTTGCCTACACGCTACAAACGGGTCGCAAACGGTTTGAACATCGTTGCATGGTGGTGGTACGCGATCGTGAGGATGCCATTGAGAGCCTAAGCTCCCTCGATCCGCAACGGAACTTCATCCAATCGGCAGGAGGAGAACGCCCGATCGCCTTTATGTTCCCCGGACAGGGTTCTCAATACGTCAACATGGGACGGGAACTATACGAAACAGAGGCAATCTTTCGCGAACAAGTTGATCGCTGCTGTGAATTGCTCAAATCTCATTTAGGCTTAGATTTGCGATCGCTGCTCTATCCCGATGTCGAAACCGTTGAAACCGCGCAGCGCCTTCAACAAACCGCGATCGCTCAACCTGCTTTATTTGTTATTGAGTATGCCTTGGCGCAACTGTGGCTCAACTGGGGCATTCGTCCTCAAGCTTTGATTGGTCATAGTATTGGCGAATATGTTGCAGCATGTATTGCAGGTGTATTCTCTCTAAAAGATGCGTTAGCGTTGGTCAGCGCACGCGCACAACTAATGCAGCAACTTCCCACAGGAGCAATGCTTGCTGTTCCTCTTTCTGAGCATGATCTACAACCTCTACTAGGTCGCGATCTTTCCTTAGCTACGATCAATAGTGTTACCCAGTGTGTTGTTTCTGGGTCTGAAGCCGCGATCGTAACTTTACAACACCAATTATCGGAACAAGGCATCGAGTCACGTTTGCTGCATACGTCTCATGCCTTTCACTCTCAAATGATGGAAGCCATCGTTGAACCATTCATTCAACGAGTTAAAACCATTCCTCTGCATTCTCCTCAAATTCCCTACATCTCCAACGTGACGGGCACCTGGATTACGGCAGATCAAGCGACAAATCCGGCATACTGGGGCAACCATCTGCGTCAAACGGTGCGTTTTGCGGATGGTATTGACCAGTTGTGGCAAGACTCGCAGCGAATCTTACTCGAAGTGGGTCCTGGACGAACCTTGAGTACCTTTGCTCAACGCCATTCTGCTAAAACAGCAGCACATATAATTTTGACTTCCTTACGTCACCCGCAAAAGCAGCGATCGGATGTGGCATTACTGTTGCAGACCTTGGGGCAACTCTGGCAATGCGGAGTCTCAGTGGATTGGTCAACCTTTTATGCCCACGAGCGACGCTATCGCCTGCCTTTACCAACCTATCCCTTTGAGCGTCAACGCTATTGGATTGAACCGCGATCGTTCTTACAACCAAGCACGACATCGAATCGTTGGGATGAACTGATTCAGGCAGCACAACAACAGGCAAATCAGGGAATTTCAGCGTTAGCAGTTGACCCTTCGCAGGCTCCAAAAGTATTGTCTGCCCTGATGGAGAACGATCCACCCAAGCCAAATCTCCTCGATCGAATCGGGAAGAAGTTGGAGATGGCAGATTGGTTCTATCTACCCTCCTGGAAACGGTCTCTGCCCCCTGCGCCCGTTCAAACCCTTGCATCGAAGTGCTGGTTAGTATTTGTAGATGAGTGGGGTTTAGGTGAGAAATTAGCGCAGCGGTTGAACCAATCGGGTCAAACGGTTGTGATGGTTCGAGCCGGAACACAATTTCAGAGGTTACACAGCCTCGTAGAGCAAAATTCGGTCAATTGCCACTATACAATCGCGCCTCACCGTCCCGGAGACTACCGCACGTTGCTGGATGATTTGCGAACCCTGGGCAAACAGCCAGAAGCGATCGCGCATTTGTGGAGCGTTACGAACGAGACGAATTCATCTCTAGAATCCCTAGAGCAAACGGAAACTCTGAGCTTTTTCAGCCTGCTATTTCTAGCGCAAGCTCTTAGTGAGCAGTCTTCAGATTGTGCCATTGACATCAACATTATCTCCAACCAAGTACAGGACATCGCGGGTTCCGAGGAACTATGTCCTAGCAAAGCATTGTCTCTTGGACCTTGTAAGGTGATTCCACAGGAGTATCCCAACTTCACTTGTCGCAGCATTGATGTGGTGCTTCCGGTTCACAACCAAGATGAAAAGTTAATTCAACAACTGTTTGTAGAACTGACTACGCCATCCTCTGATCAGACGATCGCCTATCGAGGCAATCATCGTTGGGTGCAGACTTTTGAAGCTGTGCGTTGGGATAACACCCGCTCCTCTCGTTTACGGGATCAAGGCGTTTACTTAATTACAGGTGGATTGGGAGGTCTGGGACTCACGATCGCAGAATATCTCGCTCAAACTGTGCAGGCAAAATTGGTGCTGGTAGGACGATCGCCATTTCCTGCCAGAGAGGAGTGGGCACAATGGTTGGCGACGCACGATCGCCAGGATGAGACGAGTCTCAAAATTGAGAAGCTTCAGGCGTTAGAGAGATTGGGTGCAGAAGTGTTGCCTCTGAGCGCAGATGTATCAAATTCAACGCAAATGCAAGCCGTTTTGACGCGCATCAATGAGCAATTTGGGCAACTTCATGGGGTGATTCATGCGGCTGGGGTCACACCGGGAGGCATGATGCAAACTAAAACTGCCGAAGCTGCCGCTAGGATTCTGACCCCCAAGGTGAAAGGAACGCTGGTGCTAGCAGATCTGCTGAAGAATACGCCACTAGACTTCTTGGTGCTGTGTTCGTCCCTAACTGCAATTCTGGGCGGTTTGGGCATGGTGGATCACTGCGCTGCCAATGCGTTTTTAGATGCTTTCGCCTATCATCATCAGATTCAATATCCCGATCGTCTTACCGTTTCCGTTAACTGGGATAGCTGGCAAGAGGTCGGACAGGCAGCCAATACCATCATTCCAGCAACGCTTAAACAGGTACGCGAAGAAAATTTAAAGCAAGGGATTTTACCGCAAGAAGGGATAGAAGCTTTCTGCCGCATTTTGCAATGCATGGTGCCTCAAGTCCTGGTTTCAACACGCGATTTTCAGATGCAGTTACAGTACGATCATCTGCTGAATAGTGTGGAACATCTCGAACCTGTGAGGCAGGATCTGCACCCTAGACCAGCGTTGAGTAATGCCTATATTGCTCCTAGCAGCGCGATCGAACAAACTGTTGCAGAGATTTGGCAAGAGTCATTGGGAATTGAGTCGATCGGCATTCAGGATAACTTCTTTCACTTAGGCGGAGATTCCTTGTTAGCCGTGCAGATTGTCTCCCGATTACGAGATGCTTTCTCGGTTGAGTTATCACTGCAAACCCTTTTATCAGATGCCCCAACCATTGCTGAATTATCGAAGACGATTCGCACTCTACAAGCAGAAACAAATGAGCTTGACGTAATGAACGAACTGCTATTAGAGATAGAAAGTTTATCGCTGAGTGAAATTCAAGAACAACTGGAAGCAGCACAATTCAGTAATCATTAACCACGACACTCTGTAACATAACAAATCCTATACGGCTGGCAAAGAATGAACACGCTCTCTCAACGTCTCGCTGCTCTCTCACCGGAACAGCAGAGGCTTCTAGAACTACGTCTCAAGCAAAAAGGCTTAACGGCTCCTAAAGCCCAATCCGTTATTCAGCCTAGACAAAATCAGGACTCACTGCCCTTATCTTTTGCTCAAGAGCGGCTGTGGGTGTTGGATCAATTGCAGCCAGAAGTGCCGTTTTATAATGAAGTTCATTTCTTTCACCTGCGGGGGGCGTTGAATGTAGCGGCATTAGAGCAGGGTTTTAATGCTATCTCACAGCGCCATACTGTGTTGCGGAGTAGATTTGCGACTGTTGAGGGACGACCTGTTCAGCAGGTAGAGCCGTTTCAGCCTTTCCCTTTGCCGATCGTCGATCTGAGCCAAGCGGCAGAAACAGAGCGGGAGAGCGTTGCGAGAGCGATCGCGACTCAAGAGGCGCAGCAACCGTTTGATTTAGCCAATGATGTGTTAGTGCGAATTAAGCTTCTGCGGCTCACGCCAACGCATCACATCTTGCTGCTCACCGTCCATCACATTGTCTGTGATGGTTGGTCAGTCGGCGTGTTCATTCAGGAACTGGTCAGGTTCTACACTGCCTTTGCTACGGGGGAACCGCTCTCCCTTGCTAATCTGCCAATTCAATATGCAGATTTTGCGGCTTGGCAGCGAGAATGGCTCCAAGGTGAAGTGCTAGAGACTCAACTTGCTTACTGGAAACAGCAACTCGGTGGCACATTGCCCGTTCTAGAACTTCCCACAACCCGTCCGCGTCCTACCACGGAAACTGGACGAGGTGCGATTCAAACCTCATCTTTATCACCCGCCTTAACCCAAGCGCTCAAGACACTGAGTCAGCAAACAGGGGTGACGCTGTTTATGACTCTGCTAGCAGCTTTCAACACTCTGCTCTATCGCCATACCAGAATAGAAGACATTTTGGTGGGTTCGCCGATCGCAACCCGCAATCGGGTTGAATTAGAAGGCTTGATCGGGTTATTTCTCAACACGCTTGTATTCCGCACTGATGTTTCTGGCAATCCGACGTTTCAGGAGTTGCTCAATCGGGTGCGTGATGTCGCACTCGGAGCCTATGCCCATCAGGATGTACCGTTTGAAAAACTGGTTGAGGAACTGCACCCTGATCGCAACCTCAGCCAATCCCCGTTGTTTCAGGTGATGTTCATTCTGCAAAATACGCCCAAACCCGCCTTAGAGCTACCTGGTTTGACGATCGAACCCTGGGATATCGATAACGGAGCCGCGACCTTTGATCTCACGCTCAGTCTGCAAGAGACCTCTCAAGGTCTTAGCGTGAGTTGGGAATACAACACTGACCTGTTTGATGCAGATGCGATCGCGCGAATGCAAGGGCACTGGCAAACCTTGCTAGAAGGAATTGTGAAAAATCCCCAAGCTCGCCTCTCAGAATTGCCTTTGTTGACAACCCAGGAACTAGAGCAGCTTTGGACATGGGGAACCGGAGAACACGAAAGCCATGCTCTCGTAGGCACCCCGCAACATCTATGTATTCATGAATTATTTGAGGCGCAAGTTGAACAAACTCCCGATGCGATCGCGGTTGTTTTTGAAGATCAACATCTTACTTATACCGAACTCAACCACAAAGCCAATCAACTAGCCCATCAGTTGCGATCGTGGGGTATCCAACCGGAAATGTTGGTAGGGATCTGCATGGAAACCTCACTAGAGATGATGGTGAGCATTTTCGCAATCCTCAAAGCCGGAGGCGCTTACCTGCCGCTTGATCCTGCCTATCCGACAGAACGGTTAGCCTTCATGCTCAATGATGCGAAAGTATCGGTGCTCCTGACGCAAACTCATCTGCTCAACACGCTCCCTCAGCATCCGGCTCAGGTTCTTTGTGTCGATCGCGATCAATCCATTTCTACGGCTGCCTCCCTGTCTCCTGCACCTACTGGCTCAAACCTTGCCTATGTGATCTACACGTCTGGTTCTACGGATACCCCCAAGGGCGTGATGGTCACGCATCGCAGTTTGGTCAATGCCTATTTTGCATGGGAAAGTGCTTACCAGTTGAGAGCGGCTGTCACCTGTCATCTACAAATGGCAAGCTTTTCCTTTGATGTTTTTTCTGGCAATTGGATACGGGCACTGTGTTCTGGGGCAAAGCTCGTGCTCTGTCCTAGAGATTTTTTACTAATGCCTGATCAGCTTTACAGTCTTATGCGTCGGGAGCAGGTAGATTGTGCAGAATTTGTACCAGCCGTGTTGCGGAATTTACTCAGATATCTAGAAACAACGGGTCAATCGCTCGACTTCATGCGGCTCCTGATGGTGGGGTCGGATAGCTGGTATGTACAAGAGCATCAGGCTATCCAGCGATTGTGCGGAACCCAGACTCGGCTGATTAACTCCTATGGTGTGACTGAGGCAACGATCGACACAACTTATTTCGAGAGAACTGAGACAAAACTGTCTGTCGATAACTTAGTTCCGATCGGTCGTCCCTTTCCGAACAGTCAGGTGTACGTTCTGGATATCGATCGACAACCTGTACCAATTGGAGTGCCTGGAGAACTTTACATTGGGGGTGCTGGCGTTGCACGAGGATATCTGAATCGTCCTGAACTGACCGAGGAGCGGTTTATCCCTTACGTTGACCCTTTCACTCCTTCAATTACAACTCGTTTATATCGAGCTGGCGATCTGGTTCGCTATCTGCCTGATGGCAATCTGGAGTTTTTAGGACGGATTGATAACCAGGTAAAGCTGCGCGGGTTTCGTATTGAGCTAGGAGAAATCGAAGCAACCCTTGGGCGATCCCCTACTGTTGCAGAAACAGTTGTCGTGGTGCGAGAAGACGAACCTGGACACAAACGATTAGTTGCCTATGTTGTTCCTGTGCAGTCAACCAGTTTCTCACTTTCTGATCTTCGCAACTTTGTCAAAGACAGATTGCCGGGGCACATGGTGCCGTCTGCGTTTGTGGTGTTGGAGTTCCTACCGCTCACACCTAACGGCAAGATCGATCGACGATCGCTGCCTGTTCCTGAGATAGCAAGACCGAATTTAGAACATACATACATTGCACCTCAAAACCCAGTGGAAACGGCATTGGTCGGTATCTGGGCTGAGATACTTGGGGTGGCGCAAGTGGGCATTGACGACAACTTCTTTGAGTTGGGTGGCGATTCTATTCTGAGTATCCAAGTAGTCGCTAAGGCAAATCAGCAGGGATTGAGAATGACACCCAAGCAGGTGTTTCAGTATCAAACGATCGCAGAGTTAGCCACCGTTGTAGAACTCGTAGACGCGCAGACCATCGCTCCAGCAGAACAGGGAGCGGTGACAGGTGATTTACCACTCACGCCCATTCAACATTGGTTCTTTCAACAGGAATTGTTGGAGCCGCATCACTGGAATCAATCCATCTTGTTAGAAGTCCGACAAGCGATCGATGCCAGGCTTTTAGAAAAGGCAGTCCAGCATTTACTCACTCATCACGATGCATTGCGACTGCGATTTTCTCGGACTGCTGAAGGTTGGCAACAGCAGATGATCAGCCCCGATACGGCTGTTCCATTCTCCCAAGTGAATTTGTCAAACCTGTCTACAGCAGAACAAGCGATCGCGATTGAGCAAGCAGCAACACAACTCCAAGCAAGCCTTAATTTGAGCGATGGTTCGATCGTGCGGGTTGCTTGGTTTGACCTGGGACTCCATCGAGCGAGCCGTTTGTTGATTGTGATTCATCATCTTGCAGTCGATGGGGTGTCTTGGCGAGTGTTGCTAGAAGATCTGCAAACGATTTACCAGCAATTGAGAGATGTTCAACCGATCAAACTGCCGGCTAAGACCACTTCATTTAAACGGTGGGCAGAACAGTTGGTTAACTACGCACAATCGGAAAGTTTGCAACAAGAACAGTCCTTCTGGCTAACCCAATTGCAAAAGCCGATTCCGCCCCTCCCTGTGGATTTTCCAGGCGGAACGAATACCGTTGCCCAAGCTCGTACTGTCACCGTAACGCTGAATTCAGCAGAAACCCAAACATTACTACAAGACGTACCTGCTGCTTATAGCACCCAAATCAACGATGTGTTGTTAACTGCACTCGTACAAGCGTTTGCAGCGTGGACTGGAAAACCATCACTACTGGTGGAGCTAGAGGGACATGGACGCGAGGACATGATTGAAGGGGTAGATGTATCGCGTACGGTCGGCTGGTTTACTGCTGTGTTTCCAGTATTGCTGGAGTTGGATAGCAGGGTTGATAGTGCCCAAGCCCTAAAAGCGGTGAAAGAGCAACTGCGGCAAATCCCGAATCGAGGCGTTGGCTATGGACTGCTGCGCTATCTCAATTCAGGAGAAATCGCTGAATCCTTGCGAAAACTGCCTCAAGCGGAAGTCAGTTTCAACTATCTCGGACAGTTTGATCGGAGCTTTGCAGCGTCCTCTTTGTTTGGGCTGGCTCAAGAGTCGAGCGGCTCTTGTCATGGCTTGCAAGATCGTCGATCGCATCTATTTGAGATTGACGGCATGATTACCGACGGTCAGCTGCAAATGGTCTGGACGTATAGCGAAGCATTGCATCACCCTGCCACCGTTGAAGGACTGGCACAACGGTTTCTCGAAAAGCTGCGATCGCTGATTTGCCACTGCCAATCGCCTGACGCTAAAGGCTATACCCCCTCAGACTTTCCCCTAGCCGAGCTTAGTCAGGATGAACTTGATGCCGTATTCGCGACGGTTGAATTTTCTGTTGAATTTTCAGGGAGATAAGCCACCATGAGCGCCAAAAACATTGAAGACCTCTATCGTTTGTCTCCGATGCAGCAGGGAATGCTGTTCCATAGCCTCTATGCACCAGAATCAGGGGTGTATGTTGAGCAGGTCAGTGCTGAGTTACAGGGAGATCTGAATATTCCAGCCTTTGAGCAGGCATGGCAGCAAGTCCTCGATCGCCATCCGATTCTCCGCAGTGCTTTTGTTTGGGAGAACGTAGAAAAACCGCTGCAAGTAGTGGGACGGCAGGTCCATTTACCTCTGATGGTTCACGACTGGCAAAAGCTCACGGTGGCAGACCAGCAAGCCAAGCTGGAGGCATTGCGCCAAGCTGAGCGGATGCAGGGCTTTGAATTATCAAAGGCTCCACTGATGCGGTTGATCCTGATTCAACAAGCAGCGCAACAGTATCATTTTCTCTGGAGCCATCATCATTTGCTATTGGATGGTTGGTCTACGTCCCTGGTCTTGCAAGAAGTCTTTGTGGTTTATGAGGCAACTTGTCAGGGTCAAACCTTGCGACTGCCCAAGCCCCGACCGTACCGGGATTACATTGGCTGGCTGCAACAACAGTCTTTACCTGAAGCAGAGACATTCTGGCGGCAAACGCTCAAAGGTTTCACGGCACCCACTCCTTTTGGGGTAGATGTCGATCACTCTACCTCTGCCATCCAGGTTGGGGAATATCACACGTCCCTCGCAAGCGAAACAACCACAGCCTTACAATCGCTGGCACGTCAGCATCAATTGACGCTCAACACCCTAGTTCAAGGAGCTTGGGCATTGCTGCTCAGTCGATATAGTGGCGAGTCGGATGTGGTGTTTGGCACGACGGTTTCAGGTCGCCCGACGACCTTACCAGGGGCTGAAGCGATGGTGGGATTGTTCATTAACACCTTGCCGGTACGAGTACAGGTGCAATCGGATCGATCGCTTCTTCCCTGGCTCCAGCAGTTTCAATCGCAACAGGCAGAAGCACGACAGTACGAATACACGCCGCTTTTCCAGATTCAGCAGTGGAGCGAGATTCCACCCAATTCGCCCTTATTTGAGAGCCTTGTCGTTTTTGAAAACTATCCGATCGATCCAAACGTTGAGCAGGGCAATGCTGACTTAATCGTCAGTCGAGTTCAGGTGTTTGAACAAACGAATTATCCGCTGACGGTGATCGTTCGACCGGGTGCTGCGCTAGAAATTAGCTTGGTTTACGATCGTCACCGTTTTGATGCAGACACGATCGCTCGGATGGCGGGACATCTGCAAACCCTTCTGGAAGGAATGGCAGCAACCCTCGATCGTAGTCTCTGGGAATTGCCTTTACTCACCGCAGCAGAGCAGCATCAGCTTTTGGTGGAGTGGAATCATCCTCAAGGTACGGATTTAGTAACGCATTCTCAAACTGCCTGTCTGCATCACTTGTTTGAGGCACAAGTCGAACGAACTCCGAATGCGATCGCACTGGTCTATGAGGATCAGCAGCTCACCTATCGCGAACTGAACGATCGCGCCAATCAACTCGCCCATTACTTGCAATCGTTAGGAGTTACACCTGATGTTTTGGTGGGGATTTGCCTGGAGCGATCGCTTGAAATGGTCGTGGCGTTGCTTGCCGTTCTCAAAGCAGGAGGGGCATATCTACCTTTAGACCCATCCTATCCACCAGAGCGTTTAGCATTCATGATCGAAGATGCTCAGGTGCCTGTGTTGCTGACGATGGCAGGACAACAGAATCAATTTTCCACTCCAGCAGCCAAGGTGGTTGACCTCGATCGCGATGCTGCTATTCTGAGCCAGCAGAGCATCGAGAATCCAGTCGGCGAAGTCACGCCCGATCACCTCGCGTATGTGATTTATACCTCCGGCTCCACTGGAAAACCCAAAGGTGTATTGATTCACCATGCCAATGTTGTGCGGCTCTTTGCCGCCACTCAGCCCTGGTATCACTTCAACGAGCAAGATGTGTGGACACTCTTTCACTCCTATGCATTCGACTTCTCAGTGTGGGAAATTTGGGGGGCTTTGCTGCATGGTGGGCGACTGGTTGTGGTGCCCTACTGGACGAGTCGATCGCCCGAAGCATTCTATGACTTGTTGTGCCAAGAACGAGTGACGGTACTGAACCAAACGCCTTCCGCCTTCCGTCAACTGATTCAGGTCGAAGACTCCCTCCGTCGTCCGTCTACCCTTTGTCTGCGTCTAGTGATCTTCGGTGGAGAAGCGCTGTCCTATCAAAGCTTGCAGCCCTGGTTTGAGCGACATGGTGATCGATCGCCGCAGTTAGTGAATATGTACGGCATCACCGAAACGACGGTGCATGTGACCTATCACCCACTGACCATGGCAACGCTTGGTGAAACCAGGAGTGTGATTGGCAAACCCATTCCCGACCTTCAGGTGTATCTTCTCGATCACCATCACCAACCTGTACCCGTTGGGGTTCCGGGTGAAATGTACATTGGAGGCGCGGGTCTAGCACGGGGCTATCTCAATCGTCCGGAACTCACTGCCGAGCGCTTCATTCCCCATCCGTTTGACGATGCGCCAAACGCACGACTGTATAAATCGGGTGACTTGGCACGCTATCTGCCGAATGGCGAGATCGAATATCTCGGTCGGATCGACCATCAAGTGAAACTGCGCGGTTTTCGCATTGAACTCGGTGAGATTGAAGCGCTGTTGTGCCAATATCCGCAGGTGAATCAGGCTGTGGTGATCGATCGCGAAGATGTGCCCGGAGATCAACGCCTCGTGGCTTACATCGTTCCTGATTCCACCCTAAACGATGCACAACTCATCGACCTCCGCCATTTTCTGCAAACCAAACTTCCAGACTATATGGTGCCCGCTGCTTTTGTGGTGCTGGACGCCCTGCCTCTGACGGTGAATGGCAAACTCGATCGTCGGGCATTACCGGTTCCCAATGATTCTGCCTTGGCATCAGACGATCGCACTACGGCACCGCGCACACCCGTTGAAGAAATGGTGATGGGCATCTGGGCAAAGGTGTTGGGACTGAATCAGGTAGGACTTCACGACAACTTTTTTGAGTTGGGTGGTCACTCGCTGCTAGCAACTCAGGTGACCTCGCAAGTCCGAGCGGTGTTTCAAGTGGAGCTACCCTTGCGGTGTTTGTTTGAAGCGCCTACGCTCTCTGCATTTGCTAGGGAAATTGAGTTCGCAATTGGTACAGATCGTTCCTTACAGGCTCCGACGATCGATCGAGTCTCCCGATCCGAGCCTCTGCCCCTGTCCTTTGCTCAGCAACGGCTGTGGTTTTTGCAACAGCTTGATCCGAATGACACGTCCTACACCCTACCTGCGGCAGTACGGCTGCAAGGACGGCTTAATATTGCCGCGCTAGCGCAAAGCTTGAGTGCGATCGTGCAGCGTCATGAAATTCTGCGATCGCAGTTTGTCACGATCGCAGGACAACCCACTCAGGTGATTCTCCCAGAAGCCACCGTTCCGTTGATCCCGATAGATTTGCAGTCTCTATCGCCATCGGAACAAGATGCGGAAGTCCAGAGACTGGCTCTTCAAGCAACCCAGCAACCCTTTGATTTGTCCCAGGCTCCACTACTGCGATCGACCTTGCTGCAACTCGCAGAAAACGATTTTGTGCTGCTCCTGACGATGCATCACATTGTTTCGGATGGATGGTCGATCGGCGTGTTCATTCAAGAAATGGTTCAACTCTACACTGCTTTTGCTGAAGAACAAGCCTCGCCACTAGCAGCATTGCCGATTCAGTATGCCGATTTTGCCCTGTGGCAGCGGCAGTGGTTACAGGGAGAGGTTCTAGACGCTCAACTGGCTTACTGGAAACAGCAATTAGCCGGTGATCTGCCGATTCTGGAATTGCCGAGCGATCGTCCTCGTCCTGCGGTTCAGAGCTTCCGGGGCGCAACTCGATCGTTCCAGCTTCCCCGCGATCTATCCACAGCTCTGCAAGCCTTCAGCCAGCAACAGGGCGCGACCCTGTTCATGACCTTGCTGGCAGCGTTTAAGACCCTGCTCTACCGCTACACCCAACAAGCAGACATCTTAGTGGGATCGCCGATCGCAAACCGTAATCGGGCAGAACTCGAAGGATTGATGGGTTGCTTTGTGAACACACTGGTTTTTAGAACGAATCTATCCGGCAATCCGAGCTTTCAGACGGTGTTGAAACGAGTTCGGGAAGTCGCTTTGGGCGCGTATACCCATCAGGACGTGCCGTTTGAGAAGCTAGTCGATGAACTGCAACCCGATCGTGATCTCAGCCATCATCCGCTCTTTCAGGTGATGTTCGTGCTGCAAAACGCTCCGATGCCAGCCCTGGAGCTTCCCGATCTCACTCTCAGCACACTAGATATCGACAGTGGGACGGCTAGCTTTGACTTGACCCTGAGTTTGATGGAAACGCCCACAGGACTCAGCGGCAGTTGTGAATACAACACGGATTTGTTTGAGCCAGAGACGATCGCTCGGATGCTGGAACAGTTCCAAACTCTGCTCGAAAGCATGATTGCGAATCCGAAGCAATCGATTTCGGATCTGCAACTGTTACCAGAATCGGAACTGCACCAGCTTCAGGACTGGGGAACCGGAGAAATCGTAAGCAATGCGTCATCGCCTTTATGCCTGCATCAATTGTTTGAAGCTCAGGTTGAGCAAACACCGGATGCTATTGCCCTGCAATGGAATGATCAACACCTAAGTTATCGGGAACTGAATGATCGTGCCAATCAACTCGCAAGCCATTTGCAGTCTCTAGGAGTTGCGCCTGAAGTGCTGGTTGGAATTTGTGTCGATCGCGCTCCAGAAATGGTGATCGGTATTCTCGGAATTCTGAAAGCGGGAGGCGCTTATGTGCCGATCGATCCGGGCTATCCGCAAGATCGCATTGCTTTCATGCTAGAAGATGCCCAAGTCTCAATCTTGCTGACTCAAGCTCATCTGCTCGACACTCTGCCTGCTTGTCCTGCCACAACGATTTGCCTGGATACTCTCGATACGATCGCGGTACCACTTGCACTTTCTAGCCTTGCATCACCCACGAGTCTTGCCTATGTGATCTACACCTCTGGCTCGACAGGCAAACCCAAAGGTGTACTTGTCGAACATCAAGCCATTTGTAACCGTTTACTGTGGGGGCAAACGGTCTATCAGTTGAATGGGCGCGATCGGGTTTTACAAAAAGCCTCCTTCGGTTTCGATGTGTCGATTTGGGAAATCTTTGGGGCGTTAATTGCTGGAGCAACCCTGGTTCTGGCTCCAGCCGATGTTCCTCAAGATAGTGCAGCACTCGTTCAGTTCATCGCTCAACATCAAATTACGGTTGTAGATTTTGTCCCTTCGTTACTGCAAGTGTTTTTGCAGATGGAAGGCTTAGAAACGGCGTGCCGCAGCCTACGCTACATTACCTGTGGGGGTGAGGCAGTCAGTGCCCAACTGCAAGCACAATGTTTTGCCCGGTTGCCTCATGTGGAACTGCACAATCTCTATGGACCTACTGAAGCCGCGATCGATGCTACTTGGGAAGTTTGCCAACCGACAGATCAACAAACCGTCTCGATTGGTCGCCCGATCGCCAATACGCAGATTTATTTGCTCGATGCCAATCTCAAGCCTGTTCCCATCGGGGTTCCGGGTGAACTCTATATTGGTGGGTTCGGACTGGCTCGCGGCTATCTCAATCGACCGGAGTTAACCGCAGAACGATTCATCCCCAATCCTTTCTGGGGAGATCGAGATCAATCCTCAGCCCGCCTTTACAAAACAGGCGACTTAGCCCGTTGGCGATCGGATGGCAAAATCGAATTCTTGGGACGCATTGACCATCAAGTGAAGATTCGAGGATTTCGGGTTGAACTTGGTGAAGTTGAAGCTGCGCTAGAACAACATCCAGAGATTCAGCAAGCGATCGCAGTGATTCGAGAAGATGCCCCCAATCGCAAGCAACTTGTGGCTTACGTCGTTGCCACGCTTCCCGATGCTGCCCTGGGTTCCCTGCGTTCATTTCTTAAAAACAAGCTGCCGGACTACATGCTTCCTGCCGCCTTTGTGCAGTTGGAATCTCTGCCCCTAACGCCCAATGGTAAGGTGGATCGCCGTCATCTACCCGCCCCCGATCGCACTCATCTCGCAACGAAAACGCCACTGGTTACGGCGAGCCACGCGATCGAGCAGCGGTTGACTGAAATTTGGCAACAAGTTTTGGGCGTTGAGTCGATCGGTATTCATGACAATTTCTTTGAGTTGGGGGGCGACTCCATTCTCAGCATTCAAGTTGTGGCTAGAGCGAATCAGGAAGGCTTACGAATGACACCCAAGCAACTGTTTCAGCATCAAACGATCGCTGAACTTGCTCAGGTTGTCGATACCGAGCAGGCAGTGCAAGCAGAACAGGATGCCGTCAGCGGAGAACTACCGTTAACACCGATTCAGCACTGGTTCTTTGAGCAAGCCCTAGTCAATCCACACCACTACAACCAGGCAACGCTGCTCGAAGTCCCCGCTACTCTAGAGGGAAGCCAAGTTCAACAGATTGTGCAACAGTTACTGATCCATCACGATGCCCTGCGGCTGCGGTTTGAGCAAACCGAATTGGGGATTCGGCAAGTCAATGCACTGCCAGAAGAGACGGTGCCATTCGTTCAGGTCGATTTGTCAGCGATTCCTGAATCAGAGCAAGCTGAGGCAATCACTCAACACTGCGAAGAACTACAAGCTAGCCTCGATTTAACATCCGGTTCGCTCGTACGAGTTGCCCTCTTTAAGCTCGGTGCAAACAAACCGGGACGATTACTTATTCTGATTCATCACTTAGCAGTGGATGGGGTGTCCTGGCGAATTTTGCTAGACGACTTCCAAACTGCCTATGCCCAACTTCAGCAGGGGCAAGCAATTCAGCTTCCGGCAAAAACCACATCGTTTCAGCATTGGTCGCAACGCTTAACGGACTACGGACAGTCAGTGGCAGTGCAGCAGGAGTTGGAGTATTGGTTAGCTGCCCATCAACTGCCTAGTTTTTCTTTGCCGATCGACGATCCGAAGGGCATCAATACGATCGCTTCAGCTAACACAATCACCGTTACGCTCACCGCAGCAGAGACTCAAACGCTTCTGAAAACAGTGCCAGCAATCTACCGCACCCAAATTAACGATCTATTGTTATCGGCATTGGGTCAAACATTTACCCAGTGGACAGGTCATCCACTTCGGGTCGATCTAGAAGGTCACGGGCGAGAGCAACTTTTCTCGGATGTAGACCTGTCTCGCACGGTCGGCTGGTTCACGTCCATCTTCCCGGTGTATCTAGATTTAAGCAATGCAGATGGAATGGAGGATGCCCTGAGAACAGTCAAAGAGCAGCTTCGTCGCATTCCCAATCAAGGAATTGGCTGTGGCGTGTTGCGCTATCTCGCGCCAGCGGAAATTGCTGCACAACTCAGGGATTTGCCACAGGCGGAGGTCTGTTTCAATTACCTAGGGCAGTTTGATACAGCACTCGACGCGACGACCACCTTCAAGCTTGCTAAAGAATCGAGTGGTGCGGTTCACTGTCCCGAAGGAATTCGTCCCTATCTATTAGAAATTGATGGCTTCATTGCTGCCCAACAACTGCATCTGGAATGGAGCTATAGCTCTGCGATTCATCATCCAGCCACGATCGCGCAGTTAGCCGAAGGGTTTATAGAGGCATTGCGATCGATTATTGCTCGCTGCCACTCCCCGGAAGCGGGAAGCTATACCCCTTCTGATTTTGAGGCAGCCAAAATCAGCCAAAAGGACTTTGACAAATTGTTGGCAAAACTCAGCCAAACTGGGAGACATTCTTCATGAAAATGGACAATCTAGAAGACATCTACGAACTTTCGCCACTTCAGCAGGGCTTACTGTTTCATACGATCTATGCGCCACAGTCCGGCGTGTATTTTGAGCAGTTTAGCTGGACGCTCAAGGGCAATCTGAATGCAACCGCGCTTCGGCAAGCTTGGCAGCGTGTGGTCGATCGGCACTCAATTTTACGCACTGCCTTTTACTGGCACGACTTGGAAAAGCCTTACCAAGTCGTGTATGGGCAGATCGACCTCCCTTGGCACCAGGAAGATTGGCGACACTTTGATCCAGAGACACAGCGCGATCGCTTAGATGAATTTCTCAGGGTCGATCGCCAAACAGGATTTGAACTCTCCCAAGCTCCCCTGATGCGCTTGGCACTATTGCGTTTAGCTGATGATGCCTATCACCTTGTCTGGAGTAGTCACCATTTGCTGTTAGATGGCTGGTCAGAGTCGCTGATCTTCAAAGAAGTGTATGCCTTCTATGAAGCATTTTGCCAGGGACAAGACCTGCACCTGAGCCAACCGCGCCCCTTCCGTGACTACATTGCCTGGTTGCAGCAGCAAGATCTCGCTCAGGCGGAGGCATTTTGGCGGCAGAGGCTCAAGGGGTTCACTGCACCGACTCGTCTTGCGGTCGATCGCAACGCTCACAATTTACCTAGCCAGGAAGAAGATTATGACTGGCAGCGCATCGATTTGTCGGAAGCGACTAGTATCGCGCTCCAGGATCTAGCACGACAGCATCAACTCACACTCAACACCCTAGTCCAAGGTGCTTGGGCATTACTGCTCAGCCGCTACAGTGGCGAGTCTGATGTGGTCTTTGGCGTTACGTCCTCCGGTCGCCCGACGGACTTAGCCGGAGTCGAGTCAATGGTGGGGATTTTCGTCAACACGCTGCCCCTGCGCGTTCAGGTTCCTCCCGATGCCTCTCTGCTGCCCTGGCTGCAACAGATTCTGGCTCAACAAATGGAGGTGCTTCAGTATGAGTACAGTCCACTGGTACAGGTGCAGGGCTGGAGTGATGTCTCTCGCAACCAACCTCTGTTTGAAACCTGTCAAGTTTTAGAAAACTATCCCGTTGATGCCACGGTGAAAAACGGCGTTGAGGGGTTTGAGATTCAGAATCCACGATCGTTTGAGAAAACCAATGAACCTCTCCGATTGCTAGCGATTCCTGATGCGGCACTGCGGCTTGAGCTTTGGTATGATACGCGCCGCTTCGATCGAGCAACGATCCATCGAATGCTTGGACATTTGCAGACGCTCCTAGAAGGCTTTATCGCCCATCCTGAAGCGTGTCTCTCAGCGTTACCGATGCTGAGCAATGAGGAATTGCAGCAATTGAAAGTATGGGGAGAAGGAGCGGTTCAGCCGGCATCGGGCGAATGTATTCATCACTTATTTGAAGCACAAGTCGATCGCACGCCTGACAATATCGCAGTCATTTGTGCAGACCAGCAATTGACCTACCGAGAACTCAACGATCGGGCAAATCATCTGGCTCATTCTCTGCAAACCCTGGGTGTCAAGCCCGAAACACTCGTGGGGATTTGTGTAGAGCGTTCCTTAGAAATGGTCGTGGGCGTTCTAGCCATTCTCAAAGCAGGAGGGGCTTATGTACCCCTCGACCCAACCTATCCGGCAGAGCGGGTAGCATTCATCTTGCAAGATGCTCAGATATCCGTCTTGCTGACTCAGCAAACGCTTCTTTCCACGCTGCCTGACACCCCTGCCCAAGTGGTTTGCCTCGACGCGAAGACAAATTTTCCAGAAACTTTAGAGATCAATCAAAATCCACAATCTGCAATCACTCCCGCGAATCTCGCCTATGTCATTTACACCTCTGGTTCAACAGGTCAGCCAAAAGGTGTCGCCATTGAACATCGAAATACGATCGCGTTACTCCACTGGGCGCAATCCGTTTTCACTGCCGATCAGTTATCAGGCGTCCTAGCTTCTACGTCGCTCTGCTTTGATTTGTCGGTGTTTGAGTTATTTGCACCGTTGAGTGTTGGGGGAACCGCAATTCTGGCTGAAAATGCCTTGCATCTACCCACGCTAGCCGCAGCAGAGCAAGTGACGCTGATCAATACTGTGCCCTCTGCGATCGCTGCCTTGATCGAGATGAACGGCATTCCCAAGTCGGTGCAAACCGTCAATTTAGCAGGAGAACCGCTGCCGCACAAGTTAGTGCGCCAGTTGTATGAGCGATCGCACATCCAGCAGGTGTTTAACTTGTATGGACCCTCGGAAGACACAACGTATTCTACGTTTGCGCGAATTGATCCGCAGATCGAAGGGACACCTCCGATTGGTCGCCCGATCGCCAATACTCAAGTTTATGTTTTAGATCAGCAGTTGCAGCCTGTCCCCATCGGGGTTCCGGGTGAACTGTACCTGGGTGGAGCGGGGCTAGCACGCGGCTATCTCAATCGCCCCGATTTAACTGCCGAATGGTTTATTCCCAATCCGTTCTCAGCACCGGATTTTGCAGATCGGCTTTACAAAACCGGGGATCTAGTGCGCTACCTTCCCGATGGTCATCTCGAATTTCTCAACCGGATTGATCATCAAGTTAAAATTCGCGGCTTCCGCATTGAGCTAGGCGAGATTGAGGCGGCACTGAGCCAGCATCGGGCTGTTCAAGATGCAGTTGTATTGGCAAGAGAGGATGTTCCCGGAGAGAAACGCTTAGTCGCTTACATCGTCCCCCAATCTCTCGATCGCCATGCTTCTAGCCAAAACCTGGAAGACCAGCAGGTTTTGCAGTGGCAGATGGTATATAACGACGATCGCTTCCGTGACACTCAAACAGAATGGGAACCGACGTTCAACATCAGCGGTTGGATGAGCAGTTATACCAATCAACCCATTCCGGCAGAGGAAATGCGAGAGTGGGTCGATGCAACAGTTGATCGGATTCTCGCCTTACGCCCTCAGCGAGTTCTAGAAATTGGGTGTGGCACCGGTCTGCTGCTGTTCCGCATTGCACCCGATTGCACTGAATATTGGGGCACAGATTTTTCGCACATCGCCTTGAGTTATGTAAAACGAGTTTTGAGTCTGCCGCAATATCAACTGCCCCAGGTTCGGCTATTGCAGCAGCAGGCAGACCAGTTGGAAGGGATTGAGCCACACAGGTTTGATACAGTCATTCTCAACTCGGTCATCCAATACTTCCCTAGCATTGACTACCTTCTCCGCGTTCTGGAACATGCTGTCAATGCCGTTGCACCAGGAGGCACAATCTTTATCGGAGATGTGCGGAGTTTGCCATTACTAGAAGCATTCTACAAGTCTGTTGAACTCTACCAGGCTTCAGAGCTGCTCACGCCAGAGCAACTGCGCGATCGCATTCAACGCCGCCGACTTCAAGAACAGGAACTCGTGATCGATCCTGCCTTCTTCTCTGCCCTGCAACAGCACTTGCCGCAAATCGAGCATGTCCAGATTCAGCCTAAGCAGGGACGCTACGAGAACGAGCTAAATCAGTTCCGCTATGACGTGACCTTGCGGATTGGGGCAAACGTGGAAGCGCAAACCGGAAAAACTGAGGAGCGCTCCTGGCAGACCTATGCCAACAATCCTCTACAGCAACAAACGACCCGTGAATTTGTTGGTCAGTTGCGCGACTATTTGCACCAAAAACTGCCCGACTACATGGTGCCTTCTGCCTTTGTCTTGCTAGAGGCACTGCCACTGACCCCCAACGGTAAACTCGATCGTCGATCGCTGCCTGCTCCCGATCGACAGGAATCAACCGAGACTGCAACCGCCCCTCGCACCCCAATCGAAGAAATGTTGAGCGGCATCTGGGCACAGGTTCTGGGGGTGGCAACCGTGGGAATCAATGATAACTTCTTTGAGTTGGGTGGGCATTCACTGCTGGCAACTCAGGTCATTTCGCGTGTGCGAGAAGTCTTCCAGGTGGAGTTACCTCTGCGCTGCTTGTTCGAGGCTCCCACGATCGCGGCTTTAGCCCAGCAAGTGAAAGTAGCGATTCAGTCGCAGCAAGGCTTAGAAGCCCCTCCGTTATTACCCGTTCCGCGCGATCGAGATCTGCCGCTTTCCTTTGCTCAACAGCGATTGTGGTTTCTGCATCAGCTTGCGTCGGATAGCCCGCTTTACAATGACCCGGTTGCACTGCGGTTAGGTGGTTTGCTCAACGTCACAGCGTTAAAGCAAAGTATTAACGAAATTGTGCGACGACACGAAGTTCTGCGATCGCGCTTTGACACCGTCCAGGGGCAACCTGTGCAGATCATTACTCCTAGTTTGGATGTGCCGATCTCAATGGTTGATTTGGGAGATTTACCAGAGCCAGAGCGTGAAGCGGAAGCCCTGCGACTAGCAATTGAGGAAGCTGCCCGTCCCTTTGATCTAAGTGCCGATCCTCTGCTGCGGGTCACGTTACTGCGGTTGAGTGAAACCGATCATGTTGTCTTGCTAACCCTCCATCACATTGTTTCTGATGCATGGACAATGGGCGTTTTAGTACAGGAGTTATCAGCCCTCTATGCTGCTTTCTCGACCCATCAGCCTTCGCCCTTACCAGAGCTACCGATTCAGTATGCTGACTTTGCCCTATGGCAGCGGCAATGGTTACAGGGAGAAGTCCTACAGGCGCAGTTAAATTACTGGCGACAACAATTAGCAGCGTTACCCACCCTTGAACTCCCAACGGATAAACCACGTCCTCAAATCCAGAGCGATCGCGCAGCAACCCAAACCTTTGTTGTGCCCAAAGAAGTGAGTCGATCTCTGATCCAACTCAGTCAGCAGGAAGGTGTCACGTTGTTTATGACGCTGCTCACCGCCTTTAAAACACTACTTCACTGCTACACTGGACAAACGGATATCGGCGTAGGTTCCCCGATCGCGAACCGCAACCGAGCAGAGATCGAACATTTGATCGGCTTCTTTGTGAACACGCTGGTACTTCGCACCGATCTCTCCAACAATCCCACATTCCGTTCCTTGCTAGCACGAGTGCGAGAAACAACGCTCGGAGCTTATGCTCACCAGGATTTGCCATTTGAGAAGCTAGTCGAAGAACTGCGACCAGAGCGACAGCAGCAACATTCGCCGCTCTTCCGAGTTTGGTTTGTGCTACAAAATGCGCCGATGCCTCCGTTAGAACTACCAGGTCTTACCCTGACACCGTTCGATGTTGATAGTGGAACGACCAAGTTTGATTTAGCGCTGTTCTTCTTTGAAACCAGTGAGGGACTAGAAGGCTGTTTTGAGTACAACGCTGATCTATTCGATACATCGACGATCGCTCAAATGGTGCACCAGTTTGAAGCACTGCTCCAGACGGTTGTGGCGCAGCCGGATATCCAGTTGAGTGTTCTATCGAATCAGGTTGCCAAAGCTGCCAAAGAACAGCAGCTTCTCCAGGCACAAGCAATTTCCGCCACAAATTTACAACGACTTCAGCGCATCACCCGCAAACCGCTCAGTCGCGCTAAATCATGAGGAAGTAATGACACAACAAAACAGGGCAAAGCTAAGCCTAAACACATTGGGAACTACGAGCCGAAAATCTGTCAAGGTTTCGCAGTCCGCGTTAATTCAAACCAGCCATTTACTAGGAACCTCAATTCCGCTCGTGATTCAGCCAACGGTTGAGTCGATGGATCTGATTGCCTGGGCAACCTCGAATCGAGAGACGATCGAAGCGCTATTTCTTCAGCATCGTGCTTTGTTGTTTCGGGGTTTCAAGATCAAAAGTGCCGAGCAGTTTAATCAGTTTGTGCAAGCCACTGCTCAAGGAGAATTGTTGAGTTATCGCGATCGCTCCTCTCCCCGCCATGAAGTGGAAGGCAAGATCTACACCTCCACCGATTATCCGGCTCAAGAAAGAATCTTTCTGCACAACGAAGGAACTTACTGGTTAACCTATCCGCTCAAAATCTATTTCTGTTGTCTCACTGTTGCCGAACAAGGGGGCGAAACCCCGATCGCAGATACACAAAAAGTCTTGCAGCGTCTTGCACCCCAGATTCGCGATCGATTTACAGAAAAGAAAGTTCTGTATGTTCGCAACTATAACGATGGCTTTGGATTAACCTGGCAAACGGTCTTCCAAACCGACGACAAAGCTGTGGTAGAAGACTACTGCCGTCGCAATGCCATTGAGTTTGAGTGGAAACCAGGCGATCGACTCAGAACTCGTCAGGTGCGCGATGCGATCGCAAAACATCCGATCACAGGTGAACTAACCTGGTTCAATCACGCCGCGTTTTTCCATATTTCAACCCTAGAACCCACCATTCGCCATGCGTTGTTAACAGAATTCAAAGAAGAAGAGTTACCGCAGAACACCTATTACGGAGATGGTTCTGAGATCGAGCCGGAAGTCTTAGACGCGATTCGTGAAGCTTATCACCAGGAAACGATCATCTTTCCCTGGCAGGCTGGAGACATTTTGCTATTAAACAATATGCTCGTTGCCCACGGACGACGACCCTACAGCGGAGCCAGAAAAGTATTGGTGGGAATGGCAGAACCTTATTGCCACAGAGAATTCAACGTTGAGGAGTAGAAAGGTCAACATGCAGAGTGCAAGTATAGACAGACAGCAAGACACGATCGAGGGCTATTCCCTTTCTCCGCAGCAGAAACATCTGTGGAAGTTGCAGCAAAGGGATCAGCACCAACCTTATCGCGTCCAGGTTTCGGTGCAGATTGATGGAGCCTTCGATCGCGAGAGACTCAAATTGGCGTTGCAGAACGTAGTCGATCGTCACGAAATTCTCCGAACTACATTCAAATGCTTACCCGGACTTACGCTCCCGCTTCAAGTGATAGGTGAGTGCGATTTTTCTTGGTACAGCGAACTGAATTTGAGCGATCGTACTGCTCAAGTGCAAGTGAGCCAAATCGAAGCTCTCTTTCAAGAATTCGGTCAACTTCCGTTTGACTTCGAGCAAGGATCGCTGTTTCGGGTTGCTTTAGTGATGCTGTCGGCTCAGAAGCACATGCTGTTGATCTGTTTACCTGCCCTCTGCGGAGATGGCGTGGCAGTCAAAAACTTAATTCGTGAGATCAGTCAGGTCTATCGTGCCTGCACCCAGAATCAGGAATTAACCGATGAGCCGTTACAGTATGCCGATATTGCAGCATGGCAAAACGAATTGTTAGACGCTGAAGAAAGCGAAACGGCAAAACGCTATTGGCGCAAGCTAGCGATCGCAGAAGCACTCACAGTCAAGTTGCCCTATGAACGCTCGACTACTAAATCCTCTACTTTTCAGCCCCATGTTTTTAGTGCCACGATCGCTTCGCCATTAGTCGCCGAGATCAATGAATTTGCGAAAACATACGAGTGTTCTACAGAAACTTTCTTACTCACCTGCTGGCAAATTCTGCTGTGGCGCTTAACGGGGCAATCTGAGGTGGTGGTGAACACCGCCTTTAGCGGACGAAAGTACGAAGAACTAGAACCCGCGATCGGCACCTTCGTGAAATATTTGCCGCTATATGGGCAACTAAGCGATCGTGCTCAATTCATAAATGTGTTACGAAAAACCGAGGAGTTGCAGCGTGAAGCCGACACTTGGCAGGAATATTTTGCTTGGGAGGAAGAAGCGCGCGATCCATCCATCTTGCCCTTTGGCTTTGACTTTGAAACGCTGGATCTCACCAGTTGCGGTTCTGAGCTTTCCTGGTCAATTGATCGATTTTCTGTGTGTGTCGATCGCTGCAAACTCAGGCTTTCTTGTATCGATCGCCATGACGGTCTAACCACAGATTTTCATTATGATGCAACTGTCCTTCAAGCTGAGGACATCCAACGCTTGGCAGAACAGTTGCAGACGCTCCTCGAAAGCGTGATTTACAACCCGCAAGCAGAAATTTGTACCTTAAATATTTTGAGCGATCGTGAACGGCATCAACTGCTCGTAGCGTTCAATCACACGCAATTCGATTATCCAAATCAATGCTTTCATCATCTGTTTGAACAACAGGTTGATCATACTCCAAACAACATTGCAGTTGTCTGTGGTGACCAGCATCTGACCTATGCTGAACTCAATGCTCGTGCCAATCAATTAGCCCATTATCTGCGATCGCTCGGTGTCAAATCTGAAACGCTTGTCGGAATCTGTGTTGAACGCTCTCTAGACATGCTGGTTGGGATTCTCGGCATTTTAAAGGCAGGGGGAGCGTATGTGCCCTTTGACCCGGCTTATCCCCAAGCGCGCATCGCCTTTATGTTAGAAGACACCCAGGCTCCTGTCGTGCTGACCCAGGCGCGACTCCTTGATCGCTTGCCTGACACTTCAGCCCAACTCGTTTGTCTCGATTCCGCTTGGGAGACGATCGAACGATCGAGTGCAGAAAACCCGCCATCCTCGCTCACACCAGACCACCTGGCTTATGTGATCTATACTTCCGGCTCGACTGGAAAACCCAAAGGAACCTTAATTCCGCATCGAGGACTCGTCAATTACTTGTGCTGGTGTACGCAAGCGTATGGGGTTGAGCAGGGGGAGGGGGCATTAGTTCATTCGTCGATCGCGTTTGATGCCACGATTACGGGGCTATTTGCGCCCTTACTGGTCGGCTCGAAAGTCGAACTACTGCCCGAAGACTTGGGAATTGAAGCGTTAGCCATTGCGCTCCAAACAAAGTCGAACTATAGCTTGATCAAAATTACCCCTGCACAACTCGAACTACTGGCACAACAGCTTCCTGCTGAAACCGCGTCGCATCGAACCCAGATGTTCGTGATTGGCGGTGAAAATCTGACGGCACAGCACATTGCTTTCTGGCAAACTGCCGCTCCTGAAACGGCTTTGGTGAATGAGTATGGTCCAACAGAAACCGTAGTCGGCTGCTGTGTCTACTGGGTTCCTTCCGATCAACCCTCGACAGGTTCCATTCCAATCGGTCGCCCCATTGCCAACACTCAGCTTTATTTGCTCGATCGCAATCTTCAACCAGTTCCCACCGGGTTTCCCGGTGAGCTATACATCAGTGGCGCAGGAGTCGCGCGGGGCTATCTCAATCGTCCTGAACTCACAGCAGAACGCTTTATTCCTAACCCCTTCTGCTCAGGTTCTCGGTTGTATAAAACCGGTGACCTGGCTCAATTTCTTCCCAACGGCACGATCGAATATTTGGGGCGTATCGATCATCAAGTCAAAATTCGCGGCTTCCGCATTGAGCTAGGCGAAATTGAAACTGTTCTGGCTCAGCATCCAGCCGTGCAGCAAGCAGTTGTCATCGATCGCGAAGATACTCCTGGAGATCAACGCCTGGTTGCCTATCTCGTTCCTGCACCTTCTGCCACGCCCAACGCCTCCATTCTCCGACCGTTTCTTCAGGAAAAACTTCCTGCCTATATGGTGCCGTCTGCGTTTGTGGTGTTAAAGAAGCTGCCGCTCACCTCTAATGGCAAAGTCGATCGCAAAGCCTTACCCGCACCCGAACAAGTCAGACCCGAGCTAGAAGCTGCCTATATTGCGCCTCGCAATTCGATCGAATCAACCCTAGCCGCAATTTGGGCGGAAGTTTTGGGACTCGAACAAATCGGTGTGTATGACGACTTCTTTGACTTGGGCGGACATTCCCTCTTGCTCACGCAAGTCACCTCTCGCATTCACAATGCTTTGGGGATCGACTTACCCATGCGTCAACTGTTTGATGCCCCCACGATCGCTGCTTTAGCCGAGGTGATTGCTGACAAACAACTAGAGCAAGCAGACCATGACCTCCTGGCTCACCTGATAGCAGACTTAGAGCAATTGCCGGAAGCTGACGTTAAAGCTGCCCTGATTGCTGAAACATCTTCCACCGGGAGCATTGACCATGAGTGATCTAAGCCAACGCCTTGCTGCCCTCTCACCAGAAAAGCGGGCATTGCTGCTGCAACGACTGCATCAGACGAGCCAGCACCCAACCCCAACTCAGATTCAACGACAGGCACGATCGACGAACACGTTCCCGCTGTCTTTTGCCCAACAGCGCTTGTGGTTTCTCAATCAGCTAGAACCCGGTAACGCTTTCTACAATATGCCTGCGGCTATTCTGCTGAAGGGACACCTGAATATTGCAGCACTCGAACACAGTTTAGACGCACTAATTCAGCGTCATGAAGCCTTACGGACAAACTTTACCACCGTAGCAGGAGATCCTGTTCAGGTAATTGCAACCGCTCGATCGCACAATTTGTCGATCGTTGATCTGCATCACTGTTCAGAACCTGAACAAACCCAGAGAGTGCAACAACTCGCTCAAGCAGAAGCCCAACTTCCCTTTGATTTAGGGAACGATTCGCTCCTGCGGGTTTGCTTACTCCAACTGAGCGAGACGCAGCACGTCCTTCTGTTCACGCTGCATCACATCATTGCCGATGCCTGGTCATTGGGTGTGTTGATCCAAGAATTTGCCCAAGCCTACAGTGCTTTTTCGACAGGCGAGTCTCTTTCACTGCCAGAACTACCGATTCAGTATGCCGATTTTGCCGTGTGGCAACGGCAGTGGCTTCAAGGCGATGTCCTAGAGACTCAACTCCACTATTGGCAACAGCAACTCCAGCACGCCCCACCTCTGCTCGAACTGCCCACGGATCGTCCCCGTCCTCCGGTGCAGACTTTTCGGGGAGCCTATCAATCTCTCATACTACCCAACGCCTTGATGGAGGAACTGAAAGCCTTCAGCCGTCGTGAGGATACAACTCTCTTTATGACGATGCTGGCAGCCTTTAAGACCTTGCTGTATCGCTATACTGGGCAAACTGATCTTCTAGTGGGTTCCCCGATCGCGAACCGCAATCGCCTGGAAGTGGAGAATATCATTGGGGTGTTCATTAACACTTTGGTTCTTCGCACTGACGTTTCAGGCAATCCCACGTTTCGAGAGCTATTGGCTCAAGTTCGCAAAACCACACTCGACGCATACGCGCATCAAGACTTGCCATTTGAAAGACTGGTTGAGACACTGCACCTCGAACGCAACTTGAGCTATAACCCAGTCTTTCAGGTAATGTTCCAGCTTCAGAACGCACCGATGGCTGACCTGGAACTCCCCGGTTTAACGCTGAGTAACCTAGAAACTGCTGGAGAAACTACTCAGTTCGATCTGAGCCTCAACATGGCAGAAACCGAAGCAGGGTTGCAAGCCCTGATCGAGTACAGCACAGATTTATTTGATGATGAGACGATCGCTCGAATGTTAGGACACTTCCAAACCTTACTAGAAGGAATTGTCGCCCATGAGAACGATCGTCTCTCAAATTTACCTTTACTGACAAAGGCAGAACAGCACCAATTCCAGGAATGGAACCAGACTCAAGTTGAATTTGCCCAAGTCCCCATTCACCAGTTATTTGAGGCACAGGTCAAACGAACCCCGGACGCGATCGCTGCTGTATTCGAGCAGGAACACCTGACTTATCAAGCCCTGAACGATCGAGCCAACCAACTGGCAAGTCATTTGCAAACGTTAGGCGTTCGTCCCAATGGGTTAGTGGGAATTTGTGTCGATCGCTCCCTAGAAATGCTGGTCGGCATTCTCGCAATTCTCAAGGCAGGTGGGGCTTATCTCCCGATCGATCCGGCATATCCGCAAGACCGTATCGCCTTCATGCTAGAGGATGCAGACGTTGAGATTTTGCTGACTCAATCGCATCTCTCCCCTCCGCTTACCCAATCTAATCCAAAAGTTCTCTACCTCGATTCTGATTGGACAACGCTCTCCCCCGGTTCCCCGCTCCCCTGTTCTCCCGACCACCTCGCCTATGTGATCTACACCTCTGGCTCTACGGGCAAGCCCAAGGGAGTGCAAATCGAACACCATTCGCTGTCCAACTTTATCCAATCACTTCAGCAACACCTCAACCTCACCTCCCAAGATTTTTTCTTCTCGGTTACGACCATCACCTTTGACATTGCCGCGCTAGAACTCTTTCTGCCATTGACAGTGGGTGCCCGTGTCGTGATTGCCAGTCGCGCAGTCGCCTGTGATGGGGTGCGGTTATCTGAAGCGTTAGTCCAATCCGGCACCACGATCATGCAAGCAACGCCTGCGACTTGGCGGCTTCTACTGGCATCAGGATGGCAGGGTAACGCACAACTGAAAGTGCTTTGTGGTGGAGAGGCACTGCAAGCGGATCTGGCAAGTCAGTTACGGTCTAAGTGTGCTGCCCTCTGGAATCTGTATGGTCCTACCGAAACCACCATCTGGTCTACGATTCATGCGGTTGAATCTGACAACGAACCCGTTCCCATCGGATGCCCGATCGCCAATACCGAGATTTACGTGTTGGATCGCGATCGACAACTTGTTCCAGTCGGGGTCACGGGTGAACTCTACATCGGAGGTGCAGGGTTAGCCAGAGGCTATCTCAATCGTCCAGAATTAACCGCAGATCGGTTTCTCCAGCTTGAACTGCCAGAGCAGCAGCAAACACGACTCTATCGAACTGGAGATCTCGCCCGCTACCGCTCGGATGGCACGATCGAGTGTTTGGGACGCATCGACCATCAGGTAAAAGTTCGGGGCTTCCGCATCGAACTCGGTGAGATTGAATCCGTATTGTGTCAACATCCCACCGTACAGCAGGCAGCCGTTACCGTCAGAGAAACCGAATTCGGCGATCAACGCATCATTGCTTACGTTGTCCCTGTCTCCGCGTCTCATTCTGAATGGCGCAGCTTTCTCAACACAAAGCTCCCTGACTACATGGTGCCTGCTGCTTTTGTACGGCTAGAAGCATTACCTTTAACCCCAAACGGCAAAGTCGATCGCAAAGCACTTCCTGCACCGAGTGAGATTCCATCTGAGCTAGACCCAACACTTGAAGCCGCACAGACACCCGTTGAAGAAATGCTAGCTTCTCTGTGGTCGCAGATTCTCGGAGCCGAGATAGGCATTCACGATGACTTCTTCGCCTTTGGTGGACACTCCCTCTTAGCCACACAACTCATGTCACGCGTGCGGGATGTGTTCAATGTGGAGTTGCCGTTGCGTGTGCTGTTTGAAACTCCTACGATCGCGCGATTGGCACCGCAGATCGAGAAGGCAATGAAAACCAGACAACAGCTTGCCATTCCGCCTCTGCAACCCGTCGATCGTACTCAAGCATTGCCTCTATCCTTTGCCCAACAACGGCTGTGGTTTCTCAGTCAGCTTGCACCCGATAGCGCACTCTATAACTTTTCTGCTCACGTTCGCTTAGCCGGAACGCTCAATATATCTGCACTAGAGCAAAGTGTGAACGAAGTCGTGCGACGCCATGAAGCCCTGCGAACTGCCTTTGCTGTCGTAGAAGGACAACCCATCCAGATCATTGCTCCGACTTTGACCCTGCCCGTCCCGGTTGTAGACCTGCGATCTCTCTCCCCTGCCGAGCAGCAGACGGCTGTCCAACACCTAGTTGATGAGGAAGACCGTAAGCCCTTTGATCTAACCTGTTGTCCACTACTGCGGGTAACAGTGCTCCGGTTGAATGCAACAGAGCATGTCTTGCTATTGACCATGCACCACATCATTTCGGATGGTTGGTCTATGGGAGTGCTACTGCGTGAATTAATGGCATTGTACGAAGCGTTTTGTACAGGTCAGCCTTCTCCCCTGCCTGCGTTACCGATCCAATACGCTGACTTTGCTGTGTGGCAGCGACAATGGTTGCAGGGAGACGTGCTAGACCAGCAGCTTCACTACTGGAAACAGCAGCTTTTAGGGGGCAATTTGCCGCCGTTGAAGTTACCGACGAAGCCATCCCAACCTAAAAGCCAGAATTACCAGGGCAAAAGCCATACCAGTGAACTCTCGGTCGATCTCTCTAGACAGCTTCAATCCCTCAGTCGTCAAGAGAATGTCACTCTATTCATGACGCTGCTGGCAGCTTTGCAAACGTTGCTGCATCGCTACACCCATCAGGATGACATTGTGGTGGGCACCGACATTGCTAATCGCACCCATAGCGAAACAGAATCGCTCATCGGTTTCTTCGTCAATCTCTTGGTGCTGCGATCAGATATGCGCGGCAATCCTAGCTTTCGGGAACTGCTGCAACAAGTCCGGGAAGTCACACTCAACGCCTATGCTCATCAAGACCTACCTTTTGACAAACTGGTCGAAGAATTGCAACCAGAGCGCAACTTACATCAGACTCCGCTCTTTCAGGTGTTGTTCGTGTTGCAAAATACGCCCGTTCCGACGATCGAGCTAACGGATCTGACGCTGCATCCTCTCGACACCCAAGAGAACGACTTATCGAAATTTGATTTAGCCCTCTTTGTGACAGAGACGGAACCCGCCATTCAAATAGCCTGGAAGTTCAACGTCGATCGCTTTGACCCTGACACGATCGCTCAGATGGCAAATCACTTCACTGCTTTACTTGCCAGTATTGTCGCTGCACCCGAAGCACGACTTAGCACATTGAGTCTGCAAACCGCAGCCGAACCCAAACCACTTCATCAACCCCGCGATCGCAAAAACATGAGTTTCAGTAAATTTAAATCCATTCAACCAAAAGCCATTAGCGTACCCGAAACGGGACTCGTGACCACAAGCTATCTCCAGCCTGGAGAACCCCTACCCCTCGTTGTACAGCCTAATCTAGAAGATATCGATCTAATTGGTTGGGCAAAGAACAACCGGGGCTTGCTTGAAACGGAGTTATTAAAGCATGGTGCAATTCTCTTTCGCGGATTCAATGCGGCTTCAGTCCCAGAGTTTGAGCGGTTTGCCCAAACGATTTGCCCAGCGCTATTTGGGGAATACGGCGACTTGCCCCGCGAAGAGGTTAGCCAAAACGTCTACACCTCTACTCCCTATCCGGCTGATAAAGCCATTTTGTTCCACAACGAAAGTTCGCATCTGCACTGCTACCCAATGAAGATCTGGTTTTTCTGTGTGCAGCCTGCCCAATCGGGGGGTGAAACGCCGATCGTAGATTGCCGAAAAGTTTATCAACTGCTCGATCCCAAGTTACAAGAACACTTTGCCCAAAAGCAACTGATGTACGTGCGGAACTATACCGATGGACTCGATGTTAGTTGGAGCCGATTCTTCCACACCACGGATCGATCCGTTGTAGAATCTTACTGCCACAATCATGGCATCGAGTTTGAGTGGAAAGCTAACAATGGCTTGAGAACTCGCGAAATTCGTCCAGCAGTCGCAACGCATCCCAAAACTGGGGAAACGGTCTTCTTCAATCAAATTCAACTGCATCACTTGTCTTGTCTCGATCTCAGTGTCCAAGAGTCTCTGCTTTCCCTGTTTGGTGAGGAAAACTTGCCGCGTCAGGTCTACTATGGGGACGGAACACCAATTGAAGACTCAGTCGTTGAAGAAGTTTGTGAGGCGTATCGGCAAGCCACCGTTCAATTCCCTTGGCAGAAAGGTGACATCCTGATGCTAGATAACATGCTGAGCGCTCATGGGCGTAATCCTTATGGGGGTGCCCGCAAGATTGTGGTGGCAATGGGAGAACTCGTTAGTCCCGCAGAGACAGCAAGATTGGAGGCAGGCAATGCAGTTGCAAGATAGAGTGATTCAGGGATTTCGACTTTCTCCACAGCAAAAACGGCTTTGGGAAGTGCAACAAGAGAACGGCATCTATCGCGTTCAATGCACTGTGCGGATTGACGGTGATCTGAATTTAGGAGTGCTGAAATCTGCCCTTCAACAAATCATCGATCGCCACGAAATTCTGCGGACTGATTTTGTCCGTCCGGGTGGGCTAAAAACTCCCATTCAGGTCATTGCAGAAAGTGGTCAACTCGTATGGCACAAGATCGATTTGCGAGGCGGATCTGTCCAGCAACAACAGACCCACATCAATGCTTTATTTGAGCAAGATCGATGCCAAGCATTTGATGTGGAGCATGGATCAGGGCTGCGATCTACCTTGTTAACCCTGTCAGCCCAACAACATATTTTGTTGCTCAGTTTGCCTGCTTTGTGCGCTGATGCCAGAACACTGAAAAATCTCGTTCAAGAGGTGGGTCAGTCTTATCAGGCTTGCCTTCGGGGTGAAACACTTGATGACGAAATTGTGCAATATACGCAGTTCTCAGAATGGCAAAATCAATTCCTAGAAGATGAGGATGCCCACATCGGTCACACCTACTGGCAGCAACAAGACTTCTCAAGAATTACCACTCTAAAGTTGCCCTTTAAAGCAAAATCCATTCGTTCCGCTCCCTTTGATGTTCGCGCTTTGGAGCAGCAGATCGCACCGGAAACGATCGCTAAAATCAACGCACTCACCCAACAGCACAACACGACCCCAGCCACATTTTTTCTTGCTTGCTGGATGATTCTGCTCTGGCGCTTCACTCAACAAGGCGAGATCATCGTCGGTACTGCCTGTGAGGGTCGCAATGATGAGGAACTAGAAACTGCGATCGGTCTATTTGCCAAATATCTACCGCTGCGGTGCTGCCTGCAAGAACAGGAGACATTTGATCAACTGCTACGATCGATTGATCAAACAGTTCAGAATCATTTGCAATGGCAGGATTACTTTACTGGGAACCATTTAGAGCAACAATCTGAACGTGGATGGAAAGCACTTCCATTTTGTTTCGATTTTGATGATCAACCTGCGGTATACGCTGCTGACGGATTAGTGTTTACGCTTGAACGGCACTCTCCTTACACAGAACGCTTCAAGCTCAACCTCTCCTGCACTCAAACCGCAGAGGCTTTGTTCACCCGATTTCACTATGACGCGACTCTGTTTAGTGATGAAGACATTCAGCAATTAGGGGAACATTGGCAGGTGTTAATTGAGGGAATTGTTGCAAATCCCCAAAAAACGATCGCTCAACTCCCCATTCTCAGCGATCGACAGCGCCATCAACTGCTTGTTGAATTTAACAATACCCAAACTCCTGTCTCAAAGTTCTGCATGCATAAGCGATTTGAGGCACAAGTCGATCGCACTCCGAATCAGATTGCTGTCATCTTTGAAGACCAACAACTGACCTACGCCGAACTGAATACTCGCGCCGCTCAACTTGCTTGCGATTTACAAGCATTAGGAGTTAAGCCCGAAGTCCGGGTTGGAATTTGCTTGGAGCGATCGTGTGATTTCATCATTGCGATGCTTGCCGTTCTTAAAGCAGGAGGAGCCTATGTGCCCCTCGATCCTGCTTTTCCTCGCGAGCGCTTAGCCTTCATGATGCAAGATGCCCAGATCTCAGTGCTGCTGACTCAAACGCTTCTGCTCAAGTCAATTCCTGACATCACGGCTCCAGTGATCTGCTTAGACAATCGACCCGATTTCTCAGATTCGCCCCTACTCTCCCACCGTCCTACTCCCTCCAACTTGGCTTATGTGATCTATACCTCTGGTTCCACAGGTAAGCCCAAAGGCGTGGCAGTGGAACATCAGCAACTTTGCAATTATGTGCAGGGCATTCTGGAACGCTTGAACCTGCCCGAAGGATCTAGCTTTGCTACGGTGTCTACGATCGCGGCTGATTTGGGAAACACAGCAATTTTCTCGGCTCTTTGCACCGGGGGCTGTCTTCACATCATTTCTGCCGATCGCGCCACAACTCCGCAAGCTTTCGCAGACTATTGCCGCTACCATGCGATCGATTGCCTCAAAATCGTGCCCTCTCACCTGGAGGCGTTGCTCGCTAGTGGAAATGCTGATATTTTGCCTCGTCAACGGTTAATTTTGGGTGGGGAAGCTTGCAACTGGAGTTTAATTGAAACGATCCAGCAGCTAGCTCCTAACTGTGTCATTCTGAATCACTACGGACCCACAGAAACAACGATCGGTGTACTGACCTATCAAGTGGAAGACCTTCCTACTCATGCAAGAACGAACTCTGTTTTGCTGGGTCGCCCGATCGCGAACACACAGGCTTATGTCCTCGATCAACAGTTGCAGCCTGTCCCGATCGGCATTCCTGGTGAACTCTATATCAGTGGTGACAACCTAGCACGAGGTTATCTGAACCAGCCCCAATTAACCGCAGAACGCTTTATCCATCACCCATTTAGTCAGGACGGACGATTGTACAAAACAGGTGATTTAGTACGATACCGAACGGATGGAAACCTTGAGTTTTTAGGGCGAATGGATGATCAGGTTAAAATTCGAGGGTTTCGAGTTGAATTAGGCGAAATCGAGACAGCCTTATGCCAGCATCCCGATATTCAACAAGCGATCGTTCTACTTCGCTCCGATGTGGCAGGCAACCCGCGCCTAATTGCCTATGTCATTTCCCATTCTCAGGCAACCTCTACCACCCATGACTGGCGCAATTTCTTGAAAGCCCAAATGCCCGAATATATGCTGCCCTCAGCCTTTATTCGGTTAAAAACCCTTCCGCTCACGCCGAACGGTAAAATCGATAAGCAAGCCTTACCCATTCCCGATCTGTTCAAATCAGATCAGGAAACGACCTTTGTGCCACCCCGCGAAGCGTTAGAACTGCAACTCACCCAAATTTGGGAAGACCTGCTGAATGTGCGACCCATCAGTGTGACGGATAATTTCTTCGATCTAGGGGGACATTCACTTTTAGCAGTTCGGCTCATTGCTCAAATTGAAAAACAGTTCCAGCACAAATTGCCGTTGTCGAGCTTTCTTCAAGCTGCAACGATCGAGCATCTTGCAGGAATTCTCCGACAACAACCGCAAGCCTGGGAGCGATCGCCTCTGATTAAAATTCAATCGCACGGAACAAACTCGCCCTTGTTTTTCATGCACCCGATCGGAGGCAATGTGATTTGCTATGCCAGTCTGGCAAGCCATCTCGGTTCTGAGCAACCGTTTTATGGGGTTGAAGCGCCTGGTTTATATGGTGAGGAAGTTCCTCTAGAATCCGTTGAAGCGTTAGCAGCCCACTACATTCAAGCGTTAAAAACCATTCAACCTCAAGGACCGTACTATTTGGGGGGCTGGTCAATGGGCGGAATCGTGGCATTTGAAATGGCACAACAATTGCAACAACAAGGTGAAGCGATCGCGCTACTTGCCCTATTAGATAGCACCCCACCGCTCTCAAACACCCCATCTCCAACAGACAATACTAACTCTCTGGAAGATGCGAGACTGTTAGCTGATCTAGCAGAATCCACTGCACACTTTTTTGGTAAACAGTTGTCGATTTCACCCACTGAACTCCAATCGCTAGACCCTGAGCAGCAGTTGAATTATGTTTTAGAGGTGATGAAGGCTGCAAATTTTGTTCCTCCAGATATTCAGCCAAGTCAAATTCAGGCATTTCTTCAGGTGTATAAGAGCAATGCTCGCGCCCTAATGCGATACGTGCCGAAGCGTTATTCCGGTCAAATCACCCTCTTTCGATCCAGTCAGCCACTCCCAGAGCATCAAACCATTTCTGACACGATTTCCAGTTGGGCTTCGCTGTCAACTCAACCGATCGACATTCACACTGTTCCTGGAGACCATACCACGATGCTTGCTGAACCCAACGTTCAGGTTTTAGCAGCACAGATCAAAGATTGCTTGAAACGCACCGCCTAATTTGCACTAACCATTAAAGTGATGCACAGTAACTGGATCATCCGCTCAAAGCCCAATCCTCAAGCTCGACTGCGATTGTTCTGCTTTCCCTATGCCGGGGGTAGCGCGTCCATCTTCCGCTCGTGGTCGGATCAATTACCACAAAACATCGAAGTGTGTGCTGTCGAACTTCCAGGACGGGGCACACTGATGCGCTTAGCACCTTACACCCAGTTAAAACCATTAGTCGAAGCGATCGCACAATCGCTGTTACCCAATTTGAATCAACCTTTTGCGCTATTTGGTCATAGCATGGGCGCATTGATTAGCTTTGAACTGGCGCGTTTCCTGCGTCAAGCGTATGGATTAACTCCCCGTCATCTGTTTGTCTCTGGTCGTGCTGCTCCTTACATTCCCGATCGAGATCCACCCATCTATACCTTGCCTGACGCTGCCTTCATTCAGGAGCTACGTCGGCTGAACGGCACCCCTGAAGCGGTCTTGCAAAACCAGGAACTCATGCAACTGCTCACTCCGATTCTACGGGCAGATTTTGCCGCGATCGACACCTATCGCTATCAGCCTGAACCAGCCTTAGGGTGCCCGATCACAGCGCTCGGTGGCTTACAGGATTTAGAAGTGAGCCGAGACGATCTTGAGGCTTGGCAAACCCAAACGATCGCGCCCTTTCAGATCCAGTTATTTCTGGGGAATCACTTCTTTCTGCACTCGGCTCAATCGCTTCTATTAAAAGCGATCGCCCAACAATTACAAGCGGTTGAGCCAGCGATCGGTTAACAAAGACAACTCTTTATTCTCTAGTATTCATGCAATGAAGCATTTGCGATTGCCCAAACCACATTTTATCCGTCTAGATTCTATCTCTAGACGATTGAATCGCAACGCAGTTCGAGTGTTGCCATTACTGTTCGGTTTCATTCTGACCTTGATGTTGGGAACCTATAGTCTTGCGGCTGAACCCAAGGCGACCGAGATTCTCTGGGATACCATGGGGGTTCCTCATATCTTTGGTAAAGACGTGCCGAGTGCATTTCAAGCTTTTGGGTGGGCACAGATGCAAAGTCACGGGAACTTACTGCTGCGGCTGTATGGTCAGGCACGCGGACGATCCGCTGAGTACTGGGGCAAAGAATATCTCGAATCCGATCGCTGGGTACAAACCATGGGGATTCCCGATCGCGCTCGCCAATGGTATGAAGCCCAGAACCCCACCTTCCGTCGTGCGCTTGATGCCTTTGCGGCTGGTATCAATGCCTATGCGACTCAACACCCTGATTTGATTGGTGATGAGGTTGAGCGGGTGCTACCCATTCATGCCGTAGACGTAATAGCGCATAGTCAACGAGTTCTTCACTTTACATTTGTCGTTGATCCCCAAATGCTAGCTGGTTTGACCGACGAAGAAGTTCCAAGGGGATCAAACGCTTGGGCGATCGCACCTTCCCACTCTGAAAGTGGCAACGCTATGCTCCTTGCCAATCCTCATCTACCGTGGTCGGATCTATTTCTTTGGTACGAAGCCCAAATCACTGCTCCCGGAATTGATGCCTATGGAGCAACACTCGTCGGGATTCCTGTTTTAGCGATCGCATTTAATGATCACTTAGGCTGGACACACACGGTGAACACCCACGACGGTTGGGATACCTACGAACTGACATTAAGTCATGGAGGCTATCGGTTCGATGATAAAGTCCGTCCTTTTGAACGAGAAGAAAAAACTCTGAAAGTTAAGCAGTCAGACGGCAAATTGCGTAAAGAAAAACTGATGGTGCGGAGATCGATTCATGGCCCAGTCATCAAAGAAGAGAAGGGTAAAGCGATCGCACTGAGAGTCGTTGGACTTGATCAACCTGGCTTGCTAGAGCAGTGGTGGAACATGGCACGAGCCACCAACCTATCTCAATTTGAAACTGCTCTACGCCCATTACAACTCCCCATGTTCACCGTGATCTACGCCGATCGCGAGGGACATATCATGCACCTGTTCAATGGACAAGTTCCGGTGCGAAAACAGGGAGACTTCGCCTATTGGGAAGGCATCATTCCTGGGGATACATCTGCGACATTGTGGACAAACTATCATCGCTATGATCAATTACCACGTGTTCTAGATCCTGCTAGCGGTTGGCTGCAAAATGCTAACGATCCACCCTGGACAACGACCTTTCCTCGTGCGATCGATGCCAATGACTATCCCTCTTACATGGCTCCCCGTGGACCCATGAATTTTCGTGCCCAAAGTTCCGCTCGAATGCTCACTGAAGATAGCCGCATCTCATTTGAAGAGATGATTCAGTACAAACATTCAACTCATATGGAGCTTGCCGATCGTGTGCTAGATGACTTACTGCGTGCAGCCACAAATGATAGTAGCGAAATTGTGCGTCAAGCCATTCCAATTCTGAAAGCGTGGGATCGTAATGCCAATGCAGAGAGTCGGGGTGCGGTTCTCTTTGCCGCTTGGGTGGAAGCGATGAACCTTTCCAAAGCATTTGCAACACCCTGGAACGAAAACGCTCCTCGCACAACACCCAATGGATTGAGCAATCCAAAAAGCGCAGTTGCCGCCTTAAAAACCGCAGCTACTAAAGTGAAAACAGCGTATGGAGCACTAGATGTGCCTTGGGGAGACGTGTTCCGCTTACGTTATGGCTCGATCGATTTACCTGCTAATGGAGGTCCCGGAAAGCTCGGAATTTTCCGGGTGCTCAACTTTGTTCCGAACGACCAAGGGCAATTTGAATCGAGCGATGGTGATACCTTTACTGCTGCGATCGAATTTTCTAACCCAGTTCGGGCGATGGCACTCACAAGCTATGGCAATGCAACTCAACCCCATTCTGCTCATGTTGGCGATCAATTGAAAGCGTTCTCCCAAAAGCAACTCCGCCCAGTCTGGCGATCGCGTCAGGAAATTTTGGCTCATCTAGCTGAGCGACAAACATTTTGAAGAAATACCGCTCCCGGCTCAAATTGCTTCACTAATCATCACGTCTAGCAAATCTTGACCCTTGCAATTTGAGTCAGATTGTTTCTGAAGTTGAGCCTTTAGTCTTTGACAGTCATGCAAGCTTTCTGATAAATTCTTGATTGACTTATTTGAAAAATATTCTTAATAAGTCCCTAAAATGTGTTCGAGGGAAAAATGATGAGTGCAAAGGCTTGGTTGTGGGCAGTTGTCCCTTTTTTAGCATTATTACAAGGGGTGAAACCGGCAGATGCTCAGGTTTCGAGGCTCCCTGAAATCGAGTCTATATCAACCGCAGCAGGCACTGTAGTAGCACAGGCTCCGCCAACCGTGGAACGGGTTAATATTACTGATGTCCAAGTGAGATCGACAGAGAATGGTTTAGCCCTACAACTCACTACAGCGCCCAATGCAGCTTTGAAGCCTATCATTCAAACATCGGGGAATCGTTGGATTGCAACCTTTGAAAATGCAGCGCTGGCATTACCAAGTGGGCAATCATTTCAAGCAAACAATCCAACGGCTGAAATCTCGCAAGTACAAGTTCAACAAGTCAGTAATATACAAGTACAAGTAGAAATTATTAGCAAAAGCGAACTTCCTAATGTCGAGATCGCTCCCACTGCTGCCGGGCTGTCGCTCACGGTATTGGCGAATGGGAAAACATCATCCGATACAGCAACACGGTCTGATGCGGAATCAGAAGAAGAAGAAGTCGTCGTGACGGCAACCCGTACTGAGGAACCGTTAAAGAAAGTGCCGCGATCGATTACCATCATCAACCGCCAGCAGATTGAAGAACAATCACGCCTCACGCGAAATTTGGGAGATATTCTCGCGAATACAGTGCCAGGATTTAGCGCTCCAACTCAACGCACCAATACCTTTGGCTCAACTTTGCGAGGACGAGGCATTTCGGTCTTGATCGATGGCGTTCCTCAAAATGGAAACCTACAGTCTTTGCCCACGCAATTGACCTCGATCGATCCGAGTGCGATCGAGCGCATTGAAATCGTTCGGGGGCCAAATTCGATCTACGGAGGGCAAGCAACGGGCGGTACCATCAACATCATCACCCGCAAACCATCAAATCAATTGACCTCTACTCTTGAACTTGGAACCACCACTGCATTAACAGGCTCAGAGGACAAATTTGGGTATAACCTGCAATATCAGTTATCTGCCAAGCAAGGAGCGGTCGATCTAACTACTGGGATAGGGTTAACCACAACAGGCACATTTTATGACGCGGAAGGGGATCGAATTGCCAATAGCGTGAGTCCTGACGATACTCAGATTCTGAATGGCTTGTTGAAAGTTGGCGTAGATCTCGATCCACAACAGCGATTGCAATTTACTGCAACTCACTACAACAATCGTAGAAATAACAATTTAACAGAAGATGCAAGCATCGATGTGATACCTGGAATTCAAAAAGCACGCACATTAGCGATCGATGGGTTGCAAATTTTAGGCACAACTGAAGGCTCATATATTCGCAATACGAATGTAGCGCTCGACTATACGCACCAGAATCTTTTTGGCAGTAAAGTACAGGGGCAGGTTTACTATCGCAACAATGCGTTTCGTGGTAGTGGGATTCCCTTTGATGGTCGAGACTTTCTAGGCGTGATTGGACGAACACCCGGTGAATCCGAGCAATTCGGGACACGGCTCCAGGTCAACACACCCTTTAACCCAGACAAAACCTTACAACTCCTATGGGGAGTTGATTACAACAACGAAAAAAGTTTCCAAAACATTGAGGTTTTTGATCCAGAAGCCTTTGATGCCAGTGGTGGCAGTGTGTTTCGTAAAATTGCAGAACGAACCTTCGTTCCTCGTTATACCGTGAATGACCTGGGCTTATTTGCCCAGTTACAGTGGGATGCCAACGATCGACTCAATCTCAGTGGGGGATTACGCTACGTCAATCTTGGCTTAAAGATCGATGATTACGTCACCATTAATGATCAAGCTGTTCAAGGGGGCGATCGTCAGTTTGACACAGTAGCCTTCAATGCAGGTGCAACCTATCAACTCTCTGATCAATTGAGTGCCTTTGCGAGCTTTTCACAAGGATTTTCCGTTCCAAGCTTTGGATTTATTTTGCGAGAACCTCCAAGTGGGTTCACGCGAGTCACCGATGCAATACGGCTAACAGAACCTCAGAAAGTCAACAACTATGAAGTGGGTCTACGAGGTCGATGGTCAACTGTCCAGGCTAGTATTTCTGGGTTCTACAACACTTCAGATCTAGGGGAAGATTTTCGCTTGGTCAACAATAATCTAGAGATTGTTCGTGCACCTCAGAGAACCTATGGGGTTGAAGCGACCTTAGATTGGCAAGCAACAAAAACACTATCTTTCGGTGGAACACTGACCTGGCAAGAAGGAGAAAATGATGAGGACGAGGATGGAAATTTTCTTGCATTAAATAGCATCACCGTTCCTCCTGTAAAACTGACTGCCTATGTAGAAAATGAAACCCTTCCAGGTTGGCGAAATCGATTGCAACTGCTTTATTCGGGTAATCGCGATCGCGCGTTCCAAGATGGAGTAGATGGTGGCAAAATTAGTAGCTATGTCACGCTGGACTTTATCAGTCGCATTCAACTAGGTCAAGGTGAATTACAGATTGGGATTCAGAATCTCTTGAATACTCAATATTTCCCAGTCTATTCGCAGTACTTTGCACCCTTCTTTGACAGTGCAAATTATGCCGGACAAGGTCGCACCCTAAGCGTGACCTACCGCGTCACATTCTAATAGAACTTTCTGCTATAGCACTTCAATCAATAGTCCGGGCAGTATCGCTGCCTGCCTGCCCGGACTATTGATATACCAGAATTCAAGCATAACCCTTTTCCCAAACTCAGCAATGATAGTTGAATATACCTTTAGCATCAGTATGGAGGGGTCATGAGGAGGGTAGCTGACCACTTGCTCTCAGGATGGCAACTTGAGCGGCATAAATCTCTTTCTTATTTGTATAGCGCTTGAAACTTCTGCGATCGCGGTGTCGAGTCAATTTCATCGCTTCCCCTTCACCCAAGCCATACTTGATTAGCAAATTCGTCGCATAGGTATGCCGCCCCCGGTGCGAGTGCAAATCAATGCCCGTCTGTGTCTCAATCCATCGCATGACTTCCCGAATTCCCCAATAGGTCAATCGCTGTTTCTGACTCTTTGTTCGATTCGAGTGTGCTGCGTATTTTCACAACTTCGGGTTCTCCGCAGGTTTTGGTGAGCTAGATTAAATATGTGAAAATTCAGCATTCATTTCATTGTTCAAGTAGCCAATCTCAGTTCTCTAACCGAAAATGGATTTCTATCTTTCCTGAACCATTGCGTGTAGACAAACAAATTTGTCGTCCTACTATTCTATAAAGTAAGACGATTTCAATGCGTATTAAGATTTGCTTTACTGTTTGATAGCTCTAGCTCGTCAAGATAAATCTCCGATTGAGTAAATCAAAACTTGCCCTGCCATACATCTGCCGCTTTAGTAGTTTCAATCGGTTGATGTTCCCTTCCACAGGTCCATTGCTGATATCAGTCATGAGGCTCGCTTTTACGGCAGCATAGTCCTCTTTTAACCCTTGAGCAAATCCCTGAAACAGCTTCATTGAACTACTCATCGCTTGATCTAACCAGATATCCAATTGCTGAGGTAATCGTTCTCGCACCAGCTTTGTAAACCCTTGCGTCAAATCAATCGCTGCTGCCAATTCGGGATGTTGTGTTTTGAGGTCTGCGATCAAAACTTGCTCTACATCCGTTCGCTGATCCGCTCGACGCATCACCATCCAAGTCGCTCGACGAGCAGTCAACGGGGGGTGTTGTAGATCGCTAATTGGAAGCTGGAGTTGCACACCGAGTTGAGCACGGTGTTGCTTTTGTGTCTGCCGCAATCGATGAGTGTATCGAGCGACCGTTTGATAGCTCCCTCGATACCCTTGCTGTTGGATTTCTTCAAACAACTGTTTCGTATTGCTTTGTCCTTGATTCCATTGGTTCAGCACATAGGGTTTGTAGGCATCGAGTTGACTACGTTGAGAACGACCTCGATGTGGATGTGGTTGCCATTCAGGAAACTTGGAATGGCTCAAGTAGCGATACACCGTGCGTTTTCCCATGCCGAGATGTCGGGCGATCTCCAGGATCTCCCAGCCTTGCTGTCGTAACTGATGCACTTGCTCGTACTTTGCAAATCGGCGTTCTCGCGCCTTGGCAGAGCGCTCCTGTATAGCTAGACGAGGTACTACGGGAGCAATCATGATGGCATCGTTCACAGGAATTTGTGCGGCTTCCACAGCTTTCAATTGCTGGGTGTGCATTGCTAAGATTCGCTCTAGTACTTCTGCTAAATTTTTCAACAAATGGAAGCGATCTGCAACCTGAGTTGCATTCGGTGCGCCTCTCGTCATGCCTTGTCGATAGGTCTTTGATCGATCACGGGAGAGAACTTCCACGCCTGGATGCTCTTTTAACCATTCTGCTAAGGTGTCTGCTTCGCGATCTGGAAGCAGCACAATCGGTCGATTTGTCTCTAAGTCAACCAAAATTGTGCCGTAACGTTGTCCACGCCGGAATGCAAAATCATCTACTCCTAACGCTTTGGGCGTTTTCACCGCAGGTATCGACTGGCGAGAGATCAGCGATAGCAGAGTGTTTTGACTGACCTCACAGTGCAGTGTTTTGCTCAGTTTAGCCCCACCTTCACCGCCTGTATACAATGCGATCTCACTCAGTTGTGCTGCTAATCGCTTCGTTCGTCTTGCCCACGGAGCCATCACGCCCGCGATCCGTTCCGTGAAGATTTTGCGATCGCATCTTTCCTGATCACAGAAAAACTTGCCCACGGTCAGTTGGATTACGATTTGGTAATCTGCCCACGGTAAATCTGCCAATGTTCGTTCGTAGAGACTATGCACTCGATGAGCAACCTGATCACAAACGGGACAACGAACAATCTGCTGTACCGATTCCATCAAAACTCGAATCTGCCTCTGTTCTACATCAAGTTCGTAATTCTGTAATTGCAGGTGTTCTGGGTTAGGAAGCAATTGGGTTAAGAGTTCCACTATCTTTCCGATGCGATTCATCACCATTCTGACAAATCTTCACCAAAACCTGCGGTGAACCGAACTTCGGCAGGTCATTCTCACTCAACTTCGGCAGGTCTAGAGATAGCGTAACTGAACCAAGTCAAGATAGCAAATGTTTTTTACTAGGCAATCAGTTTGAGAAACAGTTACGCAAATATGAGATGTCTGCTAAAAGCAACACAGACATCAACTGAAAAAGGAATGATAGCAAAATTACTCTGCGTCAATGCTATCGGAATTGACATTGACTTTACTGGTGAGTTTTCGCATCGACTCGCCTTTGAGAACTAATCGGATGGAATCATGCACAATGCGGTCAAGCATGGCATCCGCCAAAGTTGGGTCTTGAATTTGCGAATGCCATTGATTGACCGGCAGTTGAGTGGCAAACAAACACGAAGCTGTGCGGTAACGAACATCGAGTAAGTCCAATAGATCGCGAGCTTGGTCAGACGACACGGCATCTCTCAACCAATCATCTAGAATGATCAATTCAAACGCCGCGATCTGTTGCTGAAATCGACGAAATGAGCCATCAGCTTTGGCAAATTTGAGTTCCATCAGCAAATCTGCACACTTGAAGTAGCGCACGGAATGTCCCAAAGTACAGAACTGATCTGCCAGTACCGACGAGAGAAAGGTTTTGCCCACTCCCGTCGCTCCGACAATAATCAGATTGAGATGGTCTTGCACCCATTTACCACCTGCTAGCTCCAAGAATTTCGTCTTCGACAACCCGCGTGGAACCGTAAAATCAATATCACTGAGATGAGCCGTCGTTGAGAGTTGAGCTTGCCTTAATCGGCGTTGGAGGCGCATCTGTGAACGATGCAGTTGTTCACGTTCCAGCAGCAATGTGAATCGGTCTTCAAAACTCAAATCATGATAGGTCGGACTGTTGCGTTGCTCCATCCAAGCATCGAGCATTCCCACCAGTCGCATCGCTTTCAATTGTTCGGTAACAGAAGAGGTCATAGGTCTAGGTTGAGATTAATGATAGTACTGAGCGCCGCGCAGGTTGGGGTGTTCAATCGCAGAAGTCGCAACGGGTTCAGCTTCAACGGTTGCCGTATCAAGGCGCGTGGCTAAAATCGAGCGTAATCGTCGCAAACCCACCATGCCAAAGGCATTCGCTCGCCGACAAGCCGCTTCGAGTCGTTGGGTTCCATGAGTGGTTGCCAGTCGTTGAATGCCTCGAATTGACCGAAAGGCTTGTTCTTCATGCGCTTTGGTGTTGAAGATTGCTTCAACTTGAGCACGAGTGTGACTGCCAATCTGGTCTGCCCAAGCGAGAAAGCGCTCTTTCGATTGACGCTTATATTCCCAATGTTCTGGGGGCATATGCTCAGCGACGGTAGAATGTCGATACTGCACTCGTGAGCGTTCATGCACCGCAATGCGCTGATGGTCGTGAAAGACTTCAATCAAATGCTCAGCGATCTTCACTTGGACTTCGCGTTGCACATACCAGTAAGGTACGGAATAGTAGTGCTTTTCCACTTCCAGGTGATAATCCAAATTCACCTTTGCCGTTCTCCAGCGTGCAAACGTAAAGGGGTGACTGGGCAAGGCTTTGAGGGCTGGCTTGTCTACCTGCTCAAATAACACCTGACGGGAGACTCCATACCCGCTCATGACGCGATCATTTAAATGCTGCAAGGGCACCAGAATCGCTGCGTTCAAGTCAGTAAAATTGGTAAATCGCTCGTGTCGTAAGGGGGCAAGGATTTGTCGCTCGACTTCTTGCACCGCTTTTTCGACTTTCGCTTTGTCTTTTGGTTTGTTGGGACGAGCGGGTAAGATGACCACATTGAAGTGTCGAGCGAACTCTTCGTAACTGCGGTTGATCCCTGGTTCATAGCGACACGGGTCGGTCACCCCGGATTTGAGATTGTCCGGTACAATGCATTCGGGCACACCCCCAAAAAACGGCAAGGCGCGTTGATGCGCGCCAATCCAATGCGGTAATTCTTGACTCGGTGTGGCTTCTGCATAGGTGTAGTTGGAAGCCCCAAAACATGCCACAAAGATTTGTGCTTGGGTGACGGTCTGAGTCTCTGGATGCATCACTTCAACCGTTGGTCCGCAATAGTCTACGAATAGCTTCTCACCTGCCTTGTAGACCTGTCGCATCGTCAGTTGGTGACGCACTTTCCACTTGTTGTAGCGACGACAAAAGGTTCCATAGCTACAGTCCCATTGCTGCTTATCGATACCCTCCTGCCACAATAATGCCAAGGTTACACCTTTACGTTGCAGTTCTATCTCTAGTGTCGTAAAATCGATTGTCTCTAGTTTCTCTTTAACTGCTCTTTTTCCTTTTCCTAATTGTGCCTTCGCTTCACTGTCACTCAGTTGTTGAATCTGTTCATAACTCAATCCTTTTGCAGTCGCTCGACGAATGTAATCTTGTACCGTTGACCGTGCAACCGCACAACTTTGTGCAATCGAGCATTGGCTGTGTCCTAACTCATGCAACCGCATAATTTCTCGAAATTTGTCCATCGACAGTCCCGCTCCTTGTCCGGTTCGTTTGCTCACGTCTTCTACACCCTTCAGTCAATTGCGACCGCAGTGTAGAGCCATGTGCCGAAGTTGGCTGAGAATGACCTGCCGAAGTTGAGTGAGAATCGGGTGCCGAAGTTACATGAGAATCACCTGCCGAAGTTCATGCAATTTTGCATGTGCCCACGAGATACGCAACCAGTGCATTAGGAAGACTCAGAACGCTTGTCAGATAGGCAGTTGAGGAACTCAATCAACTTTGGCGACACGCCAAAAATCTCAACAGAAATCTGGAGTGTATTGGATCGGGCTGCATTTCGTTTCAAACGTTCTGCCCAAGCGAGTCGTCGATGAGCACGTTGGCTGCGAGTCAGGTAAGAGATCGCGGGTTCGATAGTTTGAATTGCTGAATTGCTCTGTTCAATCCGAGATTGGTGTCGCCGCAGGTGTTGCCGAATCTCTCGCCGCAGTTGAGTCGCTGGAATGTCTGTCCAGATCAACGCTTGAGTCCCCTGTACGGTTTTCATCGGAGCTTGAGCAATGATCGTAATCTCAGGCTCTACGGCAACTGTCGGAACCGGAGGCAGCTTTGTTCGGATGACTGAAATTCGTCTGCCATTGGTGTTTTTGGAATCATCGGACAGACAATGTTGCTTTACGGGACAGCTCGCACAAATGCGCGGATTCATACTAAACAGCATTTGCATATCGCCGCGGCGAGTATAGCGAATTTCACGGCGGGACATACGATGACCTGCGGGACATTGCACAGATTCATCATCCATGATTTTGAAGTCTTTGCCTGCATACTTATGACGACTTTTCGCCCAGCCCTCCGCAACCGTCATTGCACCATAGCGAGGGGTAGGGTGACTCGATTGAGGCACAGCTGCAGGTTGAGGGGCTTCGGGTTGAGGAGTCGCAACCTCCTCCGTCATCTCTGGTAAAGCAGACGACCATTCTGTTTGCCGCTCACACAACTGAGGCGTATGCCGCGTCAATTACTTTTGGGCTTCGCGTCAATTAGAACAAATGCTCAAACCTTTACAGATGCAGAGCGATCGCATCTCAGTATAATTGACGCGAACCCGATTTGTAATTGACGCGGCATAATTGGCATTCCCACTGACATCGCCGTTTCAGTTGCTGAACGATTAGCACAACTGGCACCGGGTGCAAAGGTGGTAGAAGCGTTTAACATTACATTTGCCGAGATTCTCGCTTCTGATTCTCGTCAATTTGGAAGTGAACATCCAACCGTTTTTTACTGTGGAGACGATGCCGAAGAAGGCGATCGCGGCTCAACTCATTCAGGACTGTGGCTATGATGCGATCGATGCTGGCGGGTTAATGGTGTCGCGCAGTCTGGAAACCTTAGCCACTGCCTGGGTACAGTTTGCAGTGGTCAGTAACCTGTTCCCAAATGTTGGTCTTAAAGCGTTGCGTCGGTAGGTTCAGTATACGTTCCCCTTTCCCCTCAACCCATGCCCCTCAAACCAAGCTCCCTTCTTGTCAAAGCAACACTGCTTTTGAGTAGTAGTCTCACCGGGCATTGTCAACTTAACCGATGATAATCAAAATTAGACACAATAATTTCTAGATCGCGGTCATCGCTCCAGTTTACGCAGCATCTTTCACGCAGGTGATTTCCCACGAATCCTCAAAGCATTGGCGCATCTGTTCTCGATATCGTTTTGAACTCAGGTCATGTTGCTTCGGGTGAAAGTGGGATCGAATCGGGTCAAAGGCTGAGAGAAATCGTTGCGCTTGCCCTGGAGACTTGAAGCGGCGCATTCGTCGTTCTCGTACCCTGGTCGGTTGATGCGAATTTTCTGCCCGATTATTCAACCCTTTGTGTTGTCGATGTTCTACGCTCGGCATCACCTGTTTCTTTGCCGCTTCATAACTCTTCAGCTTGTCGGTGACCATCACCCGTGGCACAAACCCTTGTTTCTTCAAAAGCTTGCGGAAAAATCGCTTCGCTGCTTCAGTGTCTCGATGGCGTTGCAGTAAGACATTCAGCACGTTCCCTTCACTGTCTACTGCCCGCCACAGGTAGTATTGCTGCTTCTTGATTGTTACTACCATTTCGTCAAGATGCCATTTGTCTGTGATGTAACGACGCTTGCGCTGCAACTGATTCGCGTATTGCTGTCCGAATTTCTGACACCATTCCCGAATCGATTCGTACGTCACCTCAATGCCTCGGTACAACATCATCTTCTCGGTGTCTCGGTAGCTGAGGGGGAAGGTGTAATACCACCACACACAGTAACTGATGATTTCGCCGGGGAAGCGATGACGGGAGTACATGGGCAAGCGGATGCGCTCAACGTTGAACCAGTACGATCATTCTATAGCCCGGTTAACCTGACTGCGAAGATAAAAGAGTCTTTCTGCTGCCGTCTTTTCCACAGTGTCATAATCACTACCTCATTCCACTCTGTAGTCTAGCCTGCTGAGAAGAAAAATTCGGATGAAGAATTGCAGTCTTTTAAGATCCTCTTGATGGAAGAGCTTGGTTTCCATGCAATCTAATCCTGCGAAGTTAGAACGAGTCAACTTTCTCTATACTATGCAGGAACGAGCTTAGGACACCTAAGCATTCCTGATTGATAGGTATTTCTACAGCTTCTGACCTTCTGTACTGCAACGTTGCGGTACAGAAGATTCTTGATATTTCTAGGCTCAAGTTTGAGAGTCATGCAAAATCTTCAGCGTATTGCAGGTCTTGAAGTGTTTGGAATGACAGACCTAGCGATCGCGCAACGATCTCTAATGCAACTCCTTCTCTCAGCAGATTCCTGGCGATTTTTAACTTTTCTGCCTGTGCTTGATCCTCAGTTTTGAGTGGAGCGAAGGGAAGAGCATTATTCAATCCAGCACTTCCTAAGCTTTGCTGACGTTTTTGACAATTTCTAAAGAAAGCATTAATTGCAGCTTCTTGTTCAGCCCGAAGGGTATAACGACGAAATACAGACTCGCTCTCAATTCCACCTAATCGACGGGCATGAGTGGGATCAATATCATCCAGCAGCAATTCTGTCAGATAGGTGTGTCGAAATAGGTGAGGATGCAGATTTTGGATTTCAGCTAATTCTCCAATCTTTTCAATTGCAAAGTAAATTCCATGATACGTTAGTCGCTCCCCGCGCCGGGTCACATGATGTGAGAGTAGCAGTGGACGATCACAGCTTAGTTCCTCTCCCTGACTTCTACGCCAATTCAGATAAGAGTCAATCTCAACCCAAGAAGCGGGGTCAAGTGGAACGATTCGGGGGCGATCGGTCTTAGTATCTGCAATGAAAAGAACTTTTCCGCTGAATCCGTCTGTCGTGTGATTTCCGATCGCGCCCAGATTCAAGTCAACCACTTCACCTGCTCGTAAGCCATGACTAAGAATATGGATGAGTGCGCGATCTCGCAACTGCGTCTCTCCGCGTTGGTCAACGGCACTCCAAACCAATGCTTGTTCTTCCTCAGTTAAGCTCTGCGCTTCCGGCAGAGGAATTGCTTTTCCTTTGAGTCCGATCGCTGGATTTGTGGGTACTAAATCAGGATAGGTCTTGTGCAGCCAAGCAAAAAAGCTCCTCAGTGCCATCACCGCTAGGTTGCGACTGCTTGTGGAAAGTGGTTTCCCCTGGCTGGTTCGCACTTCCTCCGTCAAGTAACGCAAATAATGAGCATTGAGATGATGCGGTTTGATTTCGCTCCACAACAATTCTGACCACAACAAAAAGCGGTAAAGCTCTCGTTCGTAGTTTCTGCGAGTATTTGGCTCAAACCCTCCCGCATTGAGAAACTCCCGCACTTTCACACTACGAATATCTGTTGGTGGCAACCGTAGTGTCGCCACCTTACCTTTTTGTCTCGGAGGCGAGGTGCGATCGTCGAGAGGCAAGGGGATCAAATGCGCTTCAACTTGTGGGAGCGATCGAGCAACCATACTTTCAATCCATTATTAAAAAATCAGCGTTGAGTGTGTCCAACAATCCAGATTTCCCCGTCGTACCAATCCCCTCGTAACTCCAACAAAAATCCTCCTAATAATAATGCCAACCAAACTTCGATCCACGGTTGATTTAGCTGCTGACACAACTCGACAAAGGGAATCGCATGAACCTGAGCCGTTTCCCAGAAGGTAACGATCGCCTCCGTCCACTGAGCCACATCTTCATCATGAGCAGTCTCCATTGCGGCTTTAAATGCTGCGGCTGCTTCTGCATCCGTTAACTTTGCGTCTTGCCGCAACTGCTCACCCATGACCGTGATTAATTGAGCAGAATTAACAGGTCCAGCCGCAGATTCAGTTGGCTCTATTTTAATTGGAGATTTCCGATATTCTGGATAGGGCGCGGGGAGATCATATTCAACCAACCTAGATAAATTAAACTCTTGCGTCTGCATCACTAAATCAACCCGACCGGAAATATCGACAATTGGCTCAACTGGATCATGCTGCTGCTTCCAATCTTCAATCAAGACATCCGAGCGTAGACAAATTAATTCTGCAATTTGTTGCAAAATTTCACCTGCTAACTCTAGCTGCACAGAAGCCGATTGAGATGCGATGATTTCAACCCATTGGTCGTAGGTTTGCCATACGCTCGTCAGTACCTCTTTCTCATCAGGAAACGCAGTCGCTACTTCTAGCGATCGCCGTAAATCGAGTTCGAGTTGCTGACTATCCATCGACTCTCACCTAATAATCAGTTCATCGCATCGGGCGACCCGTACAAAGCGGACAGAGCGCAGGGTGACGTTCATCTCCCTCATCATGCAATCGACCAATGCGATATGTCTGATATTCCGGAAAATTTTCATTTAAGACTTGGTTGAGTGCCCTTACCATACTTGGAATGAGATAATCTGTCACATCCTTCGGCGCAAGTCCTCGACAGTGATAAGGTCCAGAGAACGCGATCGTCTGATCCCCTAAAAGCAGCAAAGCCCCGATCGCGTGCAATCGATCCTTTGGCGTTTCACGATACCACAATAATTGGACATAGACCCGCTCTGGAGGCAGAACTGGAGCGGCTTGAGGTATCCACGCTCTCAGCAAATCTGAAGTTGAGAAATCGTTGCCCTGTGCTCTCAAGTGTTTAATTCCAACCTGCTGTTTGGCAAGTTTTTTGCGTTTATAGTTTTCTCGACGTTGAGCATTAATCGTTTCCTGGTTGGCGTAATAGTAACGAAGCTTATGACAAGGATCTCCTGCCCAACAGCCATCCCCACCTTGAGCCGCATCATGAATCTGTTTTGCCTCGGTATCGCTGAGGGCAGAACAAAGTTTACATTTTGGGTCAGGATTTTTCGGCACGGATTCCTCCTCTATTCATCCTCAGTCATTCAAAGCCACTTTTCATCAAGTTTTATAAGAATTTAATAGTACAAAAATACCTAGAATTGATTAGTAATTCCGTACTTATATCGAACATCGTTAGAGTTTCGCTAGAGTCAAGATAATTGAATATTATCTTATATCAAAAACATTAGTTGATGCGTACTGTAGAGTAAAATAGGGGCAATCGCGCTATCTGACCTCAAATAGGTCGTGGAGTCTATGGAGTTGCCCACTGAGCAAGCCTCAATCCAAGCGGAAGTCCACCAGCCGGACATTCCGATGCCTCCGACCAACTTAACTTTTGACGATGGAGAACCTTTGGAAAGCCCTCGCCATCGCATTGCGATGAATCTCTTGATTCGCTCTGTCCAGTCCGCGTTTCACGATCGTTCCGACTTTTTTGCAGGCGGCAATATGTTTGTGTATTACAGCCGTACTCAAGCGATGAATCAAGACTTTCGCGGACCAGATTTTTTTGTGACGCTGGATGTCGATGGCAGTCGGGAACGGAAAGCGTGGGTGACTTGGGAAGAAGAGGGGCGTTTTCCGGATGTAATTGTGGAATTCCTATCGCCGAGTACCGAAAAAGTGGATCGTGAGGATAAAAAGCGCCTGTACGAACGAATTTTCAAAACTCAAGATTATTTTATTTTTGACCCTTTTGATCCTAACTCCTTACAAGGTTGGCACTTGCAGATTGGGCGGAGAGGTTATCAATCGCTCCGCTTTAATGCACAGGGCTGGCTTTGGTGTGAAGCATTAGAACTATGGTTGGGAACCTGGCAGGGGGTGATCGATCGCGAACCTGCCACTGGAACTTGTGATTGGCTGCGATTCTACGATCCAGATGGAAATCTCATTTTGCTTCCAGAAGAGGCAGAACGAATTGAGAAAGAGGCGGAGAGAGCAGAAAAGGAGGCTGAACGGGCGAGAGCCGATCGAGCAGAACAAGAAAACATAAGGCTGATCGAGCAACTGCGCGTTAGAGGAATCAATCCAGAAGAATTATTGGGAAATTAGCGGTACTGTCAATCGCTACCAAACTGGGTTGATATTCGTAAAACCCTTACACGGAGATAACAGGAGGAGTTAAGTTCAGGGGGTGACAACGGGGCTACAAGGCAGACTGAATCAGGGAAATGGCATGGAGACCTCGCTGGAAAAAGCGACGTTTCTGCGGCTTGAGTGCCATGAGTTGATGTGCCAACGTTGACTATAGATTGAGACTGCCAATCCACAAACTTCCATACAGCCCGATCCAAAATCGACTGTGGCGATAATGAGCGCGTTTCGGTTCTTTGACTCGACCGACATACTGCTGCACCTGTTTTTTGCGAATGCGCTTTCCTTGTACCGAGGCAAGCGAGTAAGCAATCGTCATCAGAACGAGTAAGGCAGTAAAACGATGAAAGTCAGCATGGCAGTCTTCAAGGTGATAGCCACCGGATTTGAAGTCCTTAAACCCCGGCTCAATGCAGAACCTGAAGTCGTAGTGAAACAACACTTGGTTGATATCGGTGAGATTGGTGAGCAAGTACCACACTTCGGGAGTTGTCGATTGAGCGTAAGCGCGTTTCTGATACATCACGAGATTGTGTCTACCAAAGCCGCGTTTCTGAGTGACTTGGATTTGCAAATATTGTTCGGGAATACCCGGAGATTGTGGTAGGTCATCGAGCCGCGAAAAGCCTGCACCTGCTTCTGGTTGAACGGTTGTACTCTTGGGTAAGCGAAATATGAATAACACGTTTTTCGCAACACACCAGGCAGCAAGCTCAATACTGTGAAACTCACGGTCGCCCAGCAAGACAAAGCGCCGTTTTTTCAACAACCGAAACACAGGTTGCAACACACTCTGTTGATCCCTCAGTGAACTCTGTCCTTGTTTGTCGAGCCACGTCCAATACAACGGAATCGCTCGATTGTGATACACGAAACTGACCATCATCAGGTTATGTCGGTTCCACTGCGTTCGGTCAAGCACGATTTGTAAGATTTGCCCACGCGGAATGTGTTGTTTGATCCACTGTTTAGCGATAGGAAACCACAACGCTTCGGGTGTCATCTGCGGCAGGCTTAAAAAGCGTTGTAGATTCCGTCGTCTACTCTCAAATAGAATCGGTTGTGGAAATAGCGTTGCAAGACGTTCAATCGTAATTCTGCGTTCTTGCTGCAATAGATTGACTAAGATTTCCAGCGTGATGAATTGAGCATCCGAGAGTTGTGATTTCAAACAGGATTGGTAGAATGAAGGCAACATTTTTAGTGACGAAGGAGTGAATCAATTAGTGTCACTCCTTTTTTTCTGAGCCTATCGCTGCTATCCGGCAGCGCTTCTAACTTTCAAGCTCGTTGTCACCCCCTGAAGGAGTTAAGGCAATTAATGCTTTGGTGGATGAGAAAGTTGGGCAAGTTCGTCTAGCAGAGAGGCAATTTCAGTGGGAAGTCTCACAGTTTGAAGTTGCTCAGATGTGAGACTTCCCAAGTTTTTAGCGATCGTGGCTCGAATCTTATTCTGTAAAGCAACCGGAAGAGTTGAGCGAATGTGCTGTAATACAAATGCAGCGCGATCCTTGCCCCGCTGCCAAGTCTCAGGATTGGCGCGAACTTGCTGCCGTGCTCTAACCTGGCATTCCTTACCCACGTATTTCCGTACCCTTCGGAAATGTTCTGCTAACTCGTCCTCTGATTCTTCACGGAGATTCTCATCAACATCCGCTGCGGAAATTGCCGCTTGAATTCGATCTTTAAAATCTACGGGAGCAGCATTACCAAGCGTGTTACGAAGTATCGATTCTAAAACGTCAACTTCCACAAATAGTGATTCGATACGGTGACCACTCTAAATGCAGTCGATTCGCTCTACCTGAAGCCCAGATCGAAGCCAACGCATTGGTGGTTCCTTGTCGTAGTCACGATCAAGAACGCATACAATGACAAGACGCTCATTATTCTCAAGCTTGGGAAGAAGAGGGCTAGATGCAAGACGCTCAGCGAGATCTGCTGTCGGTATGTTAGCAACGCCATCAAGCGGTATACACGTCCAATTGTTGAATTGTTCGATCTGGGCTGATGCCTTACTAAGGTGAGCGATGGCGCATTGTTCTAAAATAGTCTTATCGGTCGAACCCTCAACAAAAAGAACTCGCCGAGCCGCAAGAAAATTGACTGCTGAGTAGAGAGACAGATCATGAGTTCCCTCCAAGGCTTTCAGTAAATCCTTTTGTGAATGAAGTTGTCTGAAGCGCGAAAATTACCGCTCAATATTTAAGATCGCACTGTCTGAATATTGCCGAAGGCAGTGGACAATGTGATTAGAGTGAGTAACTAAAATGACTTGTGCGTTAGCTGTACGTGAAATCTCAGCAATGTATTCAGCAACTGTAGCTTGTATTACAGGATTCAGGTGTAATTCAGGCTCATCTAGTAATAGTACACATTCATCGGTAAGTGTAGGGCGAGCGAGCTGCATCTCAACTTGGCTAGGAAGAGCGAGTAGACTCACCAGAGCATCGTTAGCGGATTGAATTTCGAGTCTAACTCCTCCACGACAAAAATTAACGGCGAGAGGAGCACCAGATTGAGCGTCGCAAAGAGGTGTTCTAGGGATAATTTCAGCTTCTGCGACAGTTCGTAATATACAGTTAAGCCGTTCAATTGCCTTCTCATTAAAGCGAATCAGCCAATTTCTTACTAGTCCACAACTGGCGTTAGAGGAAGATGCAGTTTGAAGTTCGTCGTCAAGATAGATAGGTTTCATTAAAGCGAAGTGTATTGACATAACTATTAAAGGTCGAACTCATGCCCTTCACTGAGTTCTTACTGAGTTCCTTGGGAATAAGCGCTTCAAGCTCTACAGTCACATCTGGAGAAGCGATGTCACTTGTTTGAGCCGTAAGTAGTGCTTTTGCGAGCTATCCTGCGCCATCAAAGAGTCTCTGGATTGTAAAGTGTTTGGCAGAAAAAGGATCAGAAGGATCAGCCTGCATGAACAACATGTTCAACCTGCCTAGGTTCCGATGTGAGGAATGCAATCTCTTCACTGCTGGCTGTCCAACTTGAATTGCTTGAAGATACGGAAGGGGTTGCTAAATCGACTCCTTGCATTAAGAGGGAGATTCCCCTAAGGAGCGATGTCTTCCCAAATGCATTTCTGCCAATAATGACCGTGAGCGGAGCGAGGTCGAGTTGGAGTGATTTGTAGCAACAGAAGTGAGAGGGATGTTTGCAGGAGGAAGAGTATGCACGGCAACCAATCCGACAAAATGGAGAAGCTCAAAGGAAAGGAGATCGCGATCGCACTTCTGTACCGCAACGTTGCAGTACAAAGCAAGATCATGCCGACCTCATTTGAGGGCAAACGTTCCCAAGTGTATACTGATGCCTACAAAGCAGCCATGAGCAAAATCGACGAAATCGAAAAACAGCACGTAGATTTTTGTTGGAAATCGAGATAAATCTTGTACTATATGAAATCAACGCTGGAAGGTTAGCGAAGCGTTGACTTGTACCGCAACGTTGCAGTACATCCTTAAAAGTTGCGTTTCAGGAGTTCTAAATGGCATGAAACAGTCGATTCAAGAGACTCTATCAGCCATAACTGGACACAAACAAAGCATTTTCTATCAGTTGATCATGACCCAGTAATAGAATACGGAAACTGAATTTATGCAGGTTAGACTTACGATCGAGAGCAATACGGGTGGTTCTGGAAAAACAACATTAGCCAGCCATCTCGCCTACGCACTGGCGAAAAAGAAACTTCGAGTCGTTTTGATTGAGCTTGATCCGAATGGTTCGCTTGCCTTGTTTACTGGACTGCCAAAGCTGCGACCGGATGAAGTGGAAGATTCAATCTCGTGTATTTTTGAGCGTCAGTTTAAAGGGGATTATCCGCTCGTTCCAGTTTGGGAAGAACATACGAAGTTAGTTCAAGTGATTCGAGGCGGCTCTCCCTTGCATACTGCCATTCGAGGACTGCACTTGCATGAGCGTCCTTATGAAGTGCTGAAGGATCGCTTAGAAGACTATCCGATCGACGCGGATGTGATTATTATTGACACGCCTGCTTCGGTTGAGCCGATGGGATTGATCGCGTTGGCAGCAGCAACTCATTTCATTGCCGCAATCAAGCCAGAGTTCAAAGACTCTTGGAGTTCAAGCGATATGCTGAACTGGTTTTACGAGAAAGTAGACTCGTTGCGCCTGCGTCCTCGTCCTGAAATCTTAGGCTTTGTTCCGTCGCGGGTTGACCTTCAGAAAGCGGTTCATCGCAATCTTCTCGGTCTTAGAGCGGATGGCACAACCAATGACAAAATTGATCCGGTTGATACGATTCCTTATCAGCTACAACAGCTTGAGATTCCTTGCTTTCCTCATATTAAAGAATCTGGCTTTTTCCTCAGCGCTAGTGGAACAGGACTTCCGGTTCATTTGTATAGACCTGACGACAAAATCACGAAGTCGTTCGATCCAATCGTCAAAGAAATTGTTAAGAACCTGAAGAAGTAAAAGGACTAAATTATGCCAAAACCTCAAGCGATTAAGCCGTCTGCCATGTTTGCAGATGCTAACCAAAGTCAGCAGATCTCTCGGCTCAAAGGTCGGGTCGAAGAACTGGAAACGGAAATTGCCGAACTTAAATCGAGTGGTTCTAGCTCTCAAGAGAAAGCAGAGCTTGAGTCCAAAATTCAGTTTTTGGTGCAAGAACTGTCAGAAACTCAGGGAGTCAAGCAAATTGACTTCAAAGACATCAGCCGCAATCCGCTGCAACCCCGCATTATTTTTACTCAGGCACAACAGCAAGCGTTTGCCAATGTATTAAGAGAGGAAGGGCAGCTTGCCCCAGTGCTGCTGATTGAGATGACGGGAGAGGTGCGATCGCAGTTAGAGCAGTACGAGGAACAAGGACTCTTCATCGCAGATCAGCCACTCTATGACATCAACCTTCCCTACCTGATGTTTGATGGGGAGCGACGATTACGATCGGGTCCACTGAGCGGTCTATCAAGCCTAAAGTCAGTCATTATGCCTGCCAAGGGTGCGATCGATCTTCTGGAAATTCAGTCGAAAGCAGTTTCGACCACAATTCATCAAAAGAAACTGCATGACCTGGAAATGGCGCAAGTTCTCATTTGCCAATGCGCTCATCGTTACCCTTACCTGAAAGATGTTTTGGACGAATCGTTAGATATTGAACTTCCACGCGCACTCAATACGGCTTTGACTCAGTTAAAACGACGATTAAGACGTGGCGATCAATCTGCCGATTTAGCAGAGATTCTGACTGCTGATCGCTCAGTTCAAAAAGAGTGGATTGAAAATTCAGGTTTAGAAGAAGAAGCCAGGGCGATTTTAGATGTCATTCTGAGCTACCAGCAGAACCCGGCTACCATCTCTCGATATGTGCTTCCTTTGCTGAAACTACCAGATGATTTGAAGCAAGCAGTCTGGGATGAAGGCTTAGAACCTGCAAAACTTCGCTTGCTTAATCAACTGAATGCAGAGGCACTAAATTTTGAGGATGAAGCAGAAGCGAAAAAGATCCGGATGGAAGTAACTCAAAATGCGATCGCAAACAATTGGAGTACACAGACCATTAATGAGCAAGTGAAGATCATTCTGGCTCAACACAATCCCAGTTCTGAACCTGAACAACTCAAATTGCCTAAAGAGATTACAGCACTAGAAAATACTGATTTTTCTGAATTATCTCCCGCTCAATTACGAGAGTGTCAGCAAATTCTTAACCGCAGGCTCAAGGAGATCAAACAGTTAATCAATCAAGAATCCTAGCGATTGTACAGGTAAACCTAACCTGGAGACATTGGAATGCAGAAAAATCGAGATAACTCGGTTCACGAAGAGTTGCTCACAAAGCGTTTAATGACGCTATCTGAGCAACCCGTGAGCCGTTTAGGATTAGCTAGTTAGTATCTCAAAGATCTAACCTGTGTTCAGCCCGCTTTTGAAGCAAGCATCAATTTCTATTGCTCCTACAATCTCTCCTCCGATCCAATAGTAGAGAGACTTGCGCCACTCATCGCAACACAAAGAGAATCCGTCTTTGTTGCAACAGGAAGCAAATCTCGTGATCTCAATACACTATAGGACTATTTAGATCAGAGCCATCGATCGCTGAAACTCGATATCATTGATGCTTTCTTCATCGAATACTTCTCTCCAAAGAATAGCGCCAAGGAGATTCAAGCCGTTCTTGCTCAGTTGCAGCAGTGGAAAACGGCGGGAGAGATTCGCTATATGGGATCTAGCACTCACAATCGGGGCATTGCTCTCCAACTGATTCAGGGAGATCAGGTGAATGTCTTAATGCTGCGATATAATATGGCACACCGAAAAGTAGAAGACCAAGTTCTTCCGGCGGCGCTGCCCCAGTGGAGCCTTTCTGAACGACGGGTTGGTTGATGCAAGCATTCGTGGTGACCATGATAGATTCTCCTTGATGAATAGAGCAGGAATAAAAAACAGAAACAATTGAGGAACAGAAAAGAGTGAGAGAGTAGAGAATCGGGGAAAGCACCCGCCATCAGGAGGATGCCTTTAGGTTGTGCTTTCCCAACAGCGCCAAGATGGATTAACAGCCCACGGCTTCGACGCGAACGCTTTGACTGCGAACGAGGTCATAGAGCCGTTGGTGTACAAGCAGAGTCGCAAACCCATTGGCAGGAGAGAAGCCATAGCGCTGTTGGAAGGTGATGACTGCAGCGACGGTTCTCGGTCCATAGAACGGTTGAATCATTGCGTCGATGAGACTGCTGGGTTCAGCCTTTATCCAAATCGACTCAAATTTCGAGTTTCCGCAACTTGTTCAATGAAATCAGCGACTGCATGAGCTAAGGATGCAGCAAAAAGGTCTTGTTGTAGCTGCGAGAACCGGATTTCTGCATCCTCCCGAAGCACATCGGACAAGGATTCTGAAGCGCTGTATTGACTGTATGCCAGTTCAAAATAGGGCTGCGCTTGCTGGAGCCGTTCAATTGTGGGTAAGCGATCGCGTTTGACGTGAGAATTGAATTTTGGATCAGCAGGAACGAGATTCTACAGCTCGTTAATCGGGTAAACGGAAACAGGCATCAGATGGTCTAGATCGTAAGCAACACCTTGAGTAATTTCGCGGTGTGTCCAGGGGCAGATAAAGGTATAACCTTCGAGAATCAGTAGATCGATTTTGTTACGCTCCCAGGTCAGCGGACGACGGTTATCAGGACGATCCGTGAGCAGGGTGTAAATATCTCCTCGATCGAGGCTGGAATCGTCTTGCTTGACTGACTCGGTGAATAAGCACCACTCATGAATGCATAAAGCTTCGACCCAGAGCGACATTTCTCGGAATACTTGCCATAAATCAGCTTTCACAACTAGGCATTTCTCATGCGGCTGAGTGCTGGGAACTGCGATCGTGCGATCGTTAAGCTCCTTAACCTGCTTCGGCTTCTCGAACACGGTCCAATTTCCTGGTCCTGCATACCGAATCGGCATTTCTAGCGTTTTGCTGATGTCCTTAAGAACCTGTTGATAAGCGTCGAGCAATATGGGTGGATACGTCTTGCGCTTGCGCGGGACACGCAACTCGTTGATGACAAAAAATCCATCTGAGGGACGTGCAGCACTGCCAAGAGCATGTTCCCATAGTTCTCGAAAACGGGTTAAGGCAGGGCGAAACGCCATGTCATTTTTGCGCTTATTATTTGAAGGTGTCACCTCCTTGAAGGTTGTGGCTCGTTGTCCTTGCCAGATTGGACGATCAATTTGAGCAAATCCCCAGTAGTAGGCAACCCAGAACTCAGCTAAGAGACGGAGTGGAATCGCAATGTCCTGACGATAGCTTCGCAAGTCAGGAAATGACAGCACGACATCATTAATTGCGCGAAGAAGAGCAATTTTGTAGCTGGTGATCTTAGTGTCGTGTTTGAGAATGGTGCTAATCACCATTCCGGCAGACTTGTCAGCCATTTTTAAAGATCAGTTAGAGTATAAGATACTACTCTAATGCCCCTGTGATGGAACATGAGAAGGGAACCGAGTTGAGTGGCAGCGAGAGTCACCTGATATGGTTAGAGATCGTTTTATACCTGCAAGAGTATGATAACGGAGGTGACGTATAGCCCATCTACTCATTTCAGGTTTCTGTACTTCTATGAGCGCTATTCAAGCCATTCCAGAGCAAGGACAACTCGTTAAGGTGCGGCAGCGCTTGTATGTGATGGCTGACGGGTGCCAGACGACACTGCCTGCTGGTCTTCTATTGTCTAAAATCTGCTCAATATCTCGTTCTGTTGTCCTCGATCGCAGACGATGGCTTGGGTGAAGAGCTTCAGGTGATTTAGGGGTTAGAACCCGGAGCGCAGAGGTTTGAGCGAGTGGCTGCTCAAACCCATGGGCTTTGATGATTCCGCAGACTGGATGCGTTTCTCGACCCGATGCGATAGGGCTGCTGCTGCTGATATTCGCACCCTCCAAGCCCCGTTTCGGAGTGGCACTGATCTTGAGGATTACTAGCTTGATCCAGTGGTTCGAGCGATTCAGATGCCGCGTGTCAATTTGCTGATCGCGGATGATGTTGGATTAGGCAAGACGATCGCAACGGGTTTGGCAGCCCAAGAACTCCTGATTGTCAGTTCCCTCAATGAGATTCGTAATTGCGGATTATAATCCCAAAGGAGATCGCTCAATCTCCATCAAACAGGTCTAAAAAAATGGAACACCCGATGGTGCTCAGTTCACAGAAAGTCGGTGAGCTTCTGAGTCTGTTTAAGCAACAATATCCAGACTGGAAAAGCTTCTCGAATCCAATCGATATTCGCTTTCAAGAAGATGAAATTGACTATAAACAAAAGCTGATTGATAAAGCAAAACATCAATTAGCTGAACCTGAATTGCGTGAACTGATTCAGTCGGAGGACTACAATACCTTCATTGCTCGGCTTCAAATTTTAGGACAGGATAAAGAGAATAATCTACTCTTTCTTCGATATCCAAGTTCAAGCGACTTGAATATTCTGAGCGTTCCAGATTTGGATAGGAAAACGTTTTGCAAAGTCTTCTATGACTTACTGTATGGCGATGGAAGTCTCGAAGCTCGATTGGATGACTATTTAACATGGATTGAACGCAACAAGCTACCGAACAAGTGGGCCTTTCCCACACACTTTCTCTTTCTATGTCATCCTGAAACAGAAATTTTTATTAAACCCAGTGCAATCAAAACCTTTCTAGATTTTATTGACCAAGGGAGCATCTTCACATCTAGCCCTTCAGCACAAAGCTACAGCGCAATTAGACAAGTCGCCTCTTTCTTAAAAGAAGCTCTTCAACCATACAAGCCGCGAGACATGGTTGATATTCAGAGTTTGATCTGGGTCTGTAGCTCAAGTCTGAGTCAGCAAGCACGCTATTGGAAAATTGCACCTGGTGAAGACGCTTGGCAATGGGATGAATGTCGTCATCAAGGCTTTATTGCCATTGGATGGGACGAACTCGGTGACATTGCCAATCTTAGCAGATCGCAGTTTGATGCTCGGCGGGATCAGTTGATTACCCAACATCCAGGCTGGAAGTGGTCAAAGACGGGCGTGAATCAGGTGTGGGTGTTCTCGCAAATCCAAGAGGGAGATCGCATTGTTGCCAATCGCGGTAAAACAGAAGTGCTGGGAATTGGCACGGTCACAGGTTCTTACTATTTCGATGCCAATGCCAATGAGCAAAAACATCGATTGCCCGTGCAATGGTATGATTTAACGCCTCGTTCGGTTAACAAAAGTGGATGGCAAAGAACCTTAATTGCCGTATCCGAAGCGGAATTTAGCGCGATCACTGAAGCGGATATGGGCACCCATCCTAAATCTCTATTTTCTCCAATTACCTTTGAACTATTGGCAGAACTCAAAGCAACGCCAAAGAAAACAACTTATCTAGCAAGGAAAGATGAGTTTAAGCAACAACTAGAAGAACCCTTTCAACGGCTATTTCGGCAAGTTGCAGCCCAACTTCCAGAAGCACTGACTGAGCGGATGGAAACGGAACGAAAAATCTTTGCCAAAATTCCCAAGAATGACTTCAAGCATGGCGGTGCTTGGGACTTCTACTGGGGGGCATTTTATCCGAAGGGCGGGCAACGAACGCAAGATGCTCAACTCTTCCTCTGGATGAACTATGAGCGTCTAGAATTCGGCTTCTTCATCGGTATGTACGGCAGCGAACAACGACAGCGATTTATTCAAAACTGCCAAAAGTACTACTCACTGTTGCTTGATCTATTAGAAGAAAACTTATCCGATCCAAACCTATTCTTCGGAAGCCGTAGCCGCGCCATCATTAGTTCAGATGGAACAATATCGGGTCAGGCGAATCTCAGCTGGCAAGATTGGCTGAAGAACCCAGAACAACTGGGAGATTTACATGTTGCGATCGTCCTTCCTAAATCCACAGTTTTAGCGAGTTCGATTGATCAACTCACACCCCAAATCGTGCAAACCTATCAACAACTGTTTCCGCTAATTTTACTGGCAACGTCGAACGATCCGACTCTAGAAATTGAAGAATATCTCCTAGGAGACGAACCTTCCCTTCCCATCAATCCGCCCTACTCTCTTGCTCAGTGTGCTGAAGAGACGTACATGGACTCAGAAGTCTTGAAAGGCTGGGTGCAAGCCCTCGATCGGAAACAACAAGCCGTTCTGTATGGACCTCCTGGCACGGGTAAAACCTTCCTGGCTCGTCATCTAGCTCGACACTTAGTTGGAGATGGGAATGGATTTGTGGATATCGTGCAATTTCATCCCGCCTACACTTACGAAGACTTTATTCAGGGCATCCGACCCAAACGAACAGAAGGAGGATTGGATTATCCCACCGTGCCAGGACGGTTCCTAGACTTCTGCAAACGTGCTCAGTCTTGTGGTGATCATCCTTGTGTTTTGATCATTGACGAGATCAACCGTGCCAATCTCGCTCAAGTATTTGGCGAATTGATGTATCTCCTAGAATACCGGGATGAAAAACTCTATTTAGCGAGTGGTGATCTCTTGAGCATTCCGAAAAATGTTCGCATCCTGGGAACGATGAATACCGCCGATCGCTCGATTGCCCTGGTTGACCATGCGCTGCGTCGCCGCTTTGCTTTTCTCTATGTTCCACCCAACTACGAGGGCTTGCACAAATACCATGAATCAACAGGTTATTCGGCGGCGAACCTCATTCGCATTCTGAGGCGAATCAATGCTCAACTTGACGATCCCCATTATCAAATCGGCACCAGTTTCTTTCTTCGTCTAGATCTAGACACGGAACTCAAAAGCATTTGGTAACTAGAGATTGAGCCTTATCTGGAGGAATTCTTCTTCGACCAGCCTGACAAAATGAAAATGCTGCGATGGGAACAGGTGAAGGAGCAACTCAACCCATGAACGTGACGAAGCCCATCGTTTATGAACTAACCGAGTATGCTGCAACAATATTGCCTTCTGACGCTATTCCAATTGAATTAGGAACGCTGCTCTGGCAGACTTATGGCGAAAATGGCACCTTGCGAAAGAGTGTGGTCAAGATTGATTTTCCTTCTCCGATCACAGGCGGACAGTGGCGATTAACCTCACAAGGCTGGGTCGGCTATATCCCACTATCAGATGTGCTAGGATTTCGGCTGCAACCGAAAGTTGGTCTAGCAAATATCTTTGGCATGTTGGAATATGCCTACAACCTTAAGAGCTTTCATTTTCTCGACGGCTTGAGTCACTTCGATACCCTCGAGGAACTTTATAGCTTCCTCGCAGATATCCTATCTCGACGCATTCTCGATCGCGCTCGAAAAGGTCTCTACCGCACCTACGTTCCAAGGAGCGATCAGATGACCGTTGTCCGGGGGCGCATGGACACACGGCATCTAGTTCAGAAACCGTGGGAAGTCAACATCAAATGCCACTACAAAGACCATACATCAGACATTGAAGATAATCAGATTCTGCTCTGGACACTGCATCAAATGATTGCTTGTGGAGGCTGTAACCCTCAAGCACTAACCAACGCACGTCGAGCTTACCGAGCGCTGCAAGGCACAGTTTCGCTAGAACATGTTGCTCCTCAAGCTTGGATGAAACGGATCTACAACCGTCTGAATGACGACTATCAAGCGTTGCACGCACTTTGTCGATTCTTCTTAGAGCAAAGTGGACCGAACCAGACCGAAGGCAATCGTAAAATGCTGCCTTTTCTGGTGAATATGGCACGACTCTACGAACTGTTTGTCGCGGAGTGGTTGAAAGCTCACCGAGTCAGCCACCTATGGATCCACAATCTCGACGTTAAATCTCAACATCAAGTTGAGATTAATCAGGAGGGATCCTTGTCCTTCAACATTGACCTTGTGTTATTTGATCGCACAACGGGTCAACCCCGTTACGTTTTGGATACGAAGTACAAAATTCCAACCGCGCCTTCTACTGAAGATGTTGCACAGATTATTGCCTATGCAACGGCTACAGGCTGTTCGGAAGCAGTTCTCATCTACCCAGAAATACTACAAATGCCCCTCGATGCCAGAGTGCAAAACATCCATATTTGCACTCTGACTTTTGCTGTAGATGGAGATTTGTCTCAAGCAGGAGAACAATTTTTAGAAAGCTTACTTGCGTGTCAACCCATAGCTAGGACAGCATGAATGCATCAAGTTCGTCAATGGTATGAATTATTTTTGTTTGGGGAACTCCATATACCTCAGCGAGCTGAATGCTGTTTTGCAATCTGAGCGCTGTATTTTTGGTTTGATCAAAAGCAGCTTGTGTTAGATCTCCTAGTCGTTCATATTTAATGATGATCTGGGCAATAACCTCCTGATAAGCGCGATCAATTTTGGCAAGGCACTGGTTATAGTACGCTGCTAATCTTTTTTGCAACTTTTCTGCTGCTTCACCGAGATATGGTTTTCCAAAACTCATGATCATCCGACCCGCAATGGTTCCGACCAATGCTCCTAAGACAGGCACGGGGATCACAGCTTGCCCGATCGCTGCACTGAGCGCGACGATCGCCGACTCTGCACAAGCAATCTGCCCGAGTTCTAGAAATTCATCAAGCGTAATGTCGCCATCCGCATAGCGTTTTCCGATGGCTACAACCGCAAAACCTGCACTAATCACAGCACCCGCAAGTGGAGCAGAAAGATTCGCAAAGTTGGTTAATCCATAAAGTGCTGCGCCAGAAACTCCGCCCGTTGCTCCGCCCTGGGCAGTGGCGAAACCTAGCTCTTGCCAGTCTGCGCTTGTGAAATCACCTTTAAAAGGATTCTTGCCTTGCCGATATTTTTCAAACAGTTTGAAGGTGACCTGAAGACCTGCTCCAATCACAGCCCCTTGAGCCGCGACCTTTGCCATTTCTCCAAGGCTCGGTTGATGCTCTAACCGAATCTTGTCTTTCAAGTCTTTCTGAGTCTCTTTTAGCTCCTGTTCATGTCGGTCTAAAGTATCTTGAACCTTGCCTTGCTGAACTTCACTGTAGTTAGAGATTCCAGGCTTGACCACCTCGTGAAATGGTCGACCTGACAATTGCTCAACTGCCTGAATCTTCTCCCGAATTTTCTGAATGGAGGTTTGAGACAGCCCTTCCACCATCTCCCCTTGAGCGACACGCTGCATCACTTCATACTGATCTTTTGGTACGTGATAGTAGGAACCATTACGCCCAAAATACTCATACTGTTTCATGTGATTTAGAACGTGTTCCAGGTTCTTCCCAACTCCATTGACAAACTTCGATTGAACCTCCACCTGGTCAATGCAATAGTCTGCTGGCGCAGTTCGACCGATGCCATCAAAGGAAGCAGTAGGCGTGAGTTGATGCACCAAGTCTCGTGCGTTCCGAATTCCCACTTCAACCTGCTCTGCAATCTCACCATGTTTCGTGTGCAAGTTGCCTAGAATGTGCTCAGGACTGCCCACGAACTCACGAACCTGCTGAACTTGGCGCAAAGCATCAGCAAAAGCGCTATCTTGACGGCTGAGGTCTTGTGCGAGTTCTCGCGCACGGTTGAGATTTTCAGCATCAACCATGCTGGCGATGATCTGTGTGGTTGGATGGATATTCTCTTTCATGCTGCACATTGGATTAGGCGATCTTCTGATTGAGCAACTTCGATAGGGATTGAATATTGTTGATCAGCGCCGCAAGCGTTTCTTGTTGCCCCTGTGTAAATTTGCGGTAATCCTTCGGTGCTTCTTTCATCAAAGTCTTGAGCTGAAACAGAACACCATCCGCATGTTGTTGAGTTAGATCTAAAAGACGATCAATTGCTTGTTCTGCGGCGGATAGCTTCTTCGTTTCCGCTTTGATTTCTACGGTTTCTTGTGTGGCTTTTTCCGCGACTTCTGCATTTTTATGATTGGCATAGAACGCACTGCCTGCAAGAGCGACTCCTCCGATCGCCCAACCCACCGGGCCTGCTAGCGCAAGCAACGCATTGCCTGCAGCCATTCCTCCTCCGCCTGCTGCGAGTGCACCACCGCCAAGCCATGCGAGTGCGGCATTCGTTGCAGCAGCGCCAGATAAAGCAGAAATCGCAGTTCCAGTCGAAGCCGTGCCGAAAGTGGTTGCGATCGCCATCGCTGCAGTTGGACCAAAAGCGGCGACACCTGCTCCGGCAGCGACACCTGCTCCAGCAACCGATCCACTGACCTGCTCATGTTTTCTCGCTTCCAGCTCGATTTTTTCTGCCAGTTCTACAAATCGGCGATATTCTGCTTTGAACGCTGCAACCGTCTTATCAAATTCTTTCGGGGAGTTTGACAGAGTATTAATGTAGTCTTCGCAAGCTTGAATGATTTGATCGGCTGTTCCACGCCGTCTGTTGTATAACTTCTCAGATTTGTACGTCACCTGAGCAAAAACACTTTCGTACTCTTTCGCGGCACCTTTGAGCGCCTTCAAAGCGCGATCCCTTGAACCCTGATTGAACATCTTTGTGTGCTGAGAAAAGCGAAACAGCTATGACCAGTAATATACCCAAAACCCGTGTGAAGCTTCCTATGCGACGATTGCAACAACAAGTCTTTAAATTCGGCGGTGCTCAATGGCGAAATGAAGTGTGTTCCTTATGTGGTTGATAAGGCGAACGTCCTGGTTTTTTGAAAAAACTTCGCGAAGTTTTACCTCTTTGCTATGCACAATCAATACACTAAGTACCACTTCACTTAATACTTCTATCGATTTCTGGCAACGCTCGAAACCAACATGACATCTCCAGGAACAGGCTTGCTGTCCAAAAAATTCCCTGATTTATGCGATTTCTAGTATGTGTGAGCTGCAGCTAAAGTCTATCGATTCACCCCGCAAGCTTTTGTCAAAAACTTCTCTTGATACAGGCTGGCTGTGAACCAAGATCCTTTTTCGTGCTGCACAATTCGGCGAGGTTGTTGAGTTGAATCCAAGATTCCTGTTTTTAAGATGAATAGCTGTCGTGTTCGACAATTGCCACTGTATCGTACGTATTGTTTATCTATTTCTGCATCGAAATTAACGCGATCTCCTCGACGTACAACAGTATTGGCTCCAAATAAATCAGGGTCTGAACCCTGCGGATACATGCTGCTGACTCCTCCCGTTCCAGGAACGATCTCCCATGTAATGGTCTGAGCTAGTATTGGCGACGTATAAAATAAGGCTCCTGCTACTGCAGCTCCAAAAAGTAGCATAGATCTAGCATGCCTAGATAAATTTGTTAGCTTCACCATGTAAAACTCCAAATTGCGATTCTTAGAAAAAGGTGTTGTTACACACTATAGGCGATGTACAATTTATGAATCAGCATTTAGTCAGCTACCAAGCCATCAATCAGGTAACAGGCAGCTCTCGCCTTACTTGGGTTTAGAGAACTGATTTGCAATGTGGATCGCTTTTTCTTGAACCACATTGAAAGAAGGAAGCGCAGCGTTAACTAACCAATGAAGAGCTTTCTCTGCTGCTTGCTGAGGACCCGATTGAGTAACGGGCTGTGCTGTTGCTGAAGCATCAAGCTGCTTCAAGTCCTTGAGGAGGAGTTTAATATTTGCATAGCGATCGAGAAGTAATGGAGCAGCCATTTTCTCTAAAATTTTGCGGAAAGCAGGACTAAGAGAATTGTGGGTCAAATAGTCCTGGTAGTTCCAGTGTTTACCCTGATAGTCAAGCAGATAGGTAGGTTCTATACCCGTCGCAGCCTGTAAGCAGACTACACCCAAACTGTAAAGGTCGCTAGCAAACGTGGCTTTTCCTGTCAGCTGTTCTTGGGCGGAGTAAGCAGGGTCGCCGATTAGGTACTCTCCTGCCTTGAGAATGCTATCTTGCATCATTTCTGCAATTAATTGAGGAAACCCAAAGTTAATTAAGGTAAACGTTCCAGAATGATGTGAGTAAAGAATGTGTTCCGGTTGAATATCTCTGTGGAGCAATGAAGATTCATGGAGCGTTTGCAGAGCGGGTAGGAGATCTCCAAGTAGCTTTTGGATCTGGCTTTCGGTGAGGTAAGACTGATTCTGGAGCAGTTCAGATAAGGTAGAGCCGTGGGGAAGTGCTTCAATCAGGTACAAGCCATTGCCGACGACAGAATAATCGATCGGTGTCTGCAGGTTCGGGACATCCTTCAAGGTATGCAATGCGGCAACAGACTGCTTGAAAATCTCGATCGCTCTTTGACGATTCGCTGAGTTCTTGAGAATCTCTTCAGGCAATAGAATTTGCTTCAGTTGGATGGGAGCGCTGGCTGAAAAAGCTGTGTCTACTCCCTTGAAGGTTCTAATAAATTTACCCATTTGGATCGGTTGTAGAGCACGGTAGCGAGACTTAATCAGCAATTTTGCGCCACAACTACGACAGGCTCTTTGGTTGTCAGGATTTTGCGGATCAGTGCAATGGGGATGTAGGCAAACGCTCATCATGATTCTTAAAATGCTCTCGCTACCCTCAGTATTCCCAATGTGCCGTGACAAATATGGCTTCTGAATAGACAGGAGCAGTATTATCGCTACGTAGTATCTACCCCATTCTCAAGGCTTGCACCTATGCTGGAGTTCGACCAATATGCTAATGGGTGAGAATCTGTTTGATCTTGGTGAAATTAGTGCAGATTTTCTAGTGGACAAGTTGGACTAAGTGAAAGAGATTAAGGAACGCGATCGCATGTAAAAAAACCGCTGCACTGGCTCTGATTGATCCGCAATCATGTGTTGACTAAATTGTTCGATCGAGGGCATTTGAGATTGCAGAATTTCCCAAATCTGTGCAGTGCCCGTACTACTTTTCGCTTGTGGAATATTTAGCGTAACCGCACCACGCAGTTCTCCCAAGGACAAACGAATCAGCAGATTTTAGAGGGACTTCTACCCAGCTAATTTGCAAGCTATTTTTGCGATCGTTTTTTCTACTGCTGTAACTTACCAAGGTGTGTAAATAATCTGGTCGAATAGGCAAATTTCACAAGATATTGCGAGATCAAGAACAAGGGTTAGCCTCGTCTTCTCTGTCTTGACAAACCACGATCGCAGATTCAAATGTTCAGGTTCAAGGCATCAATAGTCAAATTACTTCCTTAAGTATTTTCGCGGATTTTATCAAGAGATGCCCAAATTCTTATCCTACTTACACTAAACCAACTAACCTCAACATTATCTGCACTAATTTTCTCTCTCTTCACTGTTCTCTTATAAGAACGAAACTCCAAGGGTGTGCAATTTCGGTATATTCTTTTCCCAGAGTTCCGTATGTTCCCCCAAAGCCTCGCAGGTTTAGATTGATTATCCTTAAGAAAAGCTTAAGTCTAGGGCGTTCAATTCACGCTGCTGGATGCCTTGCTTTGACTCAACAGGTACTAACTTTCCGTTGTGTCTACTGTCGTTTTGTAAGGTCTTTATGCCGTCTAATTTTCAGCCTCAAGAACAGACGTTTGTGTTGGCTCCAAGTTCAGATCAGCCACTCAACCCTGCACTCGTTAATGAAGAATTCTGCCGCTACAGTGGCGTGATTCCAATGGACTGGGAACTAGCGCGAGATCCCATCTACACCCCTCAACTGGTTCAACTCGCTTACCAAAATAACATTACGATTACAGCCCAACCAAATCGCATCTTGTTCACGGAAATGACCGCGAATAAAGAGAAAGGAGAGTATCGCGCGGCTCAGTTAGTTCGTCGGTTTGCAGAGGCTCTGCCGAATTTGAAGGTGCAAGCGTTTGGGTTTAATCCATTGGGACATGCTCAACTTGGTGACACAAAAGAAGATGTGCGAGACTATCTCAACCAAACGCTCCTTTCACCTGGAGCATGGCAAAATGTTGGGATAGAACCTGTCCGTCCCCAAATCAGCTTAGCTTATACCTTGGAAGAAAGAAGACAACTGAACCTAACAATCAGTGAAGCAAGTCTAAGAAGTGATGCTGTGGTTTTCACCCCTGTCGTGGTCTTTTCAGGAAATTTTAGCTACACCATTGAAGGTGAAGCCGCAGAAGCGTGTCGAGCATCGATGCTGAGAGCGTTGGATCGCGCTCAAGAAGATTTGGACTTCTTTATCAACCTGATCAATGAGAAATTTCTAGCTGTTACATCTGTTGCACCTGCATTAATTCCCGCATTTGCTTAGTTCATTTCTTATCCTAATTGTGGTGGAAGCTGATTGTCATCCAGCTAGTAAACTCGCGCTTCCTCCCAACAAGTTCTTTCTATGCTGATTGCTCTTGCTGAGATTGGTATAACTGCGATCCAACTTCTGCACTTATCGTGTGCAGAACATTGAGGAGCGCAGCCATTTTGATCATGAGCATCTAGTTGCGCTGATTCTTCTCAGAATCAGCATATCCTCTTGCACACATTCACCTCTTGCATATCGTTATGAGTTCGTCGGATCAAATTCTGGGCCAAAACAGCCAAGATGTTTTTGCGAAGCCCTTTCTGCAAGAAGCATCTCTGCTCAACAGCGTGGCGAGCTTAGGCATTCAGTCTAATCAGCCGAATAACAGTTTGGCAGCCCCGACTCCGACCCTCACCCCGATTACGCCTGCTCCCGCAGATGTCATCATCGGGAAAAATATGACTCCCGATTGGTTTCTTCCACCCCTTGCTAGTCAGACCGCAGCAACTGTTCCCATTGGAAATAGTAATACGATCGATCCCTTAACCGGAAATCGTTCTAGTGCAACTTTGGCCACCACAACTACTCCTACTCCATTGCCAACCTTCTCCATCATTGCTGAAGGCAGAGTCACTGTGAATGGAAATAGTGACTTTGATGGGGTCGCGAATGATTTGACCGACGATGTTTTCATTTATGCAGGGAACGGTTTCAACCTCAATGGCAACACAGACCTTGCAACGCAACGAGATGCAAGTGGCAATATCATCGTCGATAGCCAGGGTAGATCTGTCTTACGTCCCTATGCTGTAAGTGTTGGACCGAATGCGGGAAGTAGCAGCGTCAATGGTTTGAATCGCTATGCAGGTTTAATTCCACCGCCAGTCGCGCCGCGCCAAACGGTTGCTGTTCCCGTTTATGCCGATTTGCGTCAGCAAGAACTCGATCGTCGAATTCCAACCGGCACAACAACCGTAACCTTTGATGCCAAGCAGAATTCGCTCAAGAATGCTCAAGATTGGAACCGTCTATTTCCAACTAGCGGAACTGCAACTCAACCGCGTGTTGTTCGAGTCGTGAATGGCAGCTTGAACATCCCAAATAATGTCATCTTCAGCAATATGGTGATTATTGTTGAGAATGGCAACATTACGATGGGGAATAACCAGTCCCTTGATAATGTTGCTCTCGTTGCCAATGCGGGAACGATCGACTTAAGCAACATTCAAGCCAAAAACCTCGCTGCATTTGCTTCGGGTGGAATCAGCACGAACGGAGGTGCACGTTTTGATGGAACGACACTGCTCGTCAATAATAGCGGTGATATTACCTTCAATAGTGCAACGAAAACTTTTGATGCAACCCAAAATCTAAGAGTCATCAGCCAAGGCAATATTCTCTACAATGGCGCGACTAATACTCGTGGTAACTTCGTTGCGGCTCAGAGCTTTACGTTTAATGGTACGTCTTCGCTCTATGGCTCGATTCAAGCCAAAGGAGATATTACCTTTAATGGTCGCTCCAGTGTGGTCGCGATCGACCAAATTGCTCCTACCATCACCGCACGGTTAGAGCGAGATACTGCGCCGAGTGGCACCACGAATACAGACCGCCTCACCTTTGATGCCACGATCGTCGGTCAAGTTACAGACAACATCGCGATCGCGCAATTCAAAGCCGGAATCGATGCAATGTCTTCAGCCAACTTTGTCAACATCCTGCCGCAGCGTCAAGCGGATGGCACATTCCGCTTAACCCGATCGCAACTAGAGCAAATCAACGGCGGCACTCTCGTTGATGGAGTACATACCTTAAAGCTCCAAGCGATCGACCAAGCCGGAAATGCGTCTGCCATTTTTGAGCTAACGTTTACGCTCGACACAAAAGCTCCAACCATTTCGAGCCCAGATTTAATTACTGCAAGCGATAGTGGACGCAGTAACACGGACAACCTGACGAATACGAGCCGTCCTACATTGGAAGGAACGGCAGAAGCAGGCGCGATCGTTCGGCTCTACCAGAACAATCAACTGATCGGGCAAGCGATCTCGACCGAGACGGGAGCTTGGGCGTTTCAAGTTGCGCCTCTAGCTGATGGACAGTACAGCTTTACGACGACAGCTGAGGATGCAGCCGGAAATGTCAGCTTGCCTTCGGCTCCATTGCTCGTGACGATCGATACGAAAGTCGATGCCCCGATCAATCTAGACCTCATTCCTCCGAGCGATAGCGGGCAAAGCGACCGGGATGACATCACCAATCAAACCTCGCCGATTATTGCAGGACAAGCGGAAACAGGCACGATCGTCAAACTCTATCGTGAAACGGTTCTGATTGGCGAAACGACAACTGATGCGAATGGGCGTTGGCAAGTGGCGACGACTGCTCTGAGCAATGGCACGCATCGTTTAACCGCGACCGCAACCGATGCCGCTGGAAATGTGAGTTCACCATCAAGTCCATTAACAATCGTCGTCGATGCAGTACAGCCGACTTTAAGCTTAACGACTTCTACGACAACTCCAATTACCCAAGTCTCGAAGTTAACTGGAAGTCTCGATGGAACCGGAAGTGCAATCGCATCTGCAACCTATTTCTTTGACGGTGGAGTTGAACGATCAATTGTTCTCGATGCAGCGGGACGATTTGATCAAGCCTTTGATCTGACGGGAATCGCGAACGGCAATCGCATTCTCACGATCATCACCACGGATGTGGCAGGCAATGTTCGCACCACTCAGTTGAATGTCGTTGTGGCAGTGGATAAAGAAGCACCAATCATCACGGCTAAATTGGTGCGTGATACTGCACCCGATAATCAAACGAACCAAGATGTGATCACGTTTGATCCGACGATTTTTGGAACCGTTCGGGATGCCAATCCGATTGTTGAGTTTCAAGCTCGATTTAGCAACACTGCACCGTGGGTCAATATTTTGGCGCAGCGACAAGCGGATGGCAGTTTTACCCTGACTCGAAGCCAATTAAATTTAATTTATGGTGCTGCGGTTCCCGATGGCACTTACACGCTGCAACTTCAAGCAAAAGATGAATTTGGCAATGTCAGTCTGTTCGGATTGGGATTCACGCTTGATACGATCGTCGAAGCGCCGCAAAATCTGCAACTGACCGCTAGCAGCGATACGGGAACGAGTGGCAGTGATCGAATTACACGGATTGCAACGCCAACCATTACCGGACGTGCAGAACCAAACGCACGAGTGCAATTATTTGAGGGCACAACGCTCGTAGGTCAAACGACTGCAACCGAGCAAGGAACCTGGCAGATGACGACAATCGCACTGTCTAACGGCGTTCATACTTTGAGCGCGATCGCAACGGATATTGCTGGGAATGTCAGTGTTCCATCGCAGGCGTTTGTCGTAACCGTGGATGCGGTTCTACCAACCCTGATCTTGAATCAAGCGATCGATGTTGCACCGTTAACCGATGGCGCGAGATTGAGCGGCATCATCAATGGCACGGGTTCTGCGATCGCACAAATTCTGTACCGCTGGACAAATGGACAACCGGTCTCGATCAATGCAGATGCAGATGGAGCCTTTGATCAGGAGTTAGATTTTGCAGGCATTGGTAATGGATTGCAAACCCTGACAATCGTAGCGGTCGATGTGGCAGGCAATATCAGTACGCAGACGTTCAATGTCACCGTTGCCCTAGATACTGATGCACCGCTAGGAACGGCAACTTTGCTGAATGACACAGCAATGGGTGGAACGACAAATACCGATCGCATTACGAGTGATCCAACGATTACCGGCACGGTGCTCGATGCGAACCAGATTGTAGCATTCCGAGCGAGTGTGAATGATGCGAATCCGACCGTTAATGTGTTGGCTGCGGTGGATGCACAAGGACGTTTCATGCTCGATCGCGCTCGGCTAGAGCAAATTCTAGGGAGTACTCTCTCTGACGGGACACAAACCGTTTATCTTCAAGCGGTAGACCAATACAACAATGTCTCCCAAATTTTCGAGGTCAGTTTTGTTCTCGATACGTCATTGGCATTGTCCGTAACGCTTGATCCCGCGTTTGATTCTGCTCCCGTTGGAGATAGTCAAACAATTTCTTCTGTAGTGAGTTTGTCAGGTCAGGTAGAAGCAGGCGCGATCGTCAAATTAGTGCAAACTGGAGCAACTGCGATCGCGGATGTGAATGGACGCTTTGTGTTTGAGAATGTAGCGCTGGCATTGGGAGATAATGCGTTTACGTTCGAGGCTGAAGATATTGCAGGCAATCGAGCAACCACGCCACTGATTGTCAAGCGTTTAGGTTCAAATCAAGCGCCGACGGATATCTTACTTAGCAGCAATACAATTCCTGAGAACAGTGCGGCGGGTGTTTTAGTTGGAACGCTGAGTACGATCGACCCAGATGCAGGCGATCAGCACCAATACACGTTGGTGGATAACTCGAACGGACGATTCCAACTGATTGGTAATGAACTGAGAGTTGCACCTGGAGCAATTCTCGATTACGAGGCTGCAACGAGTTATACCGTCAAGGTTCGCACAACCGATAATGGCAAGCCGAATCTGTTCTTCGATAAGGTGCTGACGATTCGACTGAGTGACATTAATGAGCGTCCTGTCTTTACCAGTACACCGATTATTAATGCAGAAGCAGGAAAACTTTACAGCTACACGATTACGACAGTTGATCCTGAGAATGGCGATCGTGTGATTGCTGCAAAAAATCTGCCCAGTTGGTTGACGTTAACCGATAACGGCAATGGTACAGCAACCTTGACTGGAACCCCTTCTAGCAATCAGACCGGACTCTATGCAGTTAATCTAACCGTGACTGATGCAGGTGGTTTAACTTCTACGCAAATCTACTTGCTTGGGGTTGATGTGGTACTGCGCGAGGGGACAAACTTCCGCACCTCACAATCCGTCTCTTTCACCGTGGATCGTCCGACACTGCTCAAATTTACGATCGATCCCAGTTTTGATACGACACAAGATTTCGTCAATGACGCATTTGAAGTCGCATTGGTGGATGCAAAAGGTCGATCGCTTGTACCCGCAATGGCAGTTGATCGTGAAGTGTTCTTCAACTGGACCGAGGGCGAATCAGTTGCACTCGGTTCTGGAGCAACCTATGACAGTGTCACGAAGACTGTCATCCTAAATCTGACTGGGGTTCCGAAGAATACAGAGGCAACACTCGTCTTCCGACTGATAAATAATGACCAGGATACGGCGACTGAGATACGGATTCGCGATCTGCAATTGATCGATGCCCCGGCGAATACTTTGCCCCCTGTGATTGGCTACAGCGGAGCGACAAATCTGCTCTCGCCTGTATTGCCAAACTTCAATGTGATGGAAGATGTGTCGTCGAGCATGGCGATTCAATATGATCAAACGTCCTTTGACTCAGCGAAGAAGTTGCTGTACACGACTATAGCTGTCAAGAATAACGGAACTTATAGTGTTGATGTTCCGCTACTCGTTGCTGTGTCACGTTTAAGCGATCCTTCAGTACTGGTGAGAAATCCAGATGGCTATACGCCAGAAGGACTGCCTTACTACGATTTCAGTCACCTGGTGGCAGATGGTAAATTTGATCCATCTGAATTGTCGGGAGATCGTAGTTTGGTCTTCTACAACCCGAACGGCGTACAGTTTATCTATGAACTGGTCGTTCTGGCACAACTGAATCGAGCGCCGAAGATTACATCTCAACCTGTTGCTGAAGTCGTTGCCGGAAATCCTTACACCTACCAAATCAAAGCAACTGATCCGAATCAAGATGTTTTGATCTATTCCCTCAAAGTTGCACCAGACGGAATGACCATTAATTCACAAACCGGAGTCATTACTTGGGCAACCACAGCGTCATCTGTTGGGAATCAGTCCGTTATGGTCGAAGTAAGCGATGGAAGAGGTGGAAAAACGACGCAAGTCTACACACTTTCGGTCTTACAGTTTCCATCTAATCGCCCACCGCAATTCACATCAACGCCAACAGTTGATGCCTATGTCGGTCAAAACTATCAATATGATGCTCAGGCAAAAGACCCAGACCAGGACAATCCGTTGATCTACAGTTTGGTTTCGGGTCCAGATGGAATGTCGATCGACGCGCTGACTGGCAGAATCAGTTGGAAGCCGCCCGCTGCTCTTGTTCTTGGCGATACGGTACTGAGCACGATTAATGCTGCAGGTCAGATTGATGAATTTACGTTTACAGGTGTAGCTGGACAACGGCTCTACATTGATCCATTGCGGTTCTCAGGTAACGCTTCTGATTGGCAGATTGAAGTTTATAGTCCCAGCAATCGAAGAGTTTTGAGCGTCACAACTCTTGCTGAAAATCAACTGCTAGCCCTAACGGAGGCTGGAAATTATCGGGTTCGAGTGAGCCAACGCTACGGTAATACTGGTAGCTATGGATTTAGCATCATTGATATTGTTCAAACGCCAGTCCTTGTCCCAGAGAAGGTTGTGCAAGGAAAATTGACCCCTGGTTCAGAAGACGATTTATTCCGCTTCACCGGACGTAAAGGGCAAAGAGTCTTCATTGACAAGCTCACAAATAACGGTAGCTTAGACTGGGTGCTATATAACAGCAATAACCAGTACATTACCTATTCAGGTTTTAGTGACTTGGAAATGATTCTTCCTGCAGACGGTGAGTATTTACTTGCCTTACGTGGGCAAGCGGGCTTTAGTGCTGTAGTAGACTATTCCTTCATGCTAGTTATGCCTGATATTGTCAGTCGCCCTATGGCTACTGGGGCCTTAGTCACGAGCGAAATTGCCAAAAAAGGTGAGCAGGATATTTATACTTTTGAAGGCAAAGCTGGTCAACAGCTTTATCTAGATGCAATTAGCGGTTCCTCAATGCAGGTAAGCATTCTTGATCCTTTTGGGCGGCAACTGACCTCTAAATATTTTCCTACTGATCTCTCTCCCGATCAAGACTTAGTGCTAGGAATGGATGGACTCTACCAAGTTGTAGTGGATGGTTATCTTGAAGGCATTGGAGCCTACCAGTTCCGACTGCTGGATCGCTCTCAAGCAGAAGAAATTCAAACAGATACTGACATCAGAGGTACATTTGATCGAACTGGAACTGAAGTCAAATCCTATCGTTTCAGCTTGAGCGATCGCCAATATACTTTCTTTGATGGGCTAGGCGGTAGTGGTGGATGGACACTCTTCAACGCTAGTGGACGACCCGTAGCGACCGGAAGAACCGATAATATTCGAGAGTTGTATCTAGAAAGTGGCGATTACTGGCTAATTATCCAGGGAGAAGGCTCTGGGCAGTTCAATTATGGCTTAAGAGTAATCACGCCAGAAATTGCACCACCTCAAAGCATTCAACTTGGAGAAACAGTAAAAGGTGCCATCCTTGAAAAGGGTGAGCAAGATAACTATACGTTTGTTGGACAAGCTGGACAACAACTCTTTTTCGATGTTCCTCAATCCAACCCAGTTACGGTTACAATCTATGACCCCGCAGGTCGCGGAATTTTCGTTCGTTACTCTTCTGATAGTCCATCTCCAATTGTTTTGAACACAAGCGGAACCTATCGGGTTGAGGTTGATGGATACGAGAGAGCCACAGGTAATTACACGTTCCGTTTACTTAATAAAGCCGCTGCGATTCCTATTTCATTCGATCAGACTACTGTCCAAAATTTTGAAAGTGCTGGATTGCAAGATTCCTACCGTTTCACGATTTCAGAACGCCAATATGTATTCCTTGATGGAGTTGCTGGCGTTGGCTCTTGGCAGCTGTACGGTCCTTCCGGCAACAGAATCGATGGAAGAGAGTTGCTCACCAACTGGGAAGGATATTTAGAACCTGGTGAGTACTGGCTATTGACTCAGGGAAATAGCAACTCTTCTTTGGGATACCAATTTCAATTAATCACACCTGAATTTGCACCCGCTCAACCTAAACTCTGGCAAGACACGATTACAGGTACAATCTCGAAAAAAGGAGAAAGAGACGCTTACACTTTTCAAGGAACTGTAGGACAGCAATTATTTTTGGATGTTTTGCAATTCAATGCAACCATATTCGTAGAAATCTTTGACCCAATGGATCGATCTCTGGGTCAGTTTAGTTTGAATCACGACCAAGGGCTATCTTACAATTCTCAAGGGCTATCTTTCTCTGCTTTGCCGCTTTCAGGGACTTATCGCGTGGTGGTTGATGGAGAAGGGGAGGGAGTTGGAAACTACAGTTTCCGATTTCTGCAGAGGCAAGATGCAACTTTAGTGAATATTAACAGTTCAATTCCAGGCTCCTTTGATGCGACGGCTTCACCTAATGCGTATCGCTTTACGCTCGATTCCAATCGGAAGATTCTGATTCAGAGAGAGTCCGGTGAGGGAGTTTGGGAGTTGTACAGTCCAAACGGTAGGCGTCTAACGACCCAATCACTCAGCTCTAGTACAATGCAAGATCTAGTTGCAGGTGAATACTGGATTATTGTCCAGAAATCTGGTAGCACAAGCAACTATACATTCCGAATTCAAGATCTAGGAGATGGAACGGTTGCAACACCTTCAGGTAGCCGAGTGACATTCGGTACTCCTGTTAATGGCTCTATTACATCAAGCACTCCAGTTCAAACATTTCGTTTTGATGGAACAGTTGGACAGCAGATCTGTCTAGATATGATCGAGGGAACTCCTCGTCAAAGGATCGCAATTTTTGACCCTGCTGGACAAAAAATTTACGAAGCGGAAACTGTAAACGATTATGGTGGAGTGGTCAGTACCTTAACGCTCTCTGGAACTTATCAGGTTGTTGTTGATAATAGTATCGGCACCTACTCTTTCCGCTTATTAGATAAGGCAAGCGCAGAAGCAGTTGCGTTAGATGTAGAAATTTCAGGAACATTCAATAATACAAGTGACAGTCGCTTGGCTAAATCTTACCGCTTTAATTTAGCTGAACGACAGTATGTGTTTTTTGATGGGCAATCCACCAGCAATGCTGGCTACTGGAGACTCTATGACAGTGCAGGACGAAGAATTAATGAGAGCTATCTCTCCGGGGACAAGGAGTTCTTTCTAGATGCAGGAAGTTACTGGCTAGTCTTACAAGGCGCACCATCTCAACCGTTTGATTATCGCTTCAAACTAATTACTCCTGCTCTTCCAGCAGCATCTTCTTTTAACTTAGGAGCAACAGTATCAGGAGCACTTGTTGAGAAAGGATCTTACGATACTTATAGCTTTTCTGGGCTTGCAGGACAACAGATATTTGTGGATTTTGTGGAAGGTAATAATACTTCTATCAAAATTTATGATCCAGCAGGACAAATTGTCTATGAAGGGCTTGGTGTTTCTGACAGTAACTCATCTCCACCTTATGCTAGCTCGTACTACAATAACCTCGTCTTAACACAAAGTGGTATCTACAAAGTTATCATCGATGGTCAGAATGAAATGACAGGTCAATACGCTTTTCGTTTGTTGAATAAAGCTGATGCACCCTTAGTTTCTTTAGATACTGACATCGTGGGACAACTGGATTCGACTGGGCGTTCAGTGCGGACTCACCGTTTTACCTTGATCCAGGGTCAGTCTCTCTTTTTTGATGGTCAAGGCGGTAATGGTCAATGGTGGCTTTACGGTTCTAGTGGTGAGTATGTTACATGGGACTATCTCTCTAGCAATCGAGAACTGTACTTAGGAGCAGGTGACTATTGGCTCGTGATGCAAGGATTAGGTTCTAGTCCTTTTGATTACCGTCTGCGGATTATCACACCTGAGATTGTGACTGCGCCAATCTTTAGACTAGGTGATAGCGTTACAGGTACGATCGCCGAAAAGGGTTCTTACAATACTCACAGTTTCAACGGAACAGCAGGACAGCAAATCTTTGTAGATATTCTTGAAAGTAAAGTAAATTCCACTATCAAGATTTATGATCCAACGGGTGAGCTTGTATATGATGGTGTCGGAAACGCTGATTTTGGGCCAGACTATAGGAGATCCAACTATGGCGAGTCACACTCTAATTACGGGTTGGTTCTGAAGCAGAATGGTCTCTACAAAATCGTTGTTGATGGCAACGATGAATCGATTGGAAATTATGTGTTTCGCTTGTTGAACCGGGCAGATGCTTTCCCCATTTCGCTTAATACTATTATTGAAGGTGATTTTGACGTAACAGGGCAGCAGGCAAAATCTTACCGCTTTAGTCTGACCAATCAGCAATATCTATTCTTAGATCGCCTTCAAGGCACGGGTAGCTGGACAATCTATGGATCAAATGGAGCGAAAGTAAAGTTCGGCTCTTTTCCTAATGATGCAGAGTTTGACCTGAGCGCAGGAGACTACTGGCTTGTCATGCAGGGAACAAGCTCATCGGACACTCACTATCGCTTTAGTTTGATCACTCCAGAAGGGGCAACTTCTCACATTACACTTGGTCAAACCGTCAATGGAACGCTATCTGAGAAAGGTTCTCGTAATACACACTACTTCACTGGGACTGCAGGACAACAGCTTTTCTTCGATGCAGTGAAGGGAAATTACAGTTCTGCAAACATTACAATCTATGATCCAATAGGCGACGTTTTCTTTACCAGTCTCTATTACTATGATGATTACGGATTTAGTAATAGTAATTTGACCCTGACACGTGATGGAGATTACCGGATTGTAATCGATGGAAATGGGGAAACAATCGGAGATTACTCATTCCGGTTGCTCGAAAAATCACAAGCAACAGAGATTCCATTTAATTCAATCACTCCTGGATCATTTGGTGCAACTGGTCGCGAATCTAGACTATATCGGTTTACTGCTACCGCAGGTCAGTCTTTATTGTTAGCTACGACTGCAACGAATGGAACTTCTGAAAGATGGAGACTTTACGCACCTAGTGGAGAGCAAATTACTGAGGGTGAACTGAATAAAAATTATGAATGGACACTCTCTACATCTGGAGAATATCTGTTAGCTTTCCAGGGATCTGGAAACATCAATAGTGGATTCCAGTTTCAGATAGCACAAATTCAACGCCAAACTAGCGAACTCAAATTTGGTGTAGTTGTGTCAGAAGCGATTTCAGCCGTTGGGCAACAGAAGCTCTATACCTTTTCTGGTCAGCCTGGACAGAAGATATTCTTAGACGCTCTGTCAGGATCTTCGCTTCGCTATCAGCTTTACACGCCCTCCGGAGTTTTGGTTTACGACAAGGCAATCGGAGACGACAGTGGGGTTACGACACTCACTGAGGCAGGAACGTATCAGCTTGTTGTAGAGGGCAGTGGAACTACGATCGGAAATTACAGTTTTGCAGTCACGGATCTTTCTGGATTAGCTCCTTTGCCGTTTGGAACTTCTGTCACTGGAACTATTAACTCGACACAGCAAGTACAGTTCTACCGAATTGAAGGAAAGAACGGGCAGATTCTGAATTTTGACGCAAGTGCCAATCGTTGGGATAACGGCTCTTGGATTCTGTATGGATCAACTGGAGAAATCCTAAAGCAGTTCTACTCCAGTTCTGACACTCCAGATTTTCGGATCACCTTGCCAAGTTCTGGCGATTACACTTTGGCACTGTTCCGCTCTGGCACTAACCCATTCAATTACAGCTTTACAGTTACGGATCTCACGCCTACTTCTGTCACAGTTTCTGGACTTGACACGCTGGTTGGAGAAACGACATTTAGCAGTCGTCAAGGGAGTATTAGCGCGAATCAGGTTGTAGAGCAATTCTTTACCGCATCTTCTGGAACTCGCGTCTACTTCGATAGCAAGAATGCAACTCATACCAATGTACGAGTTCAGGTTCTCAATCCGGATGGATCGACTGTTTTTTCGACCTTAGCTTCTACCGAAGTAGGACCAATTCTACTAGAGCAAACTGGATTATACAAAATTCGTATTCAGGGTGTGACACCCAGTAGTACTGGAAATTATCACTTCTCGTTGATGGAAGTTCAAACGAAACCCGCAACAATTCAAGATAATGTCCGGCGATTGACCCTTAATGCAGAAATCACGAAGCCACTTGATCCAGGCTATACAACCGATATCCTCTCGTTTGAAGGCAAAGTTGGACAAAGGCTACTCTTTGATGGAATTCTTCCAGATGGAGCATCCTTCCTTTATGGAAATGTCATCGCAAAATTAATCGGTCCTAGTGGTCAGACTGTGTTTGATTTGCAGGCAAGTTCTTCTTCTACGGGAGCAGCACGAGATTTTGGTCCTTTCACGTTAACTGAAGCGGGAACCTACAACTTGATGATTGTGGGTCAGCAATCCGCAAAGGTCGATTATCGGTTCAAGATGCACGACCTCTCTGCGGCACAGGAGCTTCAGACCAATCGAGTCTATGCCAATAATCTCCTCCGTGGAACCGATACTACGCTTTACAAAATTTCTGGCAAAGCGGGACAACGACTGTATTTCGACTCGATTCAAGGGCGCAGCAGCGATTTCTGGACGCTTCACCGACCTGGCGATGCGAAAGAGGTGTTTTCCTATCCCTATAGCTTGAGCAGCGATTTCAGCTATGTCTTGCCCACAGACGGGGAGTATATTCTATCTATTCGAGGAAATTCGACTACTCCTGGAACCTATCGCTTTGCAGTCTCGACAATTCAAGATGCACCAGCGATTCTTACACCAGGAACAGGAGAGTCTGGAGGAACCGCTGAAGAAGGGTTAGGGACGTACTCCGTTCAAATCAAAGTCAGCGATGGCAAGGGCGGTAGTGATATTCAGCCCTTCCAGGTCAAAGTGCATCAAAATCCTGGTAACGCAACTCCCACGATCGTTTCAGAAGCGATTACCAAAACCTTTGTGAATCGTAGCTATACCTATGATGTTGACGCGATCGATGCAGATGGTGAGGTGCTGTCTTACAGCTTGGCAGAAGCACCGCAGGGAATGTTCATTGATAATGAAACCGGAGTCATTACTTGGAATAGTCCGATTGCTGGAACCCATCGTGTCAAGATTCGGGTCATGGACACGAACGGTGGCATCGATTATCAAGTATTTGATTTAATTGCCAGCAGTGCTGCAAACGGACAAGTGGTCGGCAATGTCTACAATGACTTAGACCGCGATGGCAACCGGAAACTAACGAATCCTAATAATCTCACCCCGTATACCGGAATCACGCCAGGTGAGCAGTTTGCAAATATTTATACTGCTTATGATTTAGGGGTGCCCGCAGGATTGCCCTACGAGATTGCGGGAATGACTTTCTATCGCGACGCGACAGGCAAGATTGATCCAAACACCATGCTCGTTGCCGCTGCTGCACATAGCTGTGGAGGAGTCATCTTCAAGGTTAAGGTAAAGCGTGGAGATGGGGGACATATCATTGGCTTTGATGATGATAACGATCCATCGACTCCCTATGTTGGTGAATTTTTCAGTTACGCACCCTATATCAGTTCAGGATTAGGTTACGGACCCGACAACAAGCTGTTTTACTCGACTGCCAAGGGTCCTTACAGTGGGCTAGGATTTGTTCCGGTGGATATTCCTGGTGCAGGTCAACTGAAAGCAACGAGCCAAGGATCTGGTCAAGGCTTCTTCAACTTAAATTACGCGAACGGTTCATTCAGCAATCCGATTCAAACATCCTTGCTGCCCAGTTACTCGTCTGCTTTCGTTTACCTACCTGTCACAGCACCTGGATTTGACACTGGTGCAAGCATTTTAGTTGGAAACTCCGATGGAGATGGCTTCATCGCTTATCAAGTTGATAGCCAGGGCAATCCAATTCTTGCGACTGCGACGCCTTTCCTTAGCGATATTGACAATCCACTCGGTGCAGTTGTTGATCCAATCACTGGAGACATTTTGTTGTCTTCTGCTGGAAGAGAGTCGAAAGACGATCGCGGCAACGACCGGAATGCAATTCTAGCTGTTAGAGGTTTAGGTCGCCCGGTTGGAAATGAGCCTGGATTAGGCGAATGGTTAGTCTACGTTGATCGCAACCAGAATGGACAACGCGATGTCAGCGAAGAATTTGCATACACAGATGCTCAAGGGCGCTATAGCTTTAACCTAGAAGTAGGAACCTATCAAATTCGCCAAGAGCTTCAGCGAGGTTGGACACAGACTGAGCCGCTCAATCCTATTTATCATCAGGCAACGGTTATTGCCAATGAAATCCGCTCTGGATTCGATTTTGGTAATTATGGTGCACCTGCAGATGCGCCAAACGAAGCACCTGTTCTTAGCAGTGACGCGATTCTCACTGCTTTAACTGAGCAACGATACCTGTATCGGGCAAAGGCTTCAGATATTAACGGAGATGAGTTGACCTTTGACCTCGCTGTTAAGCCTGAAGGAATGGCGATCGCACCCAACGGCACTGTTTCCTGGGTTCCTGGTGCTGATCAAGTCGGTGAGCATAGTGTTATCCTGCGGGTGAGTGATGGTAAGGGTGGGGTAACACTGCAATCCTTTATTGTTAAAGTCGAACAAGGAAATCGTGCGCCTGTCATTACCTCCCGGATTCCTGAGTATCAACCGCAGGTTGGAAAAGCGTATCGCTACCAAGTCGGCGCGATCGATTTAGATCAAGATAACTTGACCTATTCGTTGATGCAGAATCCATCGAGTCAGTCGGTGACTCCAACAGGCGTGTCGATCGATGCTCGCACTGGACTTTTGACTTGGACTCCTAACGCGAATCAGGTGGGCGGGGCATATATCTGGGGACCGGAGCGCGACTTAGTTCAACCTTGGCAAGTGACGGTCAAAGTGAGTGATGGCAAAAGTGGAGAAACCTACCAGCAGTTGAGTTGGACTGTTGATCCTGCACAAGTCAATCGCGCACCGAGTATTACCTCGAAACCGCGAAGCAGTGTACAAGTTGGCAGCGATTATCTCTATGAAATCAAAGGGACTGATCCAGATGGGGACAGGCTGATCTATCAATTAGTGACGGGTCCTCAAGGGATGACCCTGCAAGATGGAGTCGTGCGGTGGAATCCAACGGCTGCTCAGACTGGAACCCATAATGTGGTTGTCCGAGTCAGTGATGGAGTCTTGACAAGTCAGCAGGCTTGGACAATTCAGGCATCGAATTTTGTTGTCAACCATGCACCCATTATTACTTCGGCTCCCACTCAGTTAGTGGCAAACGTCGAGAAGCCTTACAGCTACAATCTCGTAGCAACGGATGCGGATAACGATGTGTTGCTCTGGAGCTTGGAGCGATCGCCAAAGGGTATGATCATCGATCCGCAATCTGGGGCACTCCGCTGGCAGCCAACTGAAGATCAAATTGGAATCCACAAGGTCAGTGTGCGCGTTCTTGACCGCTTCGGAGCTTCGTCAACCCAGATCTTCGAGCTACAAGTCACAGGGATTAATGCACCGCCTCAAATCGTTTCTACTCCACCGACGATCGCGGGAGTTGGGCAGACTTACTCTTATCAAGCGATCGCAACTGATCCTGAAAATCAGCCCATTAATTTTGTGCTTGGAAGAGCGCCTGCTGGAGCCGTTTTACATCCTCAGACTGGGGTGCTGACTTGGACTCCTCAGGCTGGTCAACTGGGATCACAAACGGTTGAGATTCAAGCGATCGATGATGAAGGCGCGATCACGACACAGACGTTTACAATTCAAGTACAGGCAGAGATTGTGAATCGTGCGCCATCAATTACGTCTCAGCCAACATTTGTTGCAGATTCCAGCGCACCTTACACCTATCAAGTTAAGGCAACTGATCAAGATGCAGGCGATCAATTGACCTATCAGCTTTTAGCAGGACCCAGTGGCGTTCAGATTGATGCTCAGACGGGACTGCTCTCCTGGGCAACACCAGAAGTTGGAACGTATAAGATTGTGGTCGGCGCAGTTGATCGCTTAGGACTTGGAGCCGCACAAGGATTTACACTGACGGTTCGAACGAATCAGGCACCTGTGATTGAATCGATTGCGCCAACGGAGGCAACGTTAGGTAAGACTTACCGCTATGACGTGATTGCTAGGGATCAGGATGGGGATGCGCTGAAATATGCCCTAGACGATGCTTCGATCGCGAAAGGGATCAAGATTGATAATCTCGGCAGAATTGTCTGGAATCCGACAACGGCTCAGTCGGGGCAACACCTCGTACGATTGACTGTTACAGACGCTCAGGGTGCGATCGACGAAGATACCTTCACGATCACAGTTCAGGCAGATATTGAAAAGCCAAAGGTCAATTTAGTTGCAACTCAGACGCTTGCGAATGTGGGAGAAACGGTTACTTTCCGGGCGACAGCAACAGACAATGTGAGTGTGGCAGGGCTGACGCTGCTAATTAATGGAAAAGCGGTGATTTTAGATGCCCAAGGATTTGCTTCAGTGAAGCTCGATCAGACAGGCAATATTACCGCACTAGCAACGGCGATTGATCAGGCTGGGAATACAGGCAGTTCTGCGCTGCTGAATGTGGAAGTCTTTGATCCCACTGCGATATTTAATCCAGTCTTCAAACTTGATCTGTCTGGAATTCCTGATGGAGTCGTGACAGCACCCACGGAAATTAAGGGATCAGTCGGTGGGGATGGATTTAGCCGCTATGAATTAGCGATTGCACCAATCAACAGCGACAATTTCCGTGTGATTGCGTCTGGAACGAATGCGGTCAATAACGGTACGCTAGGCACAGTTGATCCATCCCTGCTGCAAAATGATGCCTACACGCTGCGACTGCTCGTTTATGGCACGAATGGAAGCGTGACTTATCTCGAAGAGACGGTGAATGTCGCAGGAGAATTGAAGTTGGGCAATTTCCGGCTCTCGTTCACCGATTTAGCGATTCCGGTAACAGGGATTCCGATTTCCCTCACTCGTACTTATGACACGTTGACCTCGAATCAGTCGGATGATTTCGGTTATGGCTGGCGTATGGAGTTTCGTGATACGGATTTGCGGACGAGTCTGAGGAAGCCGACTGAGGAAGAGGCTTTGTTAGATCGTTATCCTGCGTTTGACGATCGCACAAAAGTATTCATCACACTCCCTGGTGGCAAGCGCGAGACCTTCTCGTTTAAAGCCAAACAAGTGACTCAGATCGATGGTATGCCACTGGGTCAGTTTGCAAGTTACTTCTACGAACCAACCTTCGTTTCAGAAAAGGGCAGCACGAGCAAGTTATCGATCGAGTTCAACAACTACATTAGAACCGATGCAAACGGCAGATACATTGGACAGCAAGGGCAACCATTCAACCCAGCGGATCGTCTCTTTGGTGGCGTGTATGTGCTGACGACGAAGGATGGCACGCAATATCGCATTGATGCCAAGACGGGCGACTTGCTGACCGTGAAGGATACAAATGGCAATACATTGACCTATACCGATGATGCGATCGTCTCTTCCACGGGGCAAAAAGTGACGTTTGAGCGCGATGCGGCTGGGCGAATTGTGTCGGTGAAAGACCCAACTCAGGAATACATTCGCTATGAGTATGACGCGAATGGTGATTTAGTGAGCGTGACAGATCGCGAAAAGAATGTGACGCGCATGGTGTATGACACGTCTTATGACGATCCGAACTATGCGAATGATGCAACGACGATCGACCCGACTCGCACCAAGAGATCGCACTTTTTACGCGAAATCATCGATCCACTGGGTCGAGTGGGAGCCAGAAGTGAATACGATGAGAACGGACGACTGAAGCAGATTGTCGATGCCAACGGGAAAGCGGTCGAGATGAGCTATGACCTCAACAACGATCGTCAGGTGGTCAGAGATCAGCTGGGCAATGAAACAGTTTATGTTTACGATGATCGCGGCAATGTTCTGACTGAAATCGATGCGGAAGGCAAAATCACGCAGCGAAAATATGATGAGAACAACTGGGTGACGGAGGAAACGATTGTTTCAGATCGCTCAGATGACAATTTCAACGATGATGTCGTGATTGGTTTCACGACACGCTATGAATACGATGCGAAAGGCAATAAATTATCTGAGGAAACTGGCATTGTTACCAGACGAGATCGCCAAGGTAATCTGATTTCTGAGACTAGCTTGGGCTTGAAGACCTATAGCACTTATGGCGACAAAGGGCGGTTGTTGAGCGAAACCGATGCGCTGGGGCGGACGATGCTGAATCGCTATGATGCACGCGGAAACTTGACTCAAGCAGAAGATGCACTGAAGCAAACAAGTAGCTACATCTATGAGAGCAACGGCTTGCTCAAAGGCTTGACCGATGCCAATGACAAGGCAACCAGTTTCAGCTATGATGCACGAGGCAATGTCAATCAAGTCAAAGATGCTTTAGGGTTCACCACCGATTACACCTACAACGATCGCGGCGATAAGCTGACTGAGATGCGCTACCGCAAGAAAGCGGATGGCACGATTGAGACGCTACTCACGACGTGGACGTATGATAGCGAAGGTCGCGTCAAAACCATGACCGATGCCGAGCAAAATCGTACAGTTTATGGTTATGACAACCTGGGGCGACAAATCTGGGTACTCGATGCACGGGGCTACGTCACCGAATCAAAATACAACACCAAAGGTGAACTCGAAGCGAATCTATCTTCAGATGGCACGGTATATCGGTATGATGCTGCAACTGATGCGCTGGTCGTTGTTCAAGCAGGTACGGGAACACGCCGCCAGGTGACGTACAACTATGATGATGCAGGACGCAAAATCTCGGAAACCGATGCGCTCAATCGTACAACTCGATACCTATACGATAAAGTAGGTCGCTTGATAGAAGTGATCCTTCCAGATGCGACTCCGAACAACTGGGATGATAATCCCCGCACCAAAACCGAGTATTACAGCGATGGGTTGGTCAAAGCTCAAATCGATGAACGGGGCAATCGCACTGAGTTCCGTTACGACAGCGCGGGACGGCAGGTTGAGATTATTTATGCAGATTTGACCCCAAATGATCTCAGCGATAATCCTCGCACCAAGTATGAGTACGATCGTGCAGGTCAACAAAGTGCAGTCATTGATGCGCTAAATCGTCGTACTGAATATCAATACGATGACCTTGGACGATTGAAGAAGACAATCTTCGCTGACAAAACATTTGTTGAAACTGAGTACGATAAGCTCGGTCGTCGGATTGCCTCGATCGATCCAAATGGCAAGCGGACTGAATATGAGTATGATGCGCTCGGGCGGTTGATCGGAGTCAAGAATGCGCTCAACGATTGGACGCACTATGACTATAACGAGAGTGGCAACTTGATCTCTGTCACCGATGCTGAACAGCGGATCACGCGCTACGAGTACGATAAGCTCGGTCGTCGGACTGCCACAATCCTGCCGCTCAATCAGCGATCGACCATGCTCTACGATGCGGTTGGTAATACGAAGAGCATTACCGACTTCAATGGCAGAACAATTACTTATGACTATGACTACTCAAATTGGTTGACGCAGAAGAACTTCCAAGATGGCTCTAAAGTTGCCTACACATATACTCTGAATGGGCAGCGGGATGCGATCGCCTTTAAGAATGCGAATGGGGCTACGACTGAACTGTACAACTGGAATTATGATGAGCGAGATCGCTTGATCAAGCGCACCGACACGATCGGTATGGGCAGTAATCAGACCACGCGAGAGATCGAGTACGGTTACGACGTGGCAGGCAACAAGACTTGGACAAAGACAGCATCGGGCACAACGGCGTATACTTACGACGAGCGAAATCGTCTCGATACAGTCCTGCAAGATGGAGTGCTACAAGCAGACTATACGTACGATGCAATCAACAACCTGATCAGCACTAAATTTGGTAATGGAACCGAAGAGGTCCGCGAATATGATGTGCTCAACCGTCTCAAGTCCCTAGAAAATCGCAAGCTGACTGCGGCTGGAACGGTCGAATCGGTCATCTCCAGATTTGACTACACCTCAGATAAGGTGGGCAATCGGACGACAGTGACAGAACTTAGTGGGCGGAGCATGACCTACACCTATGACGATCTGTATCGTCTGACCAAAGAGGTTATTGATGAGACAGGAACGATCGATGATCGCACCATCGAGTACAGCTACGATCGCGTCGGCAACCGCCTCTGGAAGAAAGAAACGCTCGACAGCGCGACGACTCAAACCGATTATCAGTATGACAGGAACGATCGTCTAGAGTGGGAAAAAGTGAACGGAAACACAACCGTTAGCTATACCTACGATGCACACGGCAGTACGTTAACCAAGACGGAAAACGGCACGAAGACGAGCTATGTTTGGAATGATGATAAGCGGTTGATTGCAGCAACGATCGAAGATGCAAATGGTGTGGTGCAGCAGTTGCAATATCGCTACAACGATGATGGCATTCGGGTTGCATCGATCGTCAATGGGCAAGAAACGCGCTTCCTGCTGGATGAAGTGCAGCCTTACGCTCAGGTGCTAGAAGAATACGCACCAAACGGAACGGTTGCAGTATCATACGTCTATGGGAATGATCTAATCAGCCAGACGCAAGGAGGACAAACTACTTACTATCACGTTGATGGACTGGGCAGCACGACGGAATTGACGGATACGACTGGTAACGTCGTCAGCCGCTCCCGTTATGATGCCTTCGGGAATGGAGTCAGGAATGAAGGAGCGATCGCGAACAAATACCTGTTTACGGGTGAGCAGTTTGATTCGACTTTGGGCGATTACTATCTGCGCGATCGATTCTATGACTCCAGCACTGGAAGATTTACGAGACGAGACACATACGCAGGGCGCTTATATGAGCCATTGACGCTTCACAAGTACATTTACGGCAATGCTAGCCCAGTAAACCTTGTCGATCCAACAGGATTTTCTTCTCAAGATCCTGAAGAGCTATCTCGATCTCAGATTGGAACCCTAGTTGAAGTCGCGATCGCTAGTCAATACACCATTGATCCAGATTTCATTGGTGACAATATCTATACTGGGACGAATACTGCAATTGGGTGTGGAGTAGGTAAAAATAGATTGTTGTGCCCAGATATTCTAAACTACGACCAGAAGCATTATATGGAAGTAAAACCGTTCACCCCCAGAGGACAGAGGGAGGCTTCGAGAAAAATGGGGATTTATAAGGCATCACTACAACCAGAATATATGCCAAACACAACATGGAAAGCAATTCCCAATATTGGATCGGTAATTATCGTAAACGGTAGTCTTACTGCCATCTACTACAATGACAATGGCGTACTTTACTATACTACGAGAAACAATCTTGCTGATGCCATCATTGCACTCGGCGCTTTGACTGCGGCTGCTAGAAAACAGCTTAAAAAATGGCGTGAAGGTGGAGAGCCTGAAACTTCTCTCAGTCCCGGATTCCAACCTTCACTGTCGTCAACCACATCGTACATTCAGCAAGCTAATGTTTCTCTAATCGCAGCCATCGCAGCAGCATCGATAGTAGCGAGATATGGTTGGATCTAAGGGTCTGTTTGGTAAGAGCTACCACCGGAAACTGCTTAGGGATGAACCATCTATGTATATAGGCATGAGCTAGATATGACAATTCAAGGCGGTAACTATGTGATCTGAATAACGAGCTAGAATTTCTCTTACTGTCAACCCCCAGGCAGCTTCTTCTGGTGTCTCTGAATCATTAGCGTTCAGCAAACTTCTTTTTAGTGTTTGTATACCTACTTCGCTACCTGCCTCATACCACTTTCCATCTGGAGTAACAATTGCATAAGGTATGACTGGCGGTAGAGTCAAGACTAGACAGGGATAGGAAATCGCTGGCGTATCTTCTCCTGGCTCTGCCTCAATTGATTCGTATGAGTCCCATTTTCCTAAGGGATTAATTGTTGTCATACGGTAAAATCCGTTTTCATCAACACCCGTAACTTCATCGTCGTACCAGTCCAAATTTAACTTTGCCAATGTCTCGATATCATCATGTGGAACTTCCCATTTTCTTGCTAGTTCTTCAACCTCCTGCTGTGAAAGCGTTGATAAATATTGGATTTCTTTCAATAAATCTTTCTGGTCAAGATACTCTCTGTACGGTTCAACATTCAGGTCAGAGTAAAAAGGAGCTAGCATTTCCCTGACTTTCTCCCGAACATTAACTGTATGCGGAGACATAATTACCAGAGTCATAAAATGAGTCATTCTTGATTTCGCTAACGAGAGAACTGTGCTTTAAATTCTGCCTTAAATTTCACTATTTGCTTTAAAAGAAAACTCTGCTTCCAAAAGGAGCAATTCTAAGATCCCTTTTAGCACGTTGCGCTCCCGTTATGATGCTTTCGGTAATGGGGTTAAAAACGAGGGGGCGCTCTCAAATAAATACCTATTTGCGGGTGAGCAGTTTGATTCGGGTCTGGGCGATTACTACCTTCGACAACGTTACTACAGCAGTGAATCTGGACGATTTCTCAGAAGAGACACTTTTCAAGGCACGATCGAGATTCCAAAGTCTCTTCAAAAATATGTATATGCTGATGCAAACCCAACAAACCTAATCGATCCATCAGGATTGACTACGCTTACCGAATTTGCAGCGTACAACACTACGCTCGGTGCGCTTATTGGCGGATCGATGGGAGCATTAGGCGGAATTGCATCAGGAGGAAGCCTGAGTGACATTTTGAAAATGTCTGCTAGTGGTGCTTTGGGCGGGGCAGCAGCAGGATTCTCACTCGGATTCATTAGTCCATTAGTAGGAGCAGCGATCGCATCCGTAGCGGGGACTGCTTCCTGGGGAGGAATTTTAGCGGGAGTGATTGGAGGAGCAATTAGCGGAGCATCTTCAAGCCTAGCGGTTCAAGGATTGAACATCGCTACAGGTCAGCAAGAAGAATTTGAAATTGAATCACTATTGGTAGCCACAACGGTAGGAGGAGCATTTGGAGGAGTCTTCCTTCGCTCCGCTGCACCAACTGCGGGTCAACAATTCACGCATTGGAGTAATGGGACACCCCCAGGATTTAGAGAAGGTGGAAAATATTGGGTACAACTAGGACGCGACACTTGGCAAAACTGGCAACGTACAGGAAGAGGAGATTGGGCAAAACTGATGGGGCAACCTGTCTATCCAAAATCAAATGGAGTTTCAGTGACAGTAATCGATGCTAAGCGAATCACTTATCCAGAGGGGCATGAGATCTGGAAAGGACTTCTGGGACAACGGATTTATAGACCATGATGAAATGTTCTAAAAAGTTACGCACAGATTGGCTGCCTTTGGTCAGCTTACTTGGAATGATTGGTGTGCTAGTACTCTTGTCGTCTTACGTACAACTCTCTTTTTTCAGAGATGCGTTGCAATCAAGAGCCTGGAAGCAGTTAGCATATCTCTGGGTAATAGGACTCTGGATTGATCTGCTCAACCTTACCACAGCCATCTTGTCTGCAAAAAACAAGACGCAATCATCTGCCACGCCAGGACTAGCATTATTTTGCTACAGTTTTTCTACACTTCTGTATGGAAGTCCAACGATACTGAAAGCAGAAGCAATTACAGCTTATTCTCAAATCGATGAAACGCTCTCGCTCAGTTTTCTGAAAACAACAGAATTTATTTTATTGAGTTGTTTTCACTTAACTGTCACTTACATAGCAGCTAAGATGCGGCGTAACTGAAGAAATTATGTACTCATATTTCGATGGCAAGCGAGACTCGCGACTTGATTTCCCCAAAGAAATGTTTATCATTTTTCTTCTGAGTTCACGTTCCGCTTTGGTTCCCTGATTGACGCACATTCAACTCCCGTTATGATGCGTTCGGGAATGGAGTGAAAAATGAGGGGACGATCGCGAACAAGTATCTGTTTGCGGGTGAGCAGTTTGATTCGAGTCTGGGCGATTACTATTTGCGCGATCGCTTCTACGACGTTGGAGCTGGACGATTTCTACGTCGAGATGTTTACGAAGGTTCGCTCGACGATCCTTTGTCGTTACACAAATACACCTATGCACATTCAAACCCAGTTATCTACACCGATCCATCTGGATTTATTACTAGGGCTGAGCTACTAGCAGCGTTTAAAGTAGCTGATATCCTGTTTACATTAGCTTATCCCGATCCCCTCAGCGTTGCGATGCTAGTAGCGTCTCCACCAGGAGTTCCTGCGGGTTTTGCAAAAGGTTTGAATAAAGTATTTGGAGGGATAGCACGGGGACCAATGTTTGCGAGAATGGCTCAAGGTACAGCAAGAATTAGCGATACCTTGGAGGATTCAGCCCTAGCAGCGCGTTCGTTTATGGCTTCTAAGGGATTTAAACCGCCCTTCATCAGTGACGAGTATCTACAGGGATTAAAGTCATTTCTCCCCTCTAGAACTGTTGGTAAAGTCGTTGATTTTGTATCAGAAGGAAAAAATGGACTCGTTTTAGTTGAAGCAAAATCTCAACTGACGACTGCACAACTTGCTTCCTCAATCAATCCAGGAGGAAAGATGGTTGGGACAAGCAATGCTCTTGAGGCAGTTTATAAGCGTGGGGGAGCAGCTTTCCCAGGAATTGAAAGACAGGTCATTACTGCAACTGATTTGTCCAAAATCCCGACTGGAGCAACTGGTAAGCTCTCTAAAGTACCAACTGGCGCTGCTGGAGAATTTCAGGTGTACCAGAATGGAGTACCAGCAATGCCGAATGGAGTACCTGTATTTCTACAACAACTTTGAAATTCCTAACATAGCTGCTTAACTGAAAAGGGCAATATTGTCGTATGAGTTTTTAAGACTGGGATGGAAGGCCCCTAAACCCGGACTTCACAACCTTACTTAGATGTGAAAACCGTTTTCGTGGATGAATGAGGTAAAGATGATAAATGAGTTGAAAATTTTAGAGGAATTGGGCTTCTACGCTTACGAAGATCCAAATTTAGTTCCAATCATCCAAGCATTGCAAATCAAGAACAATTCACTCTGGTTAATAGATGGAAGATATGAACAGCTAGAGATGCAATTGCCGCTAGTTGACAATGAGTTAATGGAAAACATTGATAGTGCTTTGTATTTGTACCAACCTCTACCCGTACAACGTTGTTTCTCTATTGATAGAGAAGATTTGTATGAGTATCCGCCGACAATTTTTGAGAACCAGTATTTAAACAGTAGCCTTAAAAAATGTGATGTCAATGTTGATGAAGTGGATGAGTATGAAGATTCACATGGTAATGTTCATTTGATTACCAATTTAGGAGATTTTTTAATCTGTCCTGGTAAATTTAGGTCATCGTGTACTGGAACTTTCCAGAAATGGCAGGTTGTCATCTCAAAATCACTTGCAATGCTTAATGAGCTTCTATCAAGGATAGACAGTTCTGAGAGATTTTATGTGTTGCACGAAGAAGACCAGGAGAGAATTACGATCGTACTCTTAAATCCTGCTTTATTTGACTTTCTTCGCGCAACCAAAAAGAGCGAGCAGCGACATCTACCTCAGCCCATTAAGGAATACTTCAAAAACTTAAGTTCGTGAAGCGCAGGTTGATTTGCAAGTTAAATTTCAGGCTTGCTTACCATTAAGGTATATTTAACTCTTTGCGGTTGAGCAGTTTGATACAAGGCTATTCATTGGCATTTAACCACATTTTTAGCCCTTCATGAGCGCTAATTGCTCTTTCAGAGGAGATATTTTCAAGAGCGTTTAATCTACAACGCACCTGCTCCAAGATTGCAGAAGGTTTCATGTAATACAAGATAGACAATCCATTCAGAAGGATATCCATCTTCATGGAATAATCAGCGATATCAGTATCAGAGCCATAAACGTCTATGTATCTCTCAAAGTCAGCGATTCCTTCCGATAATGTTTTCGGATTGTTGGCTCTTAGAGTCTCTGCAAATAACTCATCGTTTCTCCTAATAACATTTTCGCTGAGAAGCAATCCTCCACGCTCGAAACTTTCTACAATTGAATTCATCATGCAAGTAATACTGTCGTACCGTAGAACACATTCGCCAACCGAATCAACATAAACGATATGTGCTTCAGTTTGATAATCACGACCTAGCGTAATTCCCCAAAAAACACGACCGCATGATACTAGAGGTAAGACGTTATATCCTTTGTAAGTCGGTGGATTATCATCACACCAGTCCCAATTCTTCTCCGCAGCAACCATCTCGATTGTATTAAAGTGAAATGGCGCAAAAGAATAACAATTGAAATCAGGATGTCCGTTGAAGTCAGCATAGCCATTTCGCCATTCATAAAGCGTATAAAAGTCTGGCGGTAGCTCATACTGCAATGTACCCAAAACCGATTGAAGTTCTGTTGGAGAAATTCCTGGAACGAATTTCTCAGCAAAATCGGGTATAAATTGCTGAAAATAGTGCAGGAAAGCGTTTCCTACTTCTGGTAATTTTTTCATGGGAAAGATGGTCATGGTTTTCTTACTAGCAGTACATCTTTGCATGAGCAAGATGCTATTCACTTTTACGCCTTATGCAGAATGATTAGCGAGGACCGTAAACATTAACGATTTGAGCATTTCTATCTAGACCAAAAGAAATACCTAGCGCAGGAACAGGAATGTTTAAGAACCAGCTTCTACTCTGGTTAACCTCAAACTGAGTAACATCTGCACGATCCCAGAAAGTTTTCAACCACCGTCCCTGCCGACGGTTAGTGTTAAGACTCAGTTGATGGACAGAGACTCTACCAGCATTGTAATTAGTCTCGCCGCCCTCGATTACCTTAGCGTAAGGAAATTCATCACGATCGTTGAGTGCTGCATTGAGATTTTGCCCTTGGGGTATGCCACGTAACCATGCACGATCGTGTTCATTTCTGGAACGGCGTAAAGCAGGTGATATCGGTAATGAAAAACCTGTTCCGCTTTCGTTGCCATGTGTGTAACCGTATCCCATAACTGCCCTGAATTGGTGATCAGTTGTTTCTGCCACATCATTACCCCAAAAGACTACAGGAATACCAAACTGCCTGTTTAGATTCCTTGCCATTGCCATTGAGGTCGCTGCTGCAAGAGCAAACGATCCAGCAAGTGCCGCTGCCACTGCGATCATATTACTACGAGTAGTCTGATAAAGCCGCACTGCCGCAGGTAATCGGTAAGTTGCTTCTAGATCTGCTCGAATTTTTTCTGTCACTGTGATCTCTCCAATGAACAAACCTGAAGGGTCTGTGTTTGTTATTGGGTTGCCAGCAGCATAGACATATTTGTTCAAATTTTTCAAATCTCCTAATCTTGCTTCGTAGATATCCATTCTGCTGAAGCGTCCTGTTTGTGCGTCGTAGAAGCGATCGCGCAAATAGTAATCGCCCAAACTCGAATCAAACTGCTCCCCTGCAAACAGATACTTGTTTGCAATCGCCCCCTCATTCCGTACTCCATTCCCGAAAGCATCATAACGGGAGCGACTCACCACGGCTCCACTCGCATCCGTCAACTCAGTCGTACTGCCCAATTCATCGACGAGATAATACGTCGTCGCACCGCTCTGAGTCTGTGAAACCAGTCGGTTCCCGACACATACGATACCTGCGATACGCCCTGCGTGCCAGACATCACATACTCTTCCAGCACTTCCGTATACGGTTGCACTTCATCTAGCAGATAGCGCGTTTCTTGCCCATTCACAATTGAGGCTGCCCGAATGCCAGCATTGTTGTAGCGATACTGCAACTGCTGCTGTACCTGACCTTGAGCATCCTTCACCGTTGCCCCAATCAGCCGTTTCTCCTGGTTCCAGACGTAATCAGTTTCGCCTGCCGCATCCTTCTTGCTGAGGGTAATGAATAGCAATCGCGCTTCGCCCCTGTGGAGCATTGGTTATGGGAAAATGGGGAGAGCGATCGCGCTCATCGTGGCGGAAGAAGGAAAATGAGCGAGATCAGAGGGGTGATCGCGCTTTGTGGGTGAAAGGAATGGTTGAATGGTGCGTCATGCTGTGCTGACATACCTTGCGAGAGCGGGGCGATCGAACTACGCTTCAGCCTGAGATCTGCTGATGATCTATAAAAATAAAGTCCTCAATATCTGGTATGGACCGATATTCCTTTGACAACGAAAACTCGTCTTCAATATAATTATATCCTTGTATAGCTCTATCCTCATTCATTCCAAGTAATGGTGCGAGGTGTAATATCCCGTCTTCACCCAGGTAATCAGTTTCTCCTTTCTTAATAGAACTCAGAACTTCTATAATCTCTTCCAAAGTAGTTCCACTAATGGAGTAAGATAGAAGGCTTTCGGGATTGCCTTGAAATCTTCTTTGCACTTCTTCATTGAACTTCTTAAATCCGAAAGTAAATGAGTTTTGAGGATCAGAACAAAACTCATCGTATACCTGCCCATCCTTATAAAGAAAATAGAAAAACTCCACTCCGCTAAATACAATAAAAGCAAAAACTGAAGTATTTAATTGACTTGAGATAGAGGAAACAATATTGGCTATGTATTCATAAAGTTGAGGATTTTGATAGTTTTCTGCCATTTCATCATAAACACTAATCCATCCGCCTTCTGGTGGAGAAATGTAGCACTTACCTGAAGATAGTTGTTCAACTATTTCCGACACATCTACTTGTGAATCGGACCATACTTGATAGTTTACAAACCATGCGCCCATAATATCTTGTAAATTGCTAAACTAATCCAAACGTCCGAACAGCGCGTGCCGAGGCTTCTTGTGTCTGTGCTATCAATCTAGCAAATTCCAACACAATAGCAGATCTAATGGTAAACCAAAATAATTCATCATCGCCAAAAAGCTCTTGGTAGCTAATAACTCCTTGCATAGGTGGTAAAACCAGCACAGTAACTCCGTTTTCCATTCTCATTATTGGCGGAGCAACAAATGTTGAACCCCCTGACCATATTTCATCAGTTTTTCCTAAATATGTTAGGGCACTATTCATGGGATCAATATATTTGCTCCTTATTTCGCGTATCTTTTTATTTCTGTCTCTAATAGTGCCTATTTCATAAAAACTCCTCTCATCAAAATCAATCAAGTCTGGTTTTTTGAGTCTTGCTGATCTTGAAACCACAGAATATGGAATGGTTGCTCCATTGATTCCTATTTGTGTCCAAAGTTTTTCAATTTTTAGCCCTTGGCTAGCAATCCTTCCCTGTCCTGGTGATGATTGTGGATTTTGACTGACAAAAATAGCTGCTATACGATCGTGAACCAACTGTCCTGTCTGAGTTGTAGCTAAACCACTAGGGTCAATTTGATGCACAGGATTTCCATGAGTGTAAAGGTACTTATGCAGTGTCAAGGGTTCGGCTAATCTGCCTTCGTAGGTGTCGCACCGAGTAAATCGTCCGGTACTGGTGTCATAAAACCGTTGCCGCAGATAGTAAGCGTCCAAGCCCCGGTCAAATTGCTCCCCTGCGAAGAGGTACTTGTTGGCTGTAATGCCCATTCCGCTCACTGTTTTGCCAAAGGCATCATAACGGGAGTTGAATGTGTATTAACGAGACCCAAAGCTAAAATTTAATCCAGCAAATTCAACAGATGCACTTTTTAGGTGTTACGCCTGATTTATCGTGATACTTCGGAATTCTTCATTATGTTGGCAGTCTCCTCCCTTCCTCAACCTCAAGTCATTCCATTTCCTACAGTTTTCCCCATCGGACTGCCAACTCGCCAACCACTTGCGATCGCACACACAACCGAAGACCTGATTGAGCTTTGGCTACATGATAAAAGTCCGAATACACAGGACAACTATCGCCGTGACCTGCGGTATTTTCTGGAATTTATCAATCACAAATCACTGCATCTTGTGATGTTGAATGACTTGCAAGCGTTTGCTGATTTCCTCATTGAAAAAGGGTATGCCTCTGAAACGCGGCGCAGACGTTTAGTTGCCATCAAATCCCTCCTCACCTTCGGACACGATCTTGATATTCTGTCGCGCAACGTCGGGCGGACACTCAAACTTCCCAAAGTCAAAATCACGATCGCTGAACGAATTCTCACCGAAGTCCAAGTCTTTGCCATTCTTGAGCAGACTAAAACCACACGAAACTATGCTTTGCTACGTTTTATGTACGCAACTGGAGCGCGAGTTTCTGAGATTTGTAATTTACGATGGCGTGATCTTCGAGAAGCAACAGAGGATCGCGGACAAGTAACTCTCTTCGGCAAAGGCCAAAAGACTCGGATGATCATTTTCAGCGCCGAAACTTGGAAATGTTTAAAAGCACTGAGAAATGATGCCAGCGAGGATAGCTATGTGTTTCAAGGGCTCAAGGGAAAAGCGCTGCATCGCACCCAAATTGCTCGTATTTTGACCCAAGCCTGTCAACAAGCAGGCATTGGTATGAAAGTATCTCCGCACTGGTTTCGTCATTCTCATGCCTCTCACGCTCTCGAGAGAGGTACTCCGATTACCCTGGTTCAGAATACACTCGGTCATGCTAGTTTGGCGACAACTGGAATCTATCTGCATGTGCGTCCTCAAGATTCGAGTGCGCTCTATCTTGCAGTCTGAACCAGAAAGATGATCTCAAATTTTCACCCCATACCGTGCATTTTGCCGCCAGACCGGGAATGCTGAGAACGCAACCTCAAGCCCTTCTCCAGGCTCCGGTGCTGCTGTTTCTTCTTTTTGGCATTTCTATGGCTCCCGTTCTTCAACTCGGAGATCGCACGATCGATTCTGCCGAACTTGTCCCCCTGCTGGTGCAATATCAACTCTTGCCGCAACTGCTGCGTGAATTGACGATCGATAGCGTGATCGCAGCCATCACCTTGACCGAGGAAGAACGATCGCAAGCCGAAGCCCAATTTGATCAGCAACATCAACTCAATGGAGACACAGACCGCCAAGCCTGGACGCAGCAACGTGGAATTGCTGCCACTCAGTTGGAGCAGATCATGACTCGTCCGTGGCGGATTCAGAAATTCAAGCTTCTCACCTGGGGCAATCGCTTAGAGTCTTACTTCCTGACCCAGAAACCCCAGTATGACCAAGTAACTTACTCACTATTACGTACCCCTGATCCAGAAATTGCTCAAGAACTCTACTTCCGCATCAAAGCGGGGGAGCAAACCTTTGCTGAACTTGCCCGTGAATACTCTCAAGGCCCAGAAGCCGAAACGGATGGTGTGATTGGTCCCGTTCCGATGAGCCAACCCTACCCTGCTCTTGCGGAGCGACTGCGCCACAGCCAACCTGGACAGATTCACCCGCCCACTCGTATGGGTGAATGGTTTGTGCTCCTGCGCTTAGAGGAAATTACGTCTGCCCAACTCGACGAAGCAATGCGACAAAAGCTGCTCGATGAACTGTTTGAAGCTTGGATTACTGAAGCTTTATCCCAACAAGCTAAACCCGCTCAATCCGCCCCCGCTCTTGCCCTCAGTGCTTAACCGACTCGCATGACTTCCACCGCAATCTCCATTCCTGCTTTTCTTGCCCGCACCCCTCCGTTTGACCGCTTAGATGCCGCTACGATCGCCCAAATTGCTCCCAAGATGCAACAGTTACGCTATCGAATGGGACAAGCGATCGTCTTGCGTGAAACCTTACCGGCTCAAATTGTGATTCTGCATTCGGGGACAGCAAGACGAGTTGCCTATTCATCGCTCTCACCTGTGCCTGACACTCTAGAACGACTCAATTCAGGTGCGATTATCGGATGGAACAGTCTGATTCGAGGAGTGGCTTGTGAAACGGTTCTTGCCTCGACTGAAGCGATCGGACTTGCATTCAGTGCCAGAGAATTCCGAGCTTTATTACAGCAACATCCAACATTCGCCGAGGCATTTCACATTCAACCGAGCCTTAGCGAACTATATGACCTAGTAGGGGCTGAACTACATCGAAGTGCGATCGGAGAAGCAAATTTAGCCGAACTAACTCAGAGATCGTTCAGTAACGCGATCGCACTCCATCTCCCCCAAGGCAATTATCCAACGGATGACCTTAATCCAGAACTCCTCTGGTTGCTGAGTAGCGGAACGACAAATCTTGAAGTTGGCAGCCGAATTGAAGGCGAATCGATTCAAGTGAGTAGTGAAACGGCTCGGTTAATTGGCGTTTCTCGATCGCTGTTCATTCCCCCTCAACCTGAGTCTCGGATCGAATCCGCAAAACCGAGTCTGGACGTTTCTGAGATTCCTTATGCTCCAGATCGTCCTCCAGAACTTGAAGAAGACACTCCACAGCGCAAAGTCAAATATCCGCACGTTTCGGGGCGCGGACCTGTGGATGGAGCGCTGGCTTGTTTTCAAATGCTCAGTCAGCTTTGGGGACTCCCGTTTCGTCGCGATGTGCTGAGACGTGCTTTAGTGCAGCAGCTTCAACGTGCTGGAACAGTTTCACTGCAATTCTGCGGTGCGATCGGAGAATTGATGGGTTTAACTGCACAACTGGCAACGATTCCCGCAGTTGCAATCAGTAGAGTCCAAACTCCCATTCTGATTGGATGGCAAGATAGTTTTGCTATCGTCTACAAAGCTACCGAAAAAGAACTGGTCATTTCAATTCCTGAGCAAGGGATTCGACGGATGAAACCCGAATCTTTTGCAGATCTCTGGGAGGAAGAAGGTGAGATTTTACTCCTCCAACCGACGAAAGAAACGCCGAAACGCAAATTTGGACTGCACTGGTTCATCCCCTCCGTCATTCGTCATCGGCGCGTGTTGATCGAAGTTCTAATTGCTTCGTTCGCAGTGCAACTTCTAGGGTTAGCCAACCCACTGTTGACTCAAACGATTATCGATAAGGTAATTGTGCAAAACAGTGCGGATACACTCAACATTCTGGGTAGCTTACTGATTGGCTTAGCAATCGTGGAAGGAGTCTTAACGACACTCCGCACCAACTTATTCGTCGATACTACCAATCGCATTGATATGAGCCTTGGCAGCGAAGTGATCGATCATCTCCTTCGCCTTCCGTTAAGATACTTTGAAAAGCGCCCGGTGGGTGAACTCTCCACACGGATTGGAGAGCTAGAAAACATCCGGCAATTCTTAACTGGAACCGCTTTAACAGTTGTCCTTGATGCTGTTTTCTCGGTTGTCTACATTGCGGTAATGGTTTGGTACAGCTTGCTGTTGACGGTCGTGGCGCTGTCAACGGTTCCATTATTTGCATTGCTGACCTTAACTGTTGCACCCATCATTCGCCAGCAAACCCGTACTAAAGCAGAGCGCAATGCAGAAACGCAATCCTATCTTGTTGAAGTCGTTTCTGGAATTCAAACGGTTAAAGCGCAAAATCTAGAACTGAGATCGCGTTGGAACTGGCAAAATTTGTATTCCCGTTACATTGCGGCAGGGTTCAAAACGGTTGTGACTTCAACCACCGCGGGGAGTCTCAGTAACTTTCTCAATCAACTCTCAAGCTTGCTATTACTATGGGTGGGAGCCGCATTAGTTTTGAAGGGAGAGTTAACTCTCGGTCAGCTGATTGCATTTCGCATCATTGCAGGCTATGTGACAAATCCATTGCTGCGCTTGATTCAGTTGTGGCAGAACTTCCAAGAAACGGCATTATCGCTGGAACGACTGAGCGATATTCTTGATACTCCCCAAGAAATTGATCAAGGCAATCGCAATAACATTCCCATGCCTGCAATCGCTGGAACTGTGAAGTACGATAATGTCTGTTTTCGCTTTGAGAAAAGCCCGAATCGTCAACTCAACAATATTTGCTTAGAACTGCCTGCAGGTCAATTCATCGGAGTTGTAGGACAAAGTGGGGCGGGTAAAAGTACGCTCACGAAAGTGCTGAATCGCCTCTATGACCTCGAAGAAGGGCGGATTCTAATTGACGGCTATGATATTCATAAAGTTGAACTCTATTCGCTACGCCAGCAGATTGGAACGGTACTTCAAGATACGCTCCTCTTTGATACGACTGTTCAGGAAAACATTGCGTTAACCAATCCTGATGCCACGCCTGAAGAAATTGTTCGAGCCGCAGAAATCGCTTTTGCCCATGACTTCATCATGGATTTACCCCAAGGATACAACACTCGTGTCGGAGAAAGAGGTTCAGCCCTCTCTGGAGGACAACGACAACGCATTGCAATCGCTCGAACCGTCCTGCAAAATCCCAATTTACTGATTCTCGATGAAGCGACTTCTGCACTCGATTACCATTCGGAACGTCAAGTCTGTACCAATTTGATGCAAGCCTTTCGTGGACGCACTGTGTTTTTCATTACTCACCGCTTGGCAACGATCCGCAATGCCGATGTGATTTTGATGATGGATAAAGGAACGATCGCAGAAATGGGAACGCATGATGAATTGATGGAACTACGTGGACAGTATTTCTGCCTCTATAACCAGCAAGAAACGCAATTGTAGGATAAGACGATGACCGTAAGCCCCAACTTTGAACCAAATCAATCGGGTAGTGAGGCGAATACTCCTCCAGCAAAACCACCCCAAAAAACGAAGTTACCTCGATTTGAGCATCCAAGTGTATTGCAACAATCGAATTTCTGGTCACGAGCAATTCTGTGGACCTTTATAGGCGGACTGGGATTAGGGCTGGTGTGGGCTTGTACCGCAAAGATCGAAGAAGCAATCCCGGCACAAGGAAAGCTGGAACCGCAAGGGGCAGTCAAAGAAGTTCAGATTCCAGTCAATGGAGTCGTGAAAACAATTCTGGTCAAAGATGGACAGCGGGTGAAGCAGGGTGAAGTGCTTTTGACGATCGATCCTACAACTCCCAAAGCACAGCTTGAGTCATTGCAAAAAGTTCGCACGACTTTACTGCAAGAAAATGCCTTTTATCGATCGCAGTTAGCAGGAACCGGAGGGGCTACAACGACGATTGTAATTCCTCCGCAATTTCTGAGCTTGACCCGCAGCAGAGCTGCGCTACTTGCAGATACGGTGTTGATCCGTGCTCAGTTAGATGGTTCAGGTGGAGAAGCGTTAACGGCAACACAGCAAGAACGCTTACAATCGAATCAAGCAGAACTATCAACCCGTGCAATCGCAGCACAATTGGCAGGTGATCAACTCGATCGACAGCTGGCTCAAACCGGAGTCAAACTCGAATCTGCTCGGCGAACCTTAGCACTGAATCAAAAAATTCTGGCAGATGTAGAACCCTTAGCAAGAGATGGAGCAATTTCTAAGATTCAATTACTGAAGCAGCAGCAGGAAGTGGAATCAAATCAATCTGAGGTCGCGCAACTCGAACAAGAACAACGCCGCTTGCAATTCGGCATTCAAGAAGCTCAGGTGAAAGTTGAAAATACATTGGCAGTCGATCGTAAAGATCTCACTCGACAACTCTCGGAGAACGAGCAGAAGATAGCAGAGATTGATAGCCAGCTCACGAAAGCGATCGTTGAGAATGATAAAAAACTGGCAGAAATTGATAGTCAGATGGCTCAATCGAAACAGACTTTGCAATACGGTGAGTTACGTGCCCCGTCTGATGGCATTGTCTTTGAACTAAAAGCGAATGTACCAGGCTATGTAGCAAATTCAACTGAACCTGTCCTGAAAATCGTGCCCGAAGACGCGCTGGTAGCAAAAGTTTCAATTACGAATCAAGATATTGGTTTTGTCCGCGAGGGAATGTCTGTCGATGTGCGAATTGATTCGTTCCCGTTTAGTGAGTTTGGTGATATCAAAGGCACATTGTCCTGGATTGGCTCAGATGCACTGCCCCCAACGCAGGTTCAGCCGCTATATACGTTTCCTGCCAAAATCAAGCTTGATCGTCAAGCGCTCAGCACAAATGGTCGATCTATATCCTTGCAGTCTGGGATGTCGTTGAGTGCAAATATCAAAATCCGTAAGCGCACTGTGATGAGTATCTTAACTGATCAATTTGCCAAGGTGTCAGAAAGTCTCAATCATGTGCGATAGTAGCCTTATAGGTATCAATTCTCCTATATATGTTTAAAATCAAGCACCATAATCCTTGAACATTCAAGCGTTACTTAATATTACACGACTTTCACGTAAGCGATTTCTTACTATTTCTCAAAGCGCTATCGAAATTGTTCTGGTATTGCTTTGCAATCAGTTTATATTGTTTTGGATAAAAGTGTTCTCGAATCAGTTCAAAGGCTGATAGAAATCGTTGCGCTTGCTCTGGGGATTTGAATTGCAGCATTCGTCGCTCTCGCACTCTTGCCGGTTGACGCGAATTCTCTGCTCTATCGTTCAATTCTTTGTATTATTGATGCTCCCCGCTCCGCATCACTCGTTAAACAATAGTCCGGACAGAATTTTGACAAGAAAGCTACCCGTCGCTTAGGGTGCAAATAATCACAAACGCACCGGATGGATAGCTATGGAAGCCATTGTACAAAGCCTGCTTGCCGAAGTGGGCAATTTCGCAAACCGCAAACGAAATTCTTAGTGACTTTATTCACAACGATGTTGGTCGTGTGTGGCAAAGTTAACTTCACCAATCTGAGCCGCTACAGCAACTTGAGCGAACGCACCTACCGCCGCCAGTACCAGCAAGACTTCGAGTTTGCCCCGTTGAATCAGGCGTTGGTTGCTGAGGCAAGTCGAGCAGGCCCGGTAAGGCTTGCGGTCATGGACTGCTCGTTTGTTAGCAAGAGTGGCAGAGCGACGTTTGGATTAGATCGGTTTTGGAATGGATGTGCTAGTCGAGTGGCAACCGGATTAGAGGTGTCAGTGGTCGGTGTGGTTGATGTCGAGGGTGAACAAGCCTATGCGTTATCGGCTGAGCAAACCTATGCCCAATCGAGTTTGCCGGAGTTTAGCCGCATGGATCAATACCTTTATCATCTAGATCGTGTACGACCTCACCTGCCGCCGGAAGTCGAATACCTCGCAGTCGATGGAGCCTATGCCAAAGAAAGCTTTGTCACTGGAGCCGTGGATCTAAAGTTGCATGTCATCAGTAAACTGCGATGTGATGCCAATCTTCAGTTTCTCTACACCGGTGAACAAAAGCGACGCGGCAGACCGCGCAAGTATGCGGGCAAGGTTGATCTGAGTGATGTGAGCCGCCTCACGTTGGTCGAAACGGTGCAGCCGAACGTTGACCTCTACACGGCAGTCGTATGGCACGTCTCGCTCAAACGCACGATTCGCCTTGCCTATCTCGTCGAGCATCGCCATTCGACTCGTGTTCGCACTTGTCTGTTGTTTTCCACCGATATTGAGCAAGACACAAGGCAGATTGTTCAGTATTACAAGCTGCGGTTTCAAATTGAATTTCTGTTCCGCGATGCCAAGCAGTTTACAGGATTGGAGGATTGCCAAGCGCGTGACGCAGCAAAGTTAGCCTTTCATTTCAATGCCAGTCTCACCGCACTGAATCTCGCCAAGTTCGAGGCAATCGAGCAGCATTCAGGAACTGCGCCGTTTGTCTTTTCAATGGCAAGTGTGAAACGCCGTATGCTCAATCAGCATTTGCTTGACCGATTTATTTGCAACTTAGACTTGGAGCCGAGCCAAATTAAATCGCATCCCAATTACTCAACCCTTTGCAACTACGGCATCATCGCTGCCTGATTCTGTCCGAACTATTGGTTAAATGCACATACTTAAAACAATATGAATGAGACCTGTTTGCTTGCCACTTTATAATCTTTGCGACACAGCTGGTTTTCACGGGATCGTTGAGCGATTTTTCGATCGAGCAATGTTGAAGCGGATGAGAAATTGTGTCGAACATGAGCAGGGAAATTGCAATCAACAGATTGAGCCGTCTCTCAGTTTAACGAACTCTTAGCACTATGAGTTTTGAGATCGAGCAAACTCGCTTCCAGCACTTGAAATAGCAACCCAATAAAACAATCACATGACCAACGCACAACATTGAAGAATTTTCTCATGTGTAGAAAGTCTAAATAGTTAACGACGTTTGTTCATCCTCTCAATTCATCGATTGGGAGAAATCTTTCTTGGAGATTCAACTATGAGTTACGCTTCCGATGATTCTCACAACGTTCCAGTTCTCAATCAACAGGTCACATTACCGCAGTTTGCTTTTTTTCAGGTTATGAAAGTGAAGTCAACTGGAGAAATTGCCACGATTATGGGCATGAAGTACAACTTTAGTAGCCAGCCATCTGAAAACTGCGATGGAGAATGGCTTTATCTACTAGTTGGCTTAACACAATCGACAGCAACTTGGTGGAAATTTGACCAGCTTCGGAGCCTTGATCGTCGTTAGAACTTCCCGCAGTACTTCCTTGAGCCGAACGCCCAGTGGAGTAATTTTTTCTCAAAGTCGTTTAGCATTCCAAGCAACTGATGAATCAAGATCTTTCTCAAGAATTGGCTGCTCGTCCACTCAGCACAATGAAACACCTACTGATCTACATTCAAGAGACCGCGATCGATTCAGAACAGACTCCGATTGCTCCTGATGAAGTTGCAATTGTCGCGAATCTTACCATTCAACGGCTAGTATTGCAGTATCCGTTTCTTGATCAAACCATCCAAGAAATTCTAGACGATTTACGCTTTAGCAAATGTTAAACGCTTGAACTACAAACCAATCAGAACACGGCAAGAAGTTCAAATACTTCATTGAAATTGGAGAAGAAATGTCTAACCAGAAACGGCACTCGCGCGCGCCTAAAAAACAGCTAACTGAAAAACAAATTTTGCTTGACCAACGGAGTCGATCGATTAAAGCATCGCTGCTAAGAGTTCTGTCACTTGATATAGCAGCACTCTATCAGATTAATTCTCAAAGACAAGGCGACTCTTTAAAGCTTCGAGAATTAAATTGCAATGTTCGAGATACTTCTACTGTGAAGCCAACTAGTTCAAGTATTGAGGATAAGCATGAAACGTCACATCATCGTTTACCTCAGGAAAGAATTGAAGAACAATCACCCGAATCTGACCAGCAGCCAACCCTGAACCAACAAACAGATGGTCTTCAGGAACAAGCAACAATAATGCTGCTCATTTTTCGATTACTTGCGTTCTTCATTGGTTTACTAGTTCATCATGTCATTCAATCCTATCTCTCTACTCAATCAGTCACTTTACTCGGAATCGCGATCGCAATTAGCAGCATTAGCGTTCTTTTAACAGTGATCTTTATGCCTTGGAATCGCAAACTGCTGTGGAATCTGTGTAGTCTATTTGCAGGGCTGTTGTTCGCAGTCATTGTGTTATGAAACGATCTACTAAGCAACGAGTCTTTCAAATTTGGATAGTGATTGTTGTACTGATTGCGATTGCGATCGCAGCAATTCGCTTGATAGGGGGACACCATTTTCAATCTATCTTGTCACTCACGCGCTCACCCAACCTGATTGACAATCAATGTGTAGAAATCATTACTCCTGATGCGCTACTCAATCAAAGTCAGATTTTGAAGCTGATTAGTCTAGCGGAGCCGACAAGTAAAGTAAGAGTACGAGCAATTCTTAAAGCTCCTTACTGCAAGTTAGAATCGATCTCAATTCGAGCAGGCGTTAAATCTGAGCGGGAAGCTTATCTCTTAAACTATGATCCAACGCTTTGGGTGGTTGTTCTCTACGAAGGCAACACTTTTGTTGGCGTTCGGATTGCGCCACGCAAAGACTCATGTCCTTCTGGATAACTGCGAAATCGAGTCAAGTGATTGTCGATCGAATATCTAACCGGATAGGCTATGAACGAAGGTTTCTTTATTCAAGTGATCGAAGTAGCAGATTCTCCATTTGCTGAACTATTAGAACGATTTCCAGAGGGATTTCCAGCACTAATGTTGGCAGACCAAATTAGCGGCAATCTTTATCCTGCACGATTCAAGAGATCGAAAAGTGGTGACATTTTTTGGTTATTGGATCGCCAACAATTACGACTCGATCAATGGGTTGCTTTAGACATTCTACATGGACAATGTATTGAGTGCGTTTGGATCAATTGGGAGTTGTACGCTGAACTGACAGGTGAACTTAATTCAGAAGAGCGCTCTAACGATGAGGAATCCCTATACCCAATATTGGTAGAAGTTCCGAATATTCCGCTCGTTCTGTTTGGAAGCTCCTTTGGCATCTCTGAACGTTGGGTCGAAAAAAGTGATCCTCGAATTCAACGCATGATCCAGGCTCAGAAAGTTCTACGCTTCACAGAAAGCCAAATCGAACCACTGTAATGAGGTTTGAGCAGGATTTATCACAGATCATTCAATTGTTTCCCAACAAATTCACCACCTTTGCCTGAACCATATTGTCTTTCACGTACAAAGAAGCAACGGAAATTGGCAACTTAAACCGCCGCGGTCCTGCACTCCCTGGATTTAGAAAAAGCACACCTTCTCGCTCTTCAATACTAGGCTTGTGGGAATGACCACTAATTACAACTTGAATACTTGCTGTTTTCGGATCAACCTTGAGGTCTTTGACAGTGTGTAGCAGGTGAATTGAAACATTTTCGATCGCGATCGTTTCTATCTCCGGAATAGTTTGTGCCCATGCTCCTATATCATTATTTCCCCGCACCGCAACGACCGGAGCAATAGTCCTGAGTTCTTCAAGAATTTCTGGCTTACCAATATCTCCCGCATGAAGAATTAAATCAGAACCCATTAGCGCCTCGATTGCTTCTGGACGAAGCAACCCGTGCGTATCCGAGATGACGCCAATCTGAGTTCCGATTTTTCGTTGCTGCTTGCCGTTGACCATATTTGAGAAACTGTACCCTTCGTAGCTCAGATTGAACAATCTCTATTTTAGCTCTGATCCCAGAGCAGAAATTCGTACTCAAGCTATATCATCTACGGAGTTTTTATGACTTATCAATCCTTCCATCAGAAGTACCGTCCTCAAACATTTGCAGAATTAGTTGGGCAAAATGCGATCGCACAAATCCTCACTCATGCGATCGAGCAGTCTCGCATTGCTCCGGCTTACTTATTTTGTGGTTCACGCGGCACAGGTAAAACATCCAGCGCCCGGATTTTGGCAAAGTCGTTGAACTGCCTTCAAGCTGATCGTCCAACCCCAAATCCTTGTGGTGTTTGTGAAGCCTGCCAAGCAATCTCTCAAGGCAATGCTTTGGACGTGATTGAGATTGATGCCGCCAGCAATACTGGAGTCGAAAACGTGCGGAACTTGATTGAACGCGCCCAGTTTGCTCCGGTGCAGTTGCGGATGAAGATTTTCGTTTTGGACGAGGCGCATATGCTCAGTACCTCTGCAACCAGCGCCCTACTCAAAACACTAGAGGAACCACCAGAGCAAGTGGTCTTTATTCTAGCAACGACGGAGCCGCACAATCTTTTACCCACGATTGTTTCGCGATGCCAGCGATATGATTTTCGACGTATCAAACTTGAGCCAATGGTCAAGCACCTAGCAACGATTGCAAACCAAGAGCAGCTTACGATCGATGATTCAGCCCTGAATTTAATTTCTCGACTGTCGCAAGGTGGATTACGAGATGCAGAAACGCTATTGGAGCAATTAAGCTTATTTGGCAGCACAATTACGACAGAACAGATATGGGAAAGTGTTGGAGCTGTTCCTGATGAACACCTAGTCGATTGGGCTGAAAGCCTCTTGCTACCGCAGGTTAGTTCGACCGAAACCCTACTTGTTCAGATGCAACAATTATTTCAGCAAGGGCAAGAACCGATCGCAATTGTTCAAGGGCTATTACGACTGCTGAAAGATTTGCAGATTGCTCAAACGTTACCTCATTCCCCTAAGCTTTCGAGTGTGATGCCTGAGATATGGCAGCGATTAACCAACATGAATTCGATAAATTGCATCCGTCTTGCTGAAGTGAGATCGCAGTTGCGACAAGCTGAATTTCAGCTATGTCAAACGAGTCAACCAACTCTATTCCTAGAATGTCTAATACTTGATTTGATAGCTATTCCTGCTTTAGGCGCACCAGCACAAATTAATCATTCCTTACTAGATCTAACCACAACCTGGCAACAAACTCTTAATCAACTTTCAGTCAATCATCGTCCTATCTTTCGACAAGCACAACTCGTTCAATGCAGCTCAAAGGGCGCAACGATTCGTTTTCGAGCAGCGTCGTTTTTGAACCTAGCGACAAATTATCAAAGCGAGATCGAGCAGGCATTATCGCAAGTTCTCGCCTATCACGTTCCTGTTCAACTCTGCACTTAGGGAGATAAATCGATGTCTGTTGTCAAACCACCAATCGGGCAATCAAGCGCAATCACAAAGCTACAGGCTGCTATCACCCAAAATCGGCTTGCCCCCGCTTATCTATTCACTGGTTTCGATGGGGTAGGGCGTAAACTTGCAGCTCAATGGTTGTCTCAGCAACTTCTCTGCCATCAAGATGTGCCCCACCCGGACATTTTATGGATTGAGCCAACTTTTACAAAAGATGGGCATCAGTATACTCATTCTGAGGCTGAACGGAATGGGCTGGCTGCTAAATCGCGATCGCAGATTCGCATTGACCAAATTCGGCAAATTATTACCCTCTTACAGCAACCTCCGCTACTTGCCTCGCGATCGCTCGTCGTAATTGATGGAGCAGAAACCATGACCGAAGCGGCTGCGAATGCACTTCTGAAGATTCTTGAAGAACCCGGACGCGCTACTCTCATTCTGATTACTCCGACTTCAAACCATCTACTGCCAACGATTCGTTCTCGTTGCCAAACTATCCATTTCAAGCGGTTGCCTTTTGAGTTACTCACTCAGGTTATACAGGAGTCTTGCCCAGAACTACTAAAGCACCCAGACTTGATTCGCTTTGCTCAAGGCTCTCCTGGACGAGCGATCGCAGCATGGAAAAATGCACAGCAGATTCCAACTACCATAATTCACATGCTGAATCGGAGCGATCGCCCCATTTGGGATTGCCTTTCTCTATCACAGCAAATTCAAGCGCTCGACTTTAGCCTACAACTATGGCTGTTGAATTTCTTACAATTCCAATCTTGGCAGCAATCTCGTTGCAGCAAAATCTTCCATCAATTTGAACAGACTCGAACTTATTTATCGCAACACTGCCAAGCACAACTGGTGTGGGACTGGTTGCTTACCTCATTGCCTAAAACTCAATGGCAACTTCCAGCCATCATGGAATCGCCATGTCAGCACCTTTCTTCACAAATGGCTTCATTGCCAAAGTCTGAAGTTGCAACCAAATCAGTAAGTGTCGTACAGCAAGCTCCTGCTGAACCTTCTACTAGATTTGGAGGGCGGCAAACTGACTTATTTGAGGCGATTGCACTCAACAAGCAATCTCCTAACCCTTCAATCGATTATGGCAACTCTTCCTCCAGTTTTGTTCAATCCCATTGAAAAGATCCAGTTTACAGAACTACTGCAAACCCTTGATCCAAATTACTTACCTTACATCCTTTCAACGGGATGTGGCATTGATTCCCTATCTCGGCTCATCAAGTACATCGAGAATCTAATCGGCGTTCATGCTGTTGTTGGAGGAGAATTGATCGAAACTTGTCGCTTGATGCAGTCAATTTATCTGCATCATACCAGTCACCCTAAAATGCGCTCTGTTGCCAACCTAATTCTGCTTCAGGCAAATATTCGTAATCACAAATATTTATTGAAAGGAATAAAGAAAAATTAAAAGTCCTTCTGGTATGTAAAAAACTGTCTAGCGACAAAGATAGAAACTTCAGATAAAGGAATTTCTTCAATGTCTTATTATGGCGATTCCAAAGACCTTGCTCGAAAGCTGGCGCTCGATCCCACTCACGGGGTTTCCGTTAAAGCAGTAAATCAAGTCAATGCCCTCTATAACGAGTATCGATCGCTCTGCTACGGCTTCCGCACACTCGTTTGGCGGTACACTCGTCGTCGGTTGTTCTGGCTGCACCTGCAAAACGGCGATCTGGTAGACTACGAAATTGCAGGGACACGCGGACGCAAAGATCCCTACACCGGAAAGTATCTCTACCCAGAATACGATCAGCAACGTTTGTGGGAGGACATTTTCGCGCCTGCCTGGGAAGGCGTTGCCGAGGTGTTCGAGGAACAGTACCTCTCGCAACTCGAAACTCGTGAGAGCCTGCTGGAAGATCAAGCCAGTAACGCGCCAAAGGTGCTGAAGAAGAGGATTCAGAAGATTCTCAAGGATGCGATCGCACGTCACGACAAAGAGGTATCGCTTGGTGCAGCTTGTGTGATCGATCGCGCTAAAACGAGCTATCGCGTCGGCTCAGGACAGCCTCCGACCACGCACAATCTCACTGAAACTGAGCGCTGCAATCTGATGCGTACCTACCTGCTGGCAATCAATCAAGAGCAGCTTGATCAGTATCAGGAACGTGCTGCGAATCAAGTGCCTTTAGATCACGCAGACACGCTGAATGGACGTGGACAGCTTTCAAACGTACCCGACTACCGACCAAGAGTAAAGTCCACGTTTGACCCAGAAGTAGTGCGGCAGAAGTTGCAAGCTCAAATGAGCCAGCAAGCGGATCAACTACTGATGGCAAATGGTTCTCCAGAGCTAGTAACTGCCGCGATCAAATAGTTCGCAACAAACTTCCAACACCTCATTCCCTTAAGGCTGACTTCGGTCAGTCTTTTTCTTTGTGTTCTTTAGTCCTACCAATCATGACAGACCTATTTACCTGGATTCAAACGAATGATGTTACTGGTTCAATTTCACGATCGCTGCAATCTGCCACTCGCATTCCACAAGATCGCTTATTGAGTCAACTTTCACTCACTCGCTCTCAGCGTCAAAAAGTCAAGGATAGTATCAAAGCCATTCAGCTTCTCAAACAATTGCGGACAGCTAATCGACTTCCTACGATCGATGAGCAAATCCAGCTATGTCTTCATTTAGGGTCTGGGCTGAGTGCAGATCTTTTCGTTGACCCACCGAAATCAGAATGGGCAAAGCTGGCGACTGAACTGAAAGCGCTATTGACTCCTGAAGAATTCGCTCAAATGCGGGGGACAATGACCACAGCTTACTATACGCCACCTGCAATCGCTCAGTGCATTTATGAAGGACTCATTCGACTCGGTTGCAATGGCGGAGAATGGTTAGAACCAACGGTTGGCACAGGGCTATTTATCGGACTCGCACCCTCGGATTGGTCATGCCGTTGGACGGGCGTTGAGATTGATTCGATCAGTGGCAGCATTTGTCAGAGACTCTACCCAGAAGCAACCGTTTATCTTCAAGCTTTGGAACGGACTCGATTGGCTGTCAATCATTTTGATGGCTGTATTGGGAATGTCCCTTACTCGGAAGTTACGCCCTATGATCCGCAGTTTGTCAATTGGTCGCTTGATGGGTTGCACAACTATTGTTTAGCGCGATCGATTCAAGCCGTTCGTCCCGGTGGAATCATTGCCGTTCTGACTTCGGTTGGCACACTGCAATCAAAACGCAGTCAAGCATTTCGTGAACGAATTAGCAGCTTAGTTTGCCTGTTAGGCGCTTTCAAACTTCCGATGACTGCTTTCCGTAGTTTCAGTCATACCGATGCCCCCGCAGATTTGCTGTTTTTTCAAACGCTTGCACCGGGAGAAGATGGCAACGCTGAAGAATGGATTGATTTAGTCGAAAGCCCCATTCTGAATCCAGAAACGCAGGAACCGCTTTTGCTCAATCACTACTTTCGCACTCATCCGAATCATCTACTCGGTGAACTTGCGATCGATAAGCTCTACGCCAGCCCTCGACTCTCACTCCAACCGATTCATTCCAATTTACCAGAGGTGCTAAGTTATGCTCTGCGTGATCTACCAGAAAATGTTTACAGATCGCGCCCCCTTCACGTTACGCTCAGTTCCAGTTCACGAGATTCTCTGCCCATTCCTCCAGATTTGCAAGCCTCGGTCAAACCATTCGCCTACGTCTGGTATCGGGATCAGCCTTATCAATGCCGCGACGGGCAGCTTCGCCAAGTGGCGGTGAAAGGCATGAAGCGTAGACGGCTGTGGTGGCTGATTCAGATTCGCGATGCAGTGCGACGAGTGCTGAATATTCAATGGGAATCAGATGACGATCGCGAACTAGAACAAGCTCAAATCATTCTTAACCAACGCTACGACGAATTTATTACGCCGTACGGCTGGCTGCATTCTCAGGGCAATGAACTTGCGTTTGGAGATGATCCAGAATACCCGCTACTGCTGGCGTTAGAAGTTTGGAATCCAGATCGTCCAGAAGAAACAGAAAAAGCCGATTTATTCTTCAAGCGCACTCTAGTTCGAGTACCTGCGATCGACGAAGTGAAAACAGCAACAGAAGCCCTTGTTCACTCACTTGCCGATCGTGGGGCTGTCGATTTGGCATACATGAGTGAGTTGTATCGCAAGTCAGAAGCCAATATTGTGTCGGAGCTTCAGAGATCGGGAACGACACCGCTCATTTTCCGCGATCCCGATCTTGACAGTTGGATTATCGCTGAAGAATACTTGAGCGGCAATGTCCGACTTAAACTAGAACAAGCAGCCACAGCTTCACAGGAATCTCTTGTTTACTTGGTCAACGTTGAAGCACTCAAGCAGGTGCAACCCAAGCCGCTAAAGGCAGGACAAATCTACGCCCGTCTCGGTTCTCCCTGGATTCCAGTCGAGGTGATTGAGGACTTCATTCGTGAAACATTAGGAATTCAGGAAGCAAGCTCATCCAAGTTGCTGCGGGTGACTCATTCGATTCACAGTGCCCATTGGAAGGTTGAATATCGCGGCGCTAATAACACCTTGATTTCTTCGCAATACGGAACGAGCCGTGTTTCTGCAATTCGCTTGGTTGAACTGGCATTGAATCAGAAATTGCCTGCGGTGTATGACACGATCGACAAGGATACACGAGTCAAAAATCGGGACGAAACTCGTCGAGCCTTGCTGAAACAAGAACGTCTGAAAGAACTCTTCAAGCGCTGGATTTGGCAAGATTGGAAGCGAGCCACCGAACTGGTTGAAATCTATAATCGCGACTTCAATTGTTTGCGTCGTCGGCAATATGACGGCACTCATCTTAAAGGCAAGCTGCAAGGCGTTTCAGCAACCTGGCTAGATCGTCTCTACAATCCGAAACGGGCTTATCAACTGAATGCGATTTGGCGAATTATTAGTAGCAGCAATACCCTGATCCAGTACCCAACTGGGTCTGGGAAAACAGCGATAGCGATCGTTGCCGCTCAAGAAATGCGCCATCACCACCAATGCACCAAACCTGCTCTTGTCGTCAAAGATCACCTCGTTCTCCAGCAAGCAGCAGAAGCCGCACAAATCTATCCAGGATTGCGAATTCTCACGATTTCGACTCGTGATCTGGATTCGGCTAAAAAACGGCAGGAACTGGTTTCTCGTGCCGCAACTGGAGAATGGGACTTCATTGTGATGTCCCAAACGGCATTCAAGATGCTCAGACTGCGAACCGAAACAATTGATTCAATTATTGCAAATGAAACTGAGCGCGTTCGCAGCGAAGATGACAAACGCAAGCGTAGCGGGAAACGAGCGGCGAAACAGCTAGAGAAGAAAGTCGATCGCACAGAAGAGAAGATTCGAGAACACATCGACTCAGTGCAACGCGACAATACCGTTTACTGGGAAGATTTAGGCATTGATTTACTGCTGGTGGATGAGAGCCACGATTATTTAGGCTTGGCGACTGAAACACAGATGCAGGGCGTGTTGGGAATTTCGTCTTCTAACTCCGATCGCGCTTCAGATCTCTACTACAAAACTCAGTATTTAGCTCAATTACACGGACGAGACAAAGGCTTAGTTCTTCTAACGGCAACCCCGATTCAAAACACACTCGGACAAAGTTGGGTGAACTTAGTTTATCTCTGCCCGCAAGTTCTTAAAGCCAGAGGGATTCGTCACTTTGACTCGTTCATCTCAACGTTTGCTGAACCAAAAGTTTCTGCTGAGATCACCGCTGCGACAACACTTGAGATCAAGACACGCTTATCTAGCTGGTCAAATTTACCTGAGTTTCGAGAACTTTGGCTATTAGTCGCAGACATCGTTACTGAGTCGCAACTCGATATTGAAAAGCCGAGGCCAGATTATCAAACGGCTGAGATTCCCGCAACAGCCGCACAATTGAAGTTTTTCGATTACATTGCAGCACGAGCGAAAAAACTTCAGGGACGGCGATCCAAAACGGATAACTATCCACTCATCACCACTCACGTCAAACAAGGTGTCATTGATCTACGCTGTCTACCAAACTCGGTGTTACGCCAATTTCTAGATGATACCGAAATTGCAGTCTTGGCAAACGAACGCAGCAAGTTGGAGCAATTCATCGAGGATACCTATCAAACCTGGGCCGAAACACAGACAGAGCGATGTACTCAATTGCTGTTTGTCGATATTGGTCACGGGTTTATTCATCCGTATCTGAAGCGTCGTTTAATCGATCGTGGCATTCCAGAACATGAACTTGCCTTTGCTCAAGATGCAACTACTGACGAGCAGAAAGCTCAACTGTTTCGCCAAGTGCGCCAAGGCGATGTCCGAATTCTCTGTGGCAGTACGCCGACAATCGGAGTCGGAACTCAAATTCCAGACCGCCTCAAGGTGCTGCGGCATTTGGATTGTCCACTTCGTCCGACTGATCGCTGGCAGCGTGACGGACGCATTCTCCGACCCGGCAATATGCACTCAGAGGTCGAAATCGTTTCCTATGTCACGACAGGCAAGCCTTACCAGAACGAAGAGAATAAGCAAATTCAAGGACTTTCACCGGATTCATACCTTTATGAAGTCAATGTCCGCAAAGCTCGGTTTATCAAGGAAGGACTGTATCAAACTGATGAAACTGTAAGAACGATCGAGGACATTGACGAAACGACGCTCGATTTTAGCTTGCTCATGGCGACGGCAACCGGAGATCGACGATTGTTAGAAAAAGTAGAGTTGGATAACCAAATCCAAAAACTATTGATTGAGGAGCAAGATTGGCAAGGAACACAAATTGCGATCGCTCAACAACTCGATCAACTCCCTCACCAAATCGCGAGCGTTCAACAGGCTCTCAACGCCTACCAGCACGATGCACAAACACTGATTCCAACACAAGGAGAAGCCTTTCAACTGATGCTCAATGGTTCTCAAATTCCCTACACCACACGAAGTGAAGCGGCTCAAGCCCTACACGATATTGCAGCCGATTTGACCCAAAGTAGACGTGCTGCTAAACGAGCGATCGGCTCTTTTGCTGGATTTGAATTATGGATCGAGCATGAACCTATCTTTCAGTCTACTATCCTACGCTTACAAGGAGAACGCAGCTATGAAACGGAAGTTCGAGAAACCGCCAAAGGAACACTTCAAGCATTAGAACATTGTCCTGACCAAATCACAAGAGCAATTCAAACCTGTCATCAAACTCTACAGATGCTAACCGCAGAACTTGAACAAATTCATCCGCTCTTTGGACAATCCTTTGAGAAAGCGGACGTTCTCAAAGCTGCACTGGAACGGCAAGAGCAAATGAATGAAGCTCTGGGGCTGATGACCGAAGCTCAGATGGATGCAGTTGCTCTGGCTGCTTAGTTTACTCCCACATCCATGTCCTATTTTGGCGATCGCTACAGTCCTAATCCTGGTATCAATGACACGATCATATGGCTCCTCGATCACGGTTATCCGCCGCTCCCGATCGCGCCCTATCACGACCCGCACCAATACCCAAAGCTGCCAATTATTCCAAACACTGAACCACTCCCCCGGTTTACTGGGAAAAATCCTTCCTATCTCAATTTCAATGGCTATCCATCCCTCATCAAACATCAGGACTTTCAGCATCGCCTCCCCAGTTCCAGCGAAATCAAGCGCTGGTTTTGCGATCGGAGAACGGGAATCGCCACGATGGGAGGATGGAATAACACCGTTTGGCTTGATTTCGACGTGCATCGGTTTCAATCGATCGAAGACTGTCGAACAATTCTAGAAGCCTATCTAGAGTTTGCACCCTGTCTCAAATTGACCTTCATCGAAATCAGCCAGAGTCAGGGTTGGCATGTTGGAGTGCGCTGCAATCCATTGCCCGTTTTTTCTAACTTTGCTTTTCAACCCAAAAGCTTTCAAGCTGGTGAGATAATTGGTGAAGGAAAAATCATTGTATTAGCACCAACTCAAGGAAAAAATGGGCAATATCAATCGATTCAGCGAGTCATGCCGATTCAAATCGAATCACTTGATAGCATTAGCATCTTTGCTCGAACTCGGACAACGCAAACACTACGGGCGATCGAGCCTTTGAATATCTTTTCATCATTAACTGATCATCCCATTGCGATCGAACACCTAATTTGCCAGCGAGTGAAATTTCTACTTCAACAATTGAACGAAATTCCAGTTGGGCAAAGAAGCGATGTTCTCTGCTCGATCACACGAGAAGTTTTCGGCTGGGAGAACTGGCTGCAAAACTATCCCTACCGTTTAGCTCCATCGGCTGACACATTCTGTCAGATCGTAGGACAGCGATTAGAGCTAGATGCAGCGAGGATTCAGCGCATTCTCAATAGTCACTCTCACAGTGTTTCGATTCGGTATTCCATGCCTGCCATTTACCGCTATCTCGGTGAGGCAGGTTGCGATCGACAAGTTCAAAAAGCTGTTCGTTTTTCACACTCATCTTATTTCAAGGAAAGCTCTCATGACTCAAACCACAAAGCGTAAATCAACTAAATCAACGACGGCTAAAACCAAGCCAGTAGAAGTAGAAGCACCTATTGTTGAAGCGCAACCAGCAATCCCCGAAGGGCGATTAGCAACCGTGCAACAAGCAACGCTTTCAGAACTAACTCAGTTGGTTGTTAAAGCTGTCCCTTCTCAAGGAACGAATCCAGAACTCAAGTACTTGGTCATCGAAGCTTGTGCCGACACTCAGCAGCTTTTTCTACAAGGATTTGATCTGAAGATTGGAATGCGCGTTTGTCTACCTACGAATGTCGCACAATCGGGTAAGTTACTCGTTCCGCCATTACAGTTTTCCAGTCTGATCGAGAAAATGCCAAAGACTGCGATCACGCTGGAAGTCGCGCCTGGGGTGACTCAACTTCGATTACTGAGCGCGATCGCGCACAGCGAAATTCCTGCTAAACCCGCGACTCATTATCCAAAGCTGCCTGAACCCGATGGCACCATTGAGCTTTACGAACTGAATGCGAGAGAATTTCAACGATCGATTCGAGCGATCTCAATGTGCGCTTCCAAAGATGAAAGCCAAACACCCCATCACGGCGTTCAAATTCAACTATGGAAACAGTCTGAACAAATTTGTTTCAGCTTGTGTGCGGCAGATGGTCACGTTTTGGGACTGTATCAAACGACTACACTAGAACAAGAAACACCAGACTTTAATTGCATTGTTCGAGCCGATGCCCTAACGAAACTCTCTGAACTTTTAGATCTCAATGTCAGCGAAACAGTCGCGATCGAGCTTGAAAAATCCAAGCAAGCGCCAACCTCAATCGTTCGCTTTCGCTACGGTGAGAATAACGCGCATCACAGCCTGACTGTTCGAGTGTTAGAAGGAAATTTTTCAAACTATCGCAATATTTTGAGCAATCTGAGACAGCAAGTGCAAACCACCGTCACGATTGATCAAAGCCAGATCATTAGCTGTTTAGACCGCCATCTAGTTATGGTTACGAGCATTAATACAAGAGTGGTTAAATTTACGGCAACTTCAACCGGACTTGATACAGAAAGCAAATCTGCAAGCGGTGGGCACTGCGAATCAATCTCTGGGCAAATCAATGGAGCTTCTTTGACCACACACCTTAATGCAGCTAACCTTCAGCGAGTGATCCAAAAACTCAACCATACCGAAGCCAAGCTCCACATCATTGCTGAAAAGTCACCGCTTCTGATTGCTGCACCTGAGAGTGCTGCTGACCAACCCAGGTTGACTTTTCTACTGATGCCCGTCGAAATCTAGTAACTGTCCTATGACTCCTAACTTCAGTTCGATTCGAGATTATTTGAATCAAATGGGTCAATACCCCCTACTGACAGAAGACGAAGAGCAAGAATACGGCACTCAAATTCAGCAGATGATGACAATCCTCACTCGAAAGCAAGCTCTCGTTCAATCACTCGATCGCGAACCAACGCTGAATGAATTATCTCAGGCACTGCAAATCTCTACTACTGAGATTCAAGCAATTCTGCGAAAGGGCAATCGTGCTAAATCGAAAATGATCCAGCACAACTTACGCCTTGTAGTGTCAGTCATTAAAAAACGCCGCTTGCATTACAGCACAGAAGATTTTTTAGACTTAATGCAAGCTGGCAGAATTGGACTCGATCGTGCAGCTGAAAAGTTTGATCCAAAACTGGGCTACAAATTCTCAACCTATGCGGTCTGGTGGGTGCGGCAATTTATTGCGCGTGAGGTGATGGACAACGGGCGTTCTGTTCGTATTCCGGTTCACCTCTATGAAAAGTGGCATCGGATGCACAAGGTTCATCGACAGCTAACAATTCGCCTTAGTCGTAGCCCAACGCGAGAAGAACTCGCCGCTGAACTCGAAGTGTCGATCGAGCAATTAACCAAGCTACAGGAGACGTTTCAATCGATTGATTCTCTCGATCGTCCCATTAATTCTGATTCGGATGATCCATTAATCAATTTCATTGATGAGCAAATCGACACGTCAGCCTATGAAACACCAATAGAATCTGTTGATCGAATGCTTCTGCGCGACTCGATCGAACAAGCACTGGAAGGCTTAACCCAAAAGCAGCAAACTGTAATACGACTAAGGCTTGGGCTAGATAGCGATCCGATGACACTTGAGCAGATTGGGCAAATTCTCAATCTAACTCGTGAGCGCATTCGTCAAATTGAAGCTAAAGCTAAAAAAATTCTCCAGCGTAATCCAAACCTTCAACAGTACTTTCTCAATAAATAGCTTTCTCAATGCCTATGACTTCTTCAACAGATGATTCAATTTCGCCGACTGAGCCAGATGTGAATGGCTCAGATTCGAGAGAACTAACTACTTCAACCGAGCCTGAAAATGCTGATTCTCTGCCCTCACTGCTATTTCTTACCTTCACACTCTTGCCTGATGATCAAGATCCAAATGGGCGACTCATTCTGCCTGGAATTCACAGTCCTGATGAAGTGGCTCACTTGCTTCCAATGTTTCGAGAAAACCAATTGGATGAGGTGCGATCGCATCTTCCAACTTGGATTTCTGAATACGGACAAGTTCTTGCTCAACGCCAAATCGATCGAGCAAACGCCGAAGCTGCTAAACCCAAGCTAGACCCAACTGCAAAACAGAAATCCTCGTCCTTCAACCAACGCCCTGAGCATATAGAATCGAGCAAAAAGCTAACCCCAGCCAAGGAAGTGAAAGGGACACAGCGCAGTTTATTTGACTTACCATCATGACGACACCAAACGAATCTACAGAGCCAACAATTTCAGTGTTCTACGATGGCGATCGTTCAGCGATTCAACTTCCAGCCGCGATCGCGAACAATGACGAAGCTCTCAAAAGCACCCTCAGCGCCTATGGAATTGCCAGCGCCCGAACTGCTAAAGTTCAACGAAACGAAGATGGCACAATTACTTTGATCAAGCAGGCTGGACAAAATGGAGCGTCACTTGCTGCAATTCGGCAAATTTTGGAAGAGGCTCCTGCTCATCAAAATCCAGCGATCGCACTTTATCTGCAACTCCGCTATCAAAACTGGCAAAATGCTCTCACTCCGGAGTGTTTACTCATGATGCAAGAAAACATTCGCCAAGCCATGCACGAGGGCGAGATCGAGCAAAGAACGATTCAAACTGCATTGAGTCAACTCGATCGCAGAACGCCCTTACCTCTATCTCGACCCTTCTCTGGCTTTTAAGCGATGTCTTACCCGCCTCCCACAGTTCAAACCGTTCTTCCCATTTTGCCAATTCCGTCACTTTATGGGCATGAACTGGATTGGCTCAGAGCAATGGTTGTTGATCCAGACATTGCTCTAAGCTATTTAGAAACGGCTGAGTTACACCTCAAGCTGCGTTTTCTCTATCAGCATTTCTTCCCATTTGAATTTCGTCTGAGTACTGCAAGGCGTTACTGGGAGTCTGAGCAGCACAGTGAGGAAGAACTGGAGTTTTTTGCATTGATTCACGATCGACTTTTTTACCTACCTGTTGATGGTGATGAAGGTCTATGTACTGGCATTCCGATCTACTCAATCACGCCTGACTATTGGTACGACGAGTATGAATGGGAGGAGCTTGATATCCTAGAAAAACTCTTGCTAGGACTGTCCGAGCAGGTCGAGTGGGACATGGTTGAGCAAACATTTTTCGCAGTTCCGCTTTTGGCTCCGATCTCACCGAGCCAAATTGACTGGCAAAAATTCAAGCTCAATTGTGAATCAATGCCCGAGCCACTAAACTATTTTCACCTTGCAGTTCAGATGTTTGATCGCGATACTAACAATCCATTCATTGACAATCACGATTATGAATATGTCGATTTTTGGACGTGGAGTGTAGAAGCGATCGAGGAGCTAACTTATTACTATCGTAGAGCAATTCAGGCTCAGCAACACGTTCAAGTTTTAGTCGATTGGCTCACAGAGCGCCCTGCTCGGCTGATTCAACTGTTAGAACTTTGGAACCAGTCAGCAAAATCAATTCCGGCAGTTCCCAATATCAAAATTATGACCGCATCAGAGCTAAATCAGAATTGGTCAATTAGGCATGAATTTAGATGATTACCTCCAAATAGCAATATGACCATTTCATCCAATCTAATTCCTGAATTACTAGCTGATGCCCCGCGTCCGCTTATCAATGCTCAGGCAGAAATCATCTTTGCTGAGGATCAACTGCTTTATCATTATCGCGGCAAGAAAGGCGAACATCAGTATAAAGTGATCAGCCCATCAGCCGTTAAGCTTGCATTTGATCATCAAGAAGAAGATAGCGGTTGGCTTTCATCCAATGTTGTGCGACTTGGAAAAATGGGCGATCGACACTGGCTGATTCAAGTGCATCCACCTCAACGCTACACACTAACCCTGCTCCTGGATTCTCAATTTCGTCCTGTCGTTCAAGAGCGTGTTACCTTGACAATACCGCTACCTGGATTCGTTTTGTTTGCGATCGAGGCTCAAGTCTACCTTTGGGCGATCAAACAGAGCTTTGAACCCACGATTTCACTTTATCAGCCTCCACTCCCGAATGCAGCAAGTAACGGACTGCTGTGTTTTGGGCAGAATGAAAAACCGTTCGCAAATTCTCAAACGATTGATCGAATTTGGCAAACGTGGTGGGAGGGACTTTTCAACAGCCATCAAACAAACGGTAAATCAAAGCAATCTGAAGATATTCGATGGCAGTTGTGGAAGATCGCGAACTCAACGAAACGGAAATATCCCCTGAATGATCTATGCCCTTGCACTTGGAAAACTTGTGACGAGGCTTGTCACGCTATTTTGAATCACTCACCCCATTCTTGGCAACTATGACTCACTCACTGATCGGCTATCACTTTATTCATCAAGATAGCTTACCTCAACACTATGGCAGCATTCGAGATTACCTAATTGCAGGCAACGGTATTTTTATCCGTGCTGAACGACCTGACTTCAGCGCAATCATTCTAGTTCAATCGCTCTTGATTCCAGGGCTGAAATCAATCGCACCACGCCTTACGCTTCGTCGTCCTCGGATTAGTGCGAATTTAGTTACTCAAATGATTGGAATTGCAAACTCTCCTCGCCCCTTCGTCGAAACGCTATTCTATTTTCATTGGAGCCAGGATGAATGGAAATTAACTGTACCGTCTCAGATACAGACTCGCAATTCAGTTCAGCCAATTCTCTCTGAAGCATCCGACAATGATTATCAGACAGCGACGATCGAGGTTCATAGCCATCCGCCAAATGCAACGACCTTTTCAGCCGATGACACTCAAATCGCGACAGGCTTTCGGATTTTTGCCATCTTAGCGGACGTGGATACAGTTCCCAAGTTGATTACTCGTGTTGGCATTGATGGAATGTTTTGGTCAATTCCAGCGCATTGGGTTTTCGAGGTTTCAGAGTTTTAGGTAACGCTCATGCACATTATCAACACTGACTATCTAGAAGCTAAACCGATTTGGCTTGGCGAATTTGACCGAGTATTACTGGTTCTCATTGGATGCGGTGGCAATGGCTCATACATGGCAGAAACGATCGCCAGGTTTTGCCGATTACTAACACAGCAAGGAAAACGCGCTCAAGCTTTATTCATTGATCCACAGTCCGTTGAAATCAAGAACATTCCCAGACAGCGGTTTAGTGATGCGGAAATTGGACTCAACAAGGCTCAAGTTTTAGCGGCTCGTTATTCGTTGCTGTGGGGAGTGGAAATTCTTGCTTATCCAACACTTTTCAATGCTGACCTACTCCAAGGATATTATAACTGGCTGATTTTCCTGATTGGCTGTGTGGACGACGGACCTGCTCGAAGTGAGATCGCACAATCTCTAAATCAAAACTCTTCCTCTGATTTGCCGAAACGCTGGTGGCTAGATTTAGGTAATCATCGAGAATCCGGGCAAATCTTACTAGGCAGCGCTCCTACACCAAATCATCTGAGATGGGCATTTCAAACCCCTTCGCACTGTCTTACACTGCCATCTCCAGCTCTGGTACATCCTGAGATCCTTCTGCCTAGACCAGAGCAGCTAACCCATGCACCAATGAGTTGCGCGGAGATTGCCATACTGAATGCTCAATCTCAATCGGTTAACGGAATGTGTGCCGCGATCGCATCTGACTACCTCAATCGACTGTTATTTGGACAGTTAAAGAAATGGGCAACGTATTTTGATTTGGAGACAGGAACCACTCAAACTCGGTATAACTCCCCGCAAACGATCGCGCAGTTTATGAATCGGTGAACCATGCCAGGTTACTACTTTTATGGCAATGATGAGTTTGCAATCGAGCAAGCCATCTATACGCTCAAACAGTCGCTCAATATTAATTCTCTCAATAGTTCTATTGTCCGAGAGTCAAAAGATCGTGAGTTACGCCAAGCGCTCGAAACTGCGTTGACTCTACCATTCGGGTCTGGAGATCGTTTTATTTGGGTGCGAAACTTCCCTGCCATTGCATTCGGTCACGCGCTCTACCCGTTGCTCAAAGGAGTCTTAGCCGCTCCGCTAAGCACAACACATCTGATCTTCAGCAGTTCTGATGCACCAACTCAATTATTCAAGCAATGCACCCAGATCCGAAAGTTCGATCGCCTCCCACCCTGGCAAACTGACCAGATTCATAAATGGATTCAAACTACTGCAATCCAATTCGGTTTAAGGCTTCGTTCAGATACGATTCAAGTTCTTCAGCAAGCGATCGGGAACGATTCTCGCGCTTTACACCATGCGCTCGAAACGCTCGTTCTTTACAGCAACGGCGATGACACTCAGCTAATCCCGGCTGTCGTTGGAAACTTAATCACTTCAACGACAGCAACCGCGCTTGATCTTGCTCAAGCCCTGCTGGAGAGCAATCGAGAAAAAGCTTTGCGACTATTGGCGCAATTGATGACCCTGAATGAACCTGTTCTCAAAATCATTCGGACGTTAGCAAGTCGATTTCGACTGTGGCTTTGTGTGCGATCGCTGATCGAAGCAGGACAACATAACAATGCTCAGATCGCCCAAATCGCCGAGATTCGCAATCCTAATCAAGTCTACTTTTTGCGCCAAATGCTGGGAAGTACATCAACCGATCGTTTATGTAATTGTCTGAATGCAATTTTGCATACAGAGTTTGAAATTAAATCAAGTTCGAGCAGTTCATCAAATGTGCTGCACTTGCTTGTATTTGAAATTTGTGATCAACCCTAGGCAATCCCTTCAAAATGCTTCTGAAGATAGAGGAATAAGGTTTTAGAAATTTTTTCAATAAAAGAATCACTCACGAGTACAATAGCTTTTTGTTGTAGTGTGAGGGTAGTTCAATCATGGCATTTTCAATTTTGGCAGAAGACACCAGAGCAAAACTTGAGCAGGAACGCGATCGCTTAATCAACGAACGCGATGCAATTATTGAAGCGGCTGTCACACAGGCAACCGCCGAGATTGATCAGACATTACAACAGATCAACCATTTATTGGGAAGTGATAGCCCTACTGAGACAGCAAGTACCAGTAAAAAAGCACCTACACAATCTAAGCCCAAAGCAGCCACACAATCTAAGCCTAAAGCAGCACCCAAATCTCAGAAAGCTGCCGCAAAAGCGAAGCCCGTTGAAGTCGCATCAGAGCCGAAGGAATCAAAGTCTACTGCGACCACACAATCTTTGACCCTCAAGCGTACCTTCAAATCAATGACACCGACACAGGCAGTGCAGCAAATCATGCAGGGGGCAAGTGAGCCGATGACCACCGATGACGTGATCGGCTCGCTGTATCAATCGGTGAAAGAAGCGGATCTGAAAACTGCTCGAAAGAGTGTTGCCCTAATTCTCGGAAGAGGTTCCCACCAAGGCATTTATGAGAAAGTGCAGGAGAACCCTTCTCGCTATCAAGTAATAAACCTCCGGCAGAGCCGAAGGCTTTAACGTATGTGCGCCGCTCAAAGCGGCAGTTCAGCACCTCCTGAAGGAGGCATTCGGGCTACTCGTTGAAGAAATTCAATTGATCCACCCGCTGATCTTCTTTTTCTTGATCCCGGATGTACTGGCGCACTAATGCCTCATCACGTCCCACCGTCGAGACATAGTATCCTCTTGCCCAAAAGTGTTGTCCCGTAAAGTTCTTCCGCCGCCCCTGATACGTTCTCGCAATGCTAATCGCACTTTTGCCTTTGATGTATCCCATCACTTGCGACACCGAGTACTTCGGTGGAATTGAGATCAGCATATGCACATGATCGCTCATCAAATGTCCTTCCTCAATCCGACATTCCTTCTGCGCTGCCAACTCTCGGAACAATTCGCCTAAATGCTGCCGTAGCTCGTAGTACAACGCTTTTTTTCGATACTTGGGGATGAATACCACATGATATTTGCACTCCCACTTCGTATGACTTAAACTTCCGATATCTTTCATTTTGAGTCTCCTTGCACGAATCACTGTGTTCGTGCAAGGAGACTCTTTCTTAGATTCCCGGAACTGTCAAACTTTGTGAGTCCCCCAGCCGAGCTGGGGGTTTACCGAATTAATTAAAGCTTGAGACTCGTTTTTGCTAGTTGAACCAAGCCGCGAAGCCGAAAAAGCGTCCACCAAACACAGATAGAAGTTGTTGCCAAATATTAGCATCGGTCTGCTTACCTAGTTCCAGGTAGGGCGCAGGTGCAGTGCCTTGTACCCATAGCACTAAGTCTAAGTTGCGCGGCTGCGTAAACACTTTGTTGAGATTGATCCCTCGAACTTCACGCGATCTCCAGAATGGAACGAGTTTTTTGCCCGCTAATAATTCTTCCGACTCACCGACAAAACTGAGCCAGCTATCAATCATCGCTTGGGTCACGACAGCATTAGGAATCACACCCTTCTGCTTCGGATTCGGCAACCATTCTCGATCGTTATCTTTCTCCGCGACAATCAGCCTCCAAGAGTCGCGACTGAGCGCCAGTGTGGTTTGTAGATGCTGTAGTGCAGTTGTCAGTCGCTGTGGCTCCAGAACCGGAAAATTGATCAGATGAAAGAATGCAACAACATCGACCAGATCGAGATTGTCGCCGTACTGAAACACCTTACGACCGTTTGCTAGAAACGGATAAGGAGTTTGTGGTTTGGTGAACATCAAATGTGCCGTTGCATCAAACAATTGCTGCTCATCGTAGGCGAGAACTGTTTCCCCGATCGCGGCTAATAAGTTGCAGTATCCCCGCAGCCAAGCGACATCTCCGGCATCGAAGTTGATCGTAAAAGCTTTTGCAGTTTGCTCAGTCGCTCGAATTCCGGTGATGCGAGTGAGAACATTCCAGAAGGATTCAGTATTGTCGAGCTTGCCATCCCCGTTGAAGTCCATCCGGGTTAGTCCCAGTCGGATCGGCAGCTTGATGGTGGGATCTTGAATCGGATCAAGCGTTGATCGTACTTTTGCAAGATCAGTCAGCAAGGTCTGAAGTATCTGCCGCGTCTCTTCATAGGTGACAGTTTGCGGATTGGGATTGGTTGGGACAGGTAGACGCAGAATCGGAAAAAAGCTAGTGAAGGTATTTTGGCGGAGTCCATAGCGATAGAGCGACTGCATCAGTCGTTCTGTTCCGTCCATCAATTGCAGTATACCGACACTGAAGCGAGTGAGATCGTCGTTGGGGGTTTGTTGTAATTTCGTCAGCAGCGCAGTTTCGCCTGCTCGGAATTTGCCATGAATCAGATAAGATTCAAATTCTGGCGTTGCAGATTGACCACGCAAAGCGAAGGGAAACGCCAAGGAGATCAGTAACAAAATCAAACAGAGAAAGATTTGCATAAAAGCTCACAGGTGATCTGAGAAGCGAGGATGCTTTGTTATAGCTGCCGTCGTTTCTCAAAACTGAAAAGATGTGCCAGTTACTCGATCGTAGTCAAAGCCGTTTGATAAGCAGTCTGAACTTCAGGACTGAAGCACGCGAAAATCACTTTCTCGATCGTGCCATTGTCTTGCAGAAAGCTGACTGTTTCGCGGATCGCGATCGTACAAGCTTGCTCGATGGGATAGCCATAAATACCGCAGCTAATCGCTGGAAATGCAACCGTTCTCACGTGATGCAGAGTTGCCAATTTCAAGCTTTCACGGTAGCAAGAAGCCAGTAGTTCGGGTTCTCCTTGCGTGCTATCTTGCCAAACCGGGCCGACCGTATGAATCACAAACTTTGCGGGTAGCTGATAGCCTTTGGTAATCTTGGCTTGTCCAGTTTTACAGCCTCTGAGCATTCGACATTCTTCGAGGAGTTGTGAACCTGCGACGCGGTGAATTGCTCCATCCACGCCACCGCCACCCAAAAGAGATGTATTTGCAGCATTTACGATCGCATCGACTTCAAGTTTGGTGATATCTGCAATTCTAATTTCAAGTTTGTCGATCGCAGCCATCTGGATTTCCTCTCAATGCAACGAAGCAGAAGCTCTACCTTATGAGAATCATAGCCGAAGCAATCTCGCACTCGAAATCCTAATGATAAGAAGAAAATTAATATAGTTCATTTGTATTGATTTATCCAGACAATAGAAGTATTCTAAGAACAGAAAAACCAAAGTAATGATTCATTCTGCACAGCAGCAGTGCGATGTGTTTCAGGATTTAGCCATGCTAATTCTCGACCCGCCTTCGCAAACTCAACCTGTTGCAGAATCACAGCCTGCTTCGACTGCTAAAACTTCCAAAGCACCGACTGGTTTCACAATTCGGACGATCGAACGAGATTTACGTCTGTTTCACGAGGAGCGAATGTATTACGCAGAGATCAAAATCTGTGGCGGTGACTCACGAGTTGCTGCGATCGATGTCGAAGACTTCGCCCCACCTAGCGAAGTTCTGATTGCATGGCGAGCATTAGGGCGTAAAGCAAAACCGCCACAAATCAAGGTCTTTGAAGAACTGAAGCAAGCGATCGCAGATCTCACTGAAGAACGGCGCAAAATCTATGCTGAATGCACGATCGATCTACTCCCGTATCGTGCGATTCCTGGTTCTAGTTTTGGTCACTTTATTGATCGATTTCGAGCGTTGCAAGGGCTGAGTGTCGAAAAGCTCAATCAGGTTTTGGCAGCGTATCGATCGTCAAAAGAACGGTGGTTGCGTGAGGAAATTCAGCCGATGATCGCGGCAGGCCAACTGTGTGATGAGCAAACTCAGCGTCGATTAGAAGTCTATGCAAGACGCTATCCCAAAATCGAGAAAATTCAGCAGCGATTCGGTGTTCAACTGAAAGGTCCGTTCCGCCTTGAAAGCTTTCAAGATGCAGTTCAACGCGATACAGCCTTGAAGCAATTGGATTTGGAACGATCGCAAGCGCAATTAATGCTGACTCAATCTCAAGCAGAACAGCAAAAAGCAGAAACGGAAATTCAAATTGCACAATCTCAGGCAAATGCAGAACTGAATGCCTTACAGCAGGCATTCAGCTATCAACAGCAACAGATTAGAGGTGCGATCGATCAAAAGATCGTTGAGCTACGGAGTCAAATTCTCAAACTGCTCATTCACAACTTGCGAAAGCTTCTGAACAAAGACTACTGCCCTGGCAAACTTCCAACTGGACTAAAGCAACAGTTTCAAAGTTTGGCAGAAAGTGCTGCTGTTTTGTCTGAGCATGATCACTCACTTGCGGAGGTGCTGACTCACTTAAATCAAGTTCAATCAACTGCAACAAATCAGCGTTCTGAACATGATTTGCTGCGATCGCAAGCCAGCGATTTGTTAGCCGATCTCGAAGTAAAACTTCAAACTCCAGACCTCGATCGGATTGAATCAGAAGGCATTGATCGATCCGATTGGGTCGTATTCGGCGAGTAACCATTCAACTTGGAGAGTAACTGTCACGTACCCCGCGCTGAAGCGACGGGGCTTGAATAAGCTCAAGCCATAGAGCGAACTTCGAGACTAAACACGCGACTAGCTCAGTCCGAAAGGACAACTGAAGATTCTAGTACGTGGCAGTACAACCGACACTAGGAACGCCTCCCTAATTTCTAGCCGCTCGGAATCTCAGTAGCGAAGGGAAGTACACAATGAGGCTTATCGCCATGCAATCTGTACCAGTTGTCGATAAAAATCAGCGTCCCTTGATGCCAACGACTGCACAACGCGCAGAACGTTGGATCAAATCTGGGAAAGCAACGCCATTTTGGAAGCGCGGTGTGTTCTGTGTTCGACTGAACGTAGAGCCTTCATCCCGATTCACTCAACCGATTGCAGTCGGGATTGATCCGGGTTCAAAGCGCGAAGCGTTCACGGTTAAGTCAGCAACTCGCACCTATCTCAACATGCAAACTCATGCTGTTGACTGGGTGAAAGCGGCTGAGGAAGCTTCGACGAATATGCGACGTGCGAGACGGTTTCGTAAGACTCCATGCCGCAAGCCTCGGTTTAACCGGAAGCGGGGTGGAATTCCACCTTCTACGAAAGCGCGGTGGCAGTGGAAATTACGCATCTGTCATTGGCTGACAAAGCTGTTCCCTGTCATAGCTTTCGTCGTCGAAGACATCAAAGCGAAGACCTTCAAGAATGGTCGCAAGTGGAACATCATGTTTTCCCCGCTTGAAGTGGGTAAGAAGTGGTTCTATTCAGAGTTAGAGCGAATTGCAATTCTTCATACCTTGCAAGGTCACGAAACCGCAGAACTTCGGAGTCAGTTAGGACTCAAGAAATCAAAGCAGAAGTTATCAGACAAGTTTGAAGCGCACTGTGTTGATAGTTGGGTATTAGCGAACTGGTACACCGAAGGACACGATAAGCCTGATAACACTCAGTTAATCGTGATCATTCCGCTCCGGTTTCACCGTAGACAATTGCACCGATTTCAACCAGGTAAAGGTGCAATTCGTTCACCCTATGGTGGAACGATCTCGGAAGGGTTCAAGCGCGGTGGAATTGCTAGGCATCCAAAATACGGCATTGTCTACATTGGCGGCGCGTCTAAAGGTCGGGTAAGTCTGCATTCCCTCGAAACAGGTAAGCGGTTGACTCAGAACGCGAAACCTTCAGATACCAAGTTTTTGTCTTTTAACTCGTGGCGATTCTATGTCCCTGCCGAACAGGTAGGGGGATAAAGCCCCGCGTTGTGTTTTCCTCCCAGACCTGAAGGTGCTGGGTTTCCAACACTATCGGAGATTTCTTATGAGCCACTTTGCAACGATTAGCACTCAACTGAACAACCGAGATGCTCTGATCGAAGGATTGAGAGCATTACTGACTGAAAAAGGAATTGCTGCCGAAGTTGAAGTTCATGACCATCCGACTGCACTGATTAGCGACTACGATCGACGCAATCAAGCCCAAGCCGAAATCATCATTCGTCGCCAACATCTGCACACCCCCCAACGTCAAGCACAGTTGGATGTCGGTTTCCGATGGAATGAGCAGCAGGACTGCTTCGCGCTTGTAGCTGATGCTTGGGACTTTAACCAAAATGCGCTCGGTTTAGCCTTTCTGAGAACGCAACGCCAAAAAGGCACCCTCAGCCCGATCGAGCATTTTCGTGAAGAAGTGCAGTTTCACCATGACGAAGCAGTGATTCAGCATAACTATCCGGCACATCTTTGGACTCGTGAAGATGTCGTACTAGACGATGGCTCGATCGAAACGACGCTGACCCAAGTTGTTCAGATCTCAAGCGAAACCGTTGGCAGTGCTTGGTAATTCATTGGAGGTAGATCAATGACTCAGATCAAAATTGTCCGCAAACGGGGACAAGCTATGAAAGTCGAAGTCATGGGGCATCAAGGAGCAAGCTGTACCCAACTGACAAAGCCGTTAACTCAACTGGGTGAAACCGAAGTGGAACTGAAACCCGAATACCATGAACAACCCGTTCAAGTGAACACTGATATCTCGATTGGAGGCTGGTAATAATGGCATTCGATGTTGCGCAACTGAAGCTGTATTTCAACGCCAAAATGTCTACGATCGCGATCGATACCCGAACTGCGTCGGAACCGGATCTCATTTTGCGATCGCTCGTCACAGAGTATGCCATCCCGAAGAACTTACAGGTGCTTCACTGGGATGCGTCGCTAGGCGTGAGTGGACTTGAAACGCTGACCCCGCAGTACAAAGGCAAACAACTCACCGGAGTGGTTGCTGTCCCAGGCGTGAAAATCGCGACAAATCTCCACATGGTTGAAGCGGTGTTGCGCTACATCGAATCTGCTTGTCAAACTCAAGCTAAAGGTGAATCCGATCAACAATCTCGCCCGACTCTATTTGTGCTACGAGATCTTTACCGCTACATTGCAGCTAGGGACTCAAATCCCGCTTTTGTGAGACTGTCGGTACGTGTGTTTAATTTGCTGAAGCGATCGCAAAACTCCTTGATCATTTTGCACGATGGTTTGCGAACACCGCCAATTTTCCAAGATCTGGTGGTGGATATGCAAAATCCCTTACCCTTAGCGACGGAAGCTGAGGCAATCTTCGAACACAGGCTCAAAGCCCTTCAACGCAGTGCTAAAGCTCAATCTCAATCGTTTGAAGTGAACTTGTCCGAAGACGATCGCAAACGTCTCATTCGCGCATTGCTCGGCATGACTCCCGAAGGCATAGATGACGCGATTCAACTGGTTGCAATCAAGCGTAAACGACTCGAAGCACAGTCGATCGATGACATTCTCGAAATCAAAAAGCAACAGTTTGCAGCACGCGGAATTCAATATGCCAAAGCACCCGATGTTCCAGTGAAAGGAATGCCCGTGCTGCAATCTTGGGCAATCACACAAGCGGCACTTCTAGAACCAGAAGCACAGGAAAGCTGGAATCTACCTTTTCCGCGAGGTGTTTTACTCGTAGGCTACGGTGGAACGGGTAAAACACTCGGAATTAAGTGTCTTGCGAAAGAATGGGGACTGCCGATTCTGATCCTCGATACCAGTAAGCTCGTGCAAAAAGAACTTGGAGCATCAGAAGAAAATCTCAGACAAACGATCGCAGCAGCCGAAGCAATGGCTCCCTCGATTCTGTTCATTGATGAAATGGACAAAATGTTCGATGGTGGAACTGGCAGCGAATCTGATGGCGGGACAACAAAACGGATGTTTGGCTACTTCCTGCAATGGTTTCAAGAACATACCTCAGCGGTCTTCGTAGCAGCAACAGCAAACCGTCCCGGATGTTTCAAACCAGAACTTTTACGGCGATTCTCTGAGGTGTATCACGTTCCATTACCAAATTTAGCGGCTCGTCGTGAAATCTTCCAAGTTCAGATGCAACGCTACAAATTGCTGAGTCCTAATGCTGATCTCGAAAATCCAGCCGTTCAAGCCTTAATCGAACCGCTTGCCCGTCACACCGATCGCTATACCGGAAGCGAAATTCACGACATCGTGTTTGCTTGTGCGGCTCAAGCCTATGCTCAACGCCGACCTGGACAAGTCACGATCGAAGATCTCCACGCGCAAATTGAACGCAAACCACCGCGATCCCTAGGTGATGCTGAAGAACTTGCAGCCCTCGATCGTTGGGCACGAAACGGACAAGCATTATGTGTTGCACCGGAGATCGAGGAGCAAATTGAAAGCGATCGCACTGTCGTTTGGGAAGAAAACTAGGAGGCTGCGATGTGTATTTGTGTGAATTGCCAATTTGTCGATCGCTGCATTGCATATTACCAAGTTGAAACCAGTCATCAAAAACCTCATCAAAATCTATCTCCTGATTTTCAGCCGCGTCAGCCTCAAATCAGAGTTCATCGGCAACCCGCGCAGATGGAATTCGACATTGTGAATTGCGGCAGTTTCCAAGCACAAGAAAATTTGTCAAACGTTTGAGGAAATTTGTCATGACTTCCGATCAGTTTCCAGATCTTTCGAGTGCGATCGCCTCGGTTCATCTGATTTGTGTAGACAGTCGTAGCAATCACAACAAATTCTGGCAAGGCTATGTTTTACTCGATGGGACAGTATTTGCAAAATATGGACGAGTGAATTACAAGGGACAAACCCACTCCTATGTCTGCGGCAATATCGTAGAGGCACAAACGAAATTACAACAAATTGTGCGGGACAAAAAAGCCAAGGGCTACATGGAGGCAGAAGTCGATCGCACTCCCAATCAATCGATCAATTTTGAAGTTCTTGGCAAACGCGCCAAATCGCTCAAAGCGCAAATTCATCACCTCGCAATCGATGCCGCGATTATTCACGAACAGACCTCAATTCGATTCAATCCAGAGAAAGGGCAGTACCAAACTGGATTAGGGGCAGTGACTCATCAAACGGTGGCTCACGCTCAAACCGCCCTTGATCGCGTCTTGTATGCTCAGGAATCACGAAATAGACAGGACTTAGCTCAGGCGGTTGAGGCTTATTTGCGCTTGATCCCATTGCCTGTAGGCATGTCGCTGAACCCTACAGCATTAATCGGAAACATAAATCAGGTTGAAACTCAGCGACACGTTCTAGAAACTCTGAAAACAGGACTCGATCGCATTGCTGAAATTCGCAGACAAATCCAGGTTGAACTCGCTGCCCAAGTTGTTGAGCAAACGGAGCGATCGTTCTGGATGAACTGGGGTGAAACAGAAGTAGCCGGAATAGAAATTGAATTCAGCGACACGCGCTCAGATTGTGTATTGTGGGACTAAACGGAAAAAATTCTAATGATCCATGCCCTTAGATAAGTCTAATATCTTGGACTTTTCCGGTGGATCGGTACTTCCAAAGGCAGTACCAGTCTGGATTTGCGCCCATAATCTAAAATTTGGGGTATGCTGGTTTCACGTCGATTCATGGCTTACCCAATGAACCTGCCTGTCTCTGCTTCTACATTCGCTGAATGGCTGCACTTCCAGCGACATAAGAAGGGTATTCGCCAGAAAGAACTGGCGAAGGCGTTGAACATTAGCCACAAAACAGTGAGCGCGTGGGAGACAGGCTACAGCATTCCAAAACTCAATCCTGAGCAAACTAAAATTCTCTGTGAAATGTTGGAGTGCTCGTTTGAGGAGTTAGCAGAAGCGTTTGCTCAGTCTCAAGCCATTGAGCGTGTTGCTTCTTGAGGTCAGAAAATTGATTTTTGATATTACATTTTGTTACAATGCGCCACTCGATTTTAAAAATGGCATCGAAGTGCAGCTCTCTTACGATCGAATCTGAAGTTGCCCTAGAATTGTAACTTTACAAAAGCAAGGGTTCTTGTGTAATCCATCAACAGTAGTTACACAAGAATAGAATTGCCTTCTAAATTGCTCTATTTATTGATGGACGGGAGCACTTGATTCAGAATGTTCTCTAGCAGCGGGTCTCCAGAAAGCATCAACCGCAGCGAAGGTTGCTCATCATACTTTGCTGGATTAAAGGTAATGAGATGGTGTTGATGCAGATCGCTCAATTTCCATACGTCTTGGCTGACTTGCTCAAACTTAAAGCCTTGGGATTGTAGGAGTTTTGAGGTTGTCAGCAACGTCTTGATTTCGTCGATCGACATCGGAGCCGATGCCATCGGTTGTCGCATGATCAATAAGTCCGCCTGCACATCCATCTCGACCATTTCATCAATTTCGGGACGCAACGGCGGCGATTCTAAAACTGTTTCAAACTCAGACAACAGCACGTCTTCTTCTTCAGGATCAGCGCTGTTCAACGCTCGCTCGATAAAAGTCGGGACTTTCGCCAGAATCGGCTGAAGTTTTCCTACGACCGTTGAGAACGCATCAATGCGATCGCGCAATTTACGATACACTTTTGCTTCAACAGTCCCGTCGTAGTAAAAGTTATGAATTCGCACGGTTGGATAGCGCTGACCAATACGATCGATTCGTCCAATGCGTTGCTCGACTCGCATTGGATTCCAGGGCATATCATAGTTGATCAAAACACCGCAAGTTTGTAAATTTAAACCTTCACTGGCAGATTCAGTACACAGAAGAATTTTAATCTCACCTTTGCGGAAGCGCTTCTTGATGTCCTCTTTCGGTACTATTGTCCATTCATTGTTGCGGTAAAGCTCTCCGCCTCGTCCAGAATAGCAAGCGAGTTGATTTCCAAAGCTAGAGCGCAAGAACTCGCGCAAATAGTCCATCGTGTCGGTGTATTGTGTGAAGACGATCGCGCTATCACGGGTGTTTAACTCTTGTCGCAGTTGAGTCAAAAATTGAGCGCACTTGGTGTCTTCGCCTGTGTTCTCAAACTGTTGGAGTAGGTCTTGTAAATATTCAATTTCTCGTGGATGGACTGGCTCGAAGAATGTTTTTAAGCCATCGATTACCGCATCTTCAGCTTCATCAAGTTCCAGCAAATCATCGGGAGTAAGGCTTGTTTGCTGTCCAGTTTGTAGGTCACTCAATCGACGGGAGAGCGATCGCTCGATCGCATAAAACGAGCTAGTGAGCCGTTTGCGATACAAAGTCATCAAAAAGCCTAATGCTTTGCGGTTTTCTTTCTGGGCTAGACGGTAGAAATGACGTACATAATCACTTACTGCCCGATACAGTTCAGCTTCGCGGGTCGATTCTAAAACCACCGCATTGTCCCACACCTCCCGCACTGGAACATCTTTTTCGAGAACGCCCAACTTGTAATACTGTCTGAGTGTATCGCGGGTGTGGCGAAACATGAGATCCTTGAGCGGGGTGTTGACTGTGAGAAATTGTCGAGAGGCGGTGATGAAGGCTTCCTCTTTAGTTTGATTTGGGGTAATGCGGATTCGTCCTTTTTGCCAGATATCTTCGAGCTTGTAGGCTAGGAGTCGATCGCTTTTTGTTAGATGTTGCTGCAATCGTGGACAGGGTTGACCGCCTTGAGTAAAGTAATCAGTAGACATCTGCTGCCAAAAGTTCAGGATGTGTGAATCGACTTCGCTGGCGATGTGTTTGAAGTAGTCGCAGAAGTTATCTGCATACTGCCAATGTCCTTTCAGTCCGAGTAGGTTGAGTAGATCAAAGACCTCGATCGGGTCAATCTGCATCGGGGTGGCTGAGAGTAGCAATAAAGCTTTAGTTCTATCCTTTAGCTTTTGCATCAACTCTAATAGTCGATTCGGGGTTTCCTTGCGATTCTGAGGCGATTTGCGACGAGCATGATGGGCTTCATCGAGAACCACCAAATCCCACGGTTCGGAGTCTAGAAGTTCTTGCATTCGTTCTTTGCGGCGCACGAGATGACTGGAAGCCAGAATCAAGTTCTGTGTGTTCCACGGATTTTCAGCGAGGGGAATGGACTGCTTGAATGGGTCTCGCAGTTCGCCTTGGGCTAAGCTCCAGAAGTGCAGATTGAATTTTTCACGCAGTTCGTCTTGCCATTGGGGTTGGACACTGGTGGGAGCGAGAACTAAAATGCGCTGTGCTTTTTTCGAGAGAATTAGATAACGCAGAATTAAGCCCGTCTCGATCGTTTTTCCTAGTCCAACTTCATCGGCAATCAATCCGTTGCGCGGAAACTCTTCGGCATAGCGACGGAGAATTTTGATTTGGTGAATCCAGGGCTGGATCGGAATTGTTTTGAGCGTGAAATCGAGGCAACCTGGATGCTCGTGTAGTGTTGCGAGTTTCTCGAACTGCTCGATTTCGTGCTGATAGTCTTCAAGTTGAGGGACTGTGGGCTGAATTTCCAGAGGGACTTCGGGTGCAATCTCTCTTTGATCAAACTCGATTTCTTGGCTCCAAGTAGGCTTATGTTTCGGAACATACTGCAACAGTCGCCGCTTTACGGCTTCTGGAACTTCAAACACTCGGACATTTGCGGTTTGATTGTTCCAGAGCTTCTCAAAGCGATCGCGCTCTAATTCCACCCGCTCTAAATCTCGTCCACCCTCCCAAGCCAGATAGACATGAAAAGATTCAACATTGGCATACCAGCCGCCGATCGATTCATTATTCGAGCCGCTAAAAGCTAGACGATCGCCGTTACTGTCAGTAATAATGCCAACTTTTTCATGGAATAGACGATTTGGATCAAGCTGTTCGCTGCTATTTTCAGGTATGCCATCGGATTTAAGCGGAACGGCAATGCGAATATCGAGATAATGGTTTTGGATCAGCCAGCTTAGGATCTCAAAGTGTTTGAGTTGGGCAAAGTTGTTGGGGGGTTGGAGATCTTGAGTTAAGCGATCGCTTAATGCAGATCGAAGTTCATAACCTTTCTGAATTGCTTGTAGGTCAGTCGGACTAAATTGGCAACCCATGATTAGTCGCATTTGTCCAGCGTTGTCGAGCATTGCGCCGAGTCCACGGGCGACTTTGCTGAGAATCGCACTGTTGAAAAATCCGGCTTTGCGATCGTACTTCACCGCGCATTCCAAGGCTGGAATATAGAAATCAGCAACGGGATTATTTTCGTCGCTAGAGTAGCTAATTTTCCATTGATGATTTTGTAGGGATCGAGGCATCATTATGGCTCCAGCCAGTCTTCAAGCTGTAAGTTCGCGATATTCTCAAAGTGGCGCGTATTGTTCGTCACTAAAATAGATTGCCGTGAGCGAGCAACTGCTGCAATCAGTGCATCGACCTCACCTGTAGGCTTACCAATGCGTTTAAGTTCAACTTGAATTCTGCCAAACTCTTCAGCAGCGGCTAAATCAAATGATTCAATCGCTAGGTAAGTCGTCAAATCTGCAAGTGATTGCAGATTGTCTTGCAGACGTTGGGAGTCGAGAATGCCCTTGTAGAGTTCTGCGACAACGATCGTCGATGTATAGCATTGCGGAAATGCTCGGTTAAATCGAATTGAGGCTCGACGGTTGCCTTTCATCAACGCACTGCAAATATTAGTATCCAGTAAATACACGCAGCTTCACCTTAGTCATCAAATGAATCAATCTGCCGACCTCGATAAGCGTGTCGCTCTCGATCAATTTCAGCAAAAATCTCATCTAAGTCAGGCTGGTTTTCCCACGCTCCAAATAACTCATTCAGCTTTGTCAAACGCTCCTCATCGCTCAAAGGCTGCGCTGGTGAATGGTGAGGAGCCGAGAGAATTTCAACTTCGACACTGACCTCCGTTCCATCTGGTGCGTTCACTTGCTCTAGTAATTCGATCGTTTGTCCGCGTAAAATTCCTTTCACTTTCATAGCTTGACCTCCATCGATTTAAAACAAACTCTGTTGCACATCGCCTAAGTCTAATTCTGGCTGTTCGTAGCGGACTTTGGCTTTGATTTCGTCCATTGCCAGCCACAGATCGGCAAGGGCTTTTTCTTCGGGCATTCGTTTGCGCTCGTCCCCAATATGTGGAATCACGCGCAGGGTGACTTCCCAGGCACGCATAAATAAATCGTTGCTCAAAAGTCCGGTAGTTTTGAGGAAGCGGCGGACAGGATCAATGGATTGTTCTTCGAGGTAGATGGCGATTAGGGCGTGGAGTCCGTCGATGAGCGAAGTGAGGGTGAAGTCTTCGGGGTTGGTGGAAAAGGCGCGTTTTTTGAAGCGCTGGTCGGGGGTGAGCAGTTTGCAGATGCCGCTGGTGGAGTCGAGGAGTTTGTGGGTTTTGGCGAGGTCGGAGACGTTGAAGCCACCGACGGCGAGGGCAAGCTGGCGGGCTTCATCGAAGGGGAATTCGCGGGCGCGGAAGGCATCCCAGGCGAGGATGTACCAGGTAGTAAGGGGATCGAAGCCGAGGGTGTCGGTTTGGGCGAGTTTGCGGAAGCGGTAGTTGGCGACGGCTTTGCGGGCTTCGGAGAAGGCTTGTTCGGGGCGGACTTCGTTGCCGGAGGTGTCGAGGATAGGGGAGTGGCGGGAGAAGACGTTGAGGGCGGGACCGAAGGCGGAGAGGTAGAGGTCGATGCCGTCGATGTCGTTTGCCTCGAATTCGGGGGCGCGTTGTTCGACGAGGTGGGCGACTTGGGGGCGCAGGTCGTCCCACCAGGCTTGTCCTGAGTTGGGGTCGCGTTTGCGGCACACCAAGAGGACGGTGCTGGAGACGGAGTTTTTCTGGGCTTGGTGGAGGTTTTGCGGGTTTTCGGTGCTGACTGACCAGGAGGCGGTGATCTCGAAGCCTGCATCGATGAGGGATTTGGCGAGGACATCCCAGGCTCCGGAGTCTTTGTGGTTGAATTGGACGGTCATTACGCCGTCGTCGCGCAGGACTCGATGGTATTCGGCAAAGGCAAGCGCCATTTTTGCTTCGTAGTCTTGGTTGGCAAGTTCTTCGGGACTCATGCCCATGTTGCGGAAGCGGGAAGGGTTGGCGACGGCTTCGCGGTCTTTGTCGGTAAGGTCTGACCAGAAGAGATCGGGGAAGATGTCGCCTAATGTGCGCTTTTGCCAAACGTAGAAGAAATCGGATAGTTCAGCATATTGGATTGTGGCGTAGTAGGGGGGATCAGTGACGATCGCGAAAACAGATTGATCAGGAATATGAATTAAACTATCTGCTGAAGCTGAATCAATTTGGATTGATTTCGGCTCAAAAGCTTCGATTCCTGGTATGCCTGATGATCCAGGTTTAGTACCAAATAGTAAACACAGGCTTTCATAGTCTGAAGCAAAAGCATCCGCAGAAGATTTCCAAAGTTCGGCAGAGCCACTTATTTCAGGATAGTTCCATGTCAGATTTAAAGTGTGTTGTGTACTTGCTCTCTCTACTGAAGCTCTAGCTGTATGCCAAATAGATAATCTACAGTTACGGTCAACACATCGATCAAATACCAAAGCCAAATAAGTTATGATCGCTTCTACCTTCTCCGGCTCATACTCAATCTGCAACTTAGCTTTAACATCATTGAGAATTTCAACATAAACCACAAGCGTCAAAAGCTGACGAGAATTAAACATTTGATCCCAACTTCTAACACCGCGATTGTAGCAGCGAGTATCTTCTCCTTCAGGAAAGCCTTCCGAAGGAATTAGTAGAGAATTAGCATATCCGTCAAGCTTTAAGACTGCTGCTGAAAAGGCTTCAAAATCCAACTTTTCTGGCAGGCGAAACTTTAACCCTCCTGAATTTACCTGATAGGCGATAGCATACATTTCGTGAATGTAATCTTTGTTCAAAAGTTTCTCATCGATATAGCTACTTTCAATTACATTTTCGCAGCATAGGCATTTCCCAACACCTCTACCTATTGTTGAGAAGTCATCAGGGTTATACTCTTCACCGTTCTCACAAACGATCGTATTTCCCTTCCCTTTCTTCCCCTTTACCAATTCAAAATCGACTCGCTTCTGTTCAGGATTTGGAATGGGTCTAACAGCACACCACTTGTTTAAGTTCTGCTTTTCAGGGCGTTTGTATAACCACCAATTCGGGCTTAAAGGAACAGTCGATTCACAGTTCGGGCAAACAACTGTATGTGCCCATAGATAGTTCTGAACCTTCTCACCAGGCAATGATGGAAAAAACTCAGCCAGTCTCTTTTCCGCCTCGTCCCCAACCCATTTCACCCATTTATCGATATCCTGCTGCAAATCAGGCCCAAACTTCAGCGGATACTCGATCGCAGCCTTCATCGTCACCACTGCCACCGGATTGAGATCCGAAGCCAACACCTTCAGCCCATACCGCGCTGCCTCAAACGGAATACTCCCGCCCCCCGCAAACGCATCCAGCACAACAGGCGTTTTCGTTCCCCACTGTTGCTCACAAAGTTCCTGTACCTTCTTAATTCGATCAGGCGAAGGCGGAGTCTTATACAGCTTCGTTGTCTTATCCTGCATCCCCGCGACTCGCCGATTCAGCCCCAGCAGATACTCAAATTCTTCGATCGTCACTCCCTCGGGTAACAGCGATCCCAACACCGAAGCCCGACTAAACGACAAGGGTTTGCGCGAATACCACCGATGCAACCCCTTAAACGGATTCCCCCCATGCTCGTAATACACCTGCTCATTGAGGAGCTTCACAGGCATAATCTTCTCGATAAACACAGGCTTCCGGGTCGTCATAATCGAACTCTCATCGCTGTCCGTTGATATTTTAGACGGTCGATCGAATTCCCGCAGATTATCCTAGATTAGAGTCATCATACTTGTCATTGCTTCTACCCGCGTCTCAGCTCAAGCACTCATAACCCATCCAAGTTCATCTAAGAATCACCACTTGACTCAGCATTTTTGTCTCTCACATAGGAAAAATTATTATTCATAATCGAGATTGTCTTGTAGTCTGTAAGGCAAAGAAAAATTCAGCGTTGCTGTATCCTTACGCTAAACTGAAAGATCGGCAAATTCTAGAAAATATGAGTATTCTGGAATAGTACAAATGCTTCGAGTTAAAAAGCTAAATGAAAGGAGAGTTGCTCAAACGATTATTTAGAGCGATCGCTAGCGAAGACAAAGAGGCGATCCAAAGCCTCATGACCCTTGTGGTTGAAGAAGAACGTAAAAAAGGACATCTAACCCTTGCCGAGCAACTCTCCAGCATCGTCAAAAGAGGAATGTCTAACGGCTCTGCAATTCCATTCCCTCCAGGACTTCCAGCCCCACCTCCAGGACTCCCCAAACCCGCCTTTCCAAGGGGCATCTCCTCTCGTCCTAACCTGAGTGAGCCACCCGGCACTCTCAGTCCATTACCAATGAGCAAACGCTCCAATCACCCGTTGGTCATCAGCATCCCCCGCGATCGCCTCAAGCACCACATGATTTTGCCCGATGACACCGAAGAACGCTTTCGACGCATTGAGCGAGAATATGCCGCCCGCGATCGCTTAGCTCACTATGGCTTGCAATATCGTCAAAAAGTGCTGCTTTACGGTTCTCCAGGTTGCGGTAAGACAATGGGCGCAGAACGCCTCGCTTGGAATACTGGACTCCCTTTCGTAAAAGTTCGTTTTGATGCCCTAGTATCCTCCTACTTAGGGGAAACGGCTAGCAATTTAAGAGAAGTCTTTGAGGTGGCAGCCCAAAATCCTTGCCTCCTGTTCATCGACGAATGTGATGCGATCGCAAAATCCCGCGAAGATCATCAAGAAGTTGGCGAAATCAAACGAGTCGTCAACGCTTTCTTACAGCTTCTAGATGAGTTTGAATCGACAAGCGGACTTTTGGTAGCCGCAACCAACCTCGACAAATCACTCGATGAAGCAATCTGGAGACGATTTGATGATGCGATCGAAGTACCAAAACCTACAGAAAGGGAAATTGAGGCTATCCTAAAACAGACCCTTTCCTCGGTCACAATTGGCACGATCAACTGGGCAACCATCCTTGAGAAAATGCAAGGATTTTCCGCAGCAGAAACTGTCCGGGTCGCTCAAGATGCTGCTAAACGTGCCATCCTCGACCGAGAAGAATTGGTCATCCAGGAACATCTGGAAGTATCAATTCAAGAACTTCGAGCCGCTCATGCCTAACGCCTCCCAACAGTTCCCGCACATTTTTCTCAAGTTTGTAAAAAGTGGAACCGCTGCATCTGGTGGTTTTCCAAGACCAACTCAGCAATCGTTAGCCAATAAAGGAGATGCGGGCGGGCACGGAGGTAGACTCAAGACATCGGTTTCATCGATCGTCTTAGACTGGCAAACTGTTCGAGAGCAACGCAGCCAAGAAGGAAAGCCTGATTTACCCGACGCTGCACCATTAATTCTCAAAGTCGATCCACAAGCTTTTGATGCCGATAAGCTCAAGAGTTTTGGCATTGAAGTCATTCTTGAACTAGAAGACGGCTATATCATCGGGGCTTCCGCAGATGCTGGGCTTACTCAATTGCAGGAGAAGATTGAGAAGTTTATGCGTGAAGAATATGGCAGTGGTAGAGTCGCGCAAATCTATGAGGTTTTAGAAGGAAGGCTTGGACGACTGGAGTACATCCTCTCAGAAGAGTTGATGGCACGATGGGATCAAATCAAAGACGATGATAGCTACATTGTTGAAGTCGGTGTTGCTTGCGTCGGCTTGACCTCACAATTTTCTGACCACCCCCGTCGCACAGAAGGAGAAACGGACGACCATTATGCTCAAAGAATTGCTCGATGGAGCGACCGCCGCCAACAAACGGAGCAAGAGTGGAATGAACTTCTGTGGAAGCGGCAAGATGATTTTCTAGATTTTATTCAGAATTATCAGCACGAAATTATCCAAGATGCTTCTTGGGATGATCGATCGCACGTCGCACTCTTACCAGATAGTTTTTCTTGTGTCATTGAGATTACAGGCAAGGGACTCAAAGATGTCGTAATCAACTTTCCATTTGTATTTGATGTTAGCGAACCTGATCAATTCGCTGAACCTACGATCGATGTTCCATTCCTTCCAACCCCAGAGCCAGCTTTTATGCTAGAACCGCCCAGCCTTTTAGCGCCAAAAGTTTGCGTGATCGATAGCGGAATGCAAGAGCAACATCAATACCTTGCCAGTGCCATTGATACAGTCCATTCGCAATGTTGGATTCCTGGCGAAAGCCATCGGACCTCCGATGATGTTACAGGCGGGGGTCACGGAACTCGTGTGGCAGGTGCAGTCTTATACCCAAGAGAGCTTCCTAAATCAGGCAGTCACTCAGCAGTGTGTTGGCTACAAAATGCCAGAGTTCTGAATCGGGATGGCATCGTGCCCAAAAAGCTCAACCTATCGGAGGTGTTGAACGAGATCGTTGAGTTCTACTACAATCGCACCGGAACTCGCATTTTCAATCACTCCATCACAGGTTCTGTTCCTTGCCGCTTACAGTATATGAGCGCATGGGCAGCGGAAATTGATTACCTAACTTGGCGGAATGACATTCTCTTCATCCTAGCTGCGGGAAACATTCCAATTTACCGAGGAATAGAGTTAGGACTCTCTCGCCGAACCATCTATGAACATTTTGAGGCTGGACTATCATATCCAGAATATCTCCTCAAATCCTCTTCACGGATTGCAAACCCCGCTCAGAGCTTTCAAGCCTTAACGGTTGGCTCGATCTCGCATACCACTTATGAGGTTCCACCCATCCAATCGATCGCAAAAGAAGATTACCCATCAGCCTTCTCCTGTTCAGGCTATGGAATCTGGGATTCAATTAAGCCTGATGTCGTTGAATACGGAGGGGATTTGGCAATAGATTCTGGTCAGCCTCCCAGTTTCCCAAATATCCCAGAGCTTTGTCCTGAATTAGTTCGATCCACGACAGGAGGCGCACCGCTGAGTGATCAGGGTGCGGTCGGAACTTCCTATGCTGCACCTAAAGTTGCTCACATCGCTGCTGTACTGGCAGCAACTTTCCCTCAAGCAAGCTGTCTCCTTTACCGTGCGTTAATTGTCCATTCAGCTCGATTACCTAAGTGGACAAATAGCTCCAATGAAAAGCTTGCTCAGGCAATTCAAATGATGGGGTATGGTTTACCCAATCTAGAACGTGCGTTGGGAAATGCTCCCAACCGCATTACGCTCGTCACAAACGAGGATGTCTTGATTAGTGCGCGTCAAGCTCACATCTACCAAGTTCAACTCCCACCGGAGTTACAGTCACTCGCAAGTGAGTACGATGTTTTGATTGAGATCACCCTTTCTTACAAGGCAGAACCGCGTCGTACTCGTCGGAACAAGCGGAAATACTTGTCCACTTGGCTCCATTGGCAGTGCAGTCAAAAGGGAGAATCCTCCGACAAGTTTTTGGAAAGAGTTCTCAATGACTACGAAGCCCAAGAGGATGAAGAGGGAGGCGATGGTGACTTTGCGTGGACTTTAGGACAGCAGAAGAACTATGGAAAGATGAGAAACATCTCCAGAGGGACAGGAACCGTCCAAAAAGATTGGGCGATCGTACAGCCCGACAAATTACGGGAAGCGTTCTGTATTGCTGTCGTTGGACATAAAGGCTGGAACAACGATCCCACGGCTTTAGTTCCGTACTCTCTAGCTGTCAGCTTTGAAGTGATGGATGCCAACGTCCAAGTATATACCTCGTTTGTAGAAGCTCAAGTGCCTTTGCAGGAGCAAGCCCAACTCGAAATTCAGCAAAAAGTCATATTCTAGAGGTGTCTCGCAGACCATGCAAATTAACCAACGCTGCTACTCTAGACGGCAACCGCGATCGCGCTCACAGCAGCGAGATGGCGATCGCTTCCACATCCTTGCTAGTTCAGAGCTTGCTGAATTGCCTCTTTCAAGAGATCGCAACAGCAATCCATCTTAGCTTCGTTACCATTCAGAATCGATCCCTCAAATCGAATGTTTTGAGCAGATTGATCGTGAACAGGGCAACGAATTGCAGACAGCGTATCAATAACTTTCTGTTCCGCTGCTGCCTGAATTTCGCTCTCCATCGAGGACAGAATTGCGTCGCCTACTTGGTCAGATGAGACCGAACGACCATTGATTTTCCAGTTGAGATTCATTTCAGTGTTCTCCATTGAAGGATGAGTCGAGGTTTTAGATGGCAAACGTGAATTCTTTCCAAGGAAGAGAATTCACCGGAACGCTTTGCAGAAAACCAACAATGTCACGCCGCCCGAAAAACGTTGGAATTCCACGTCCATCTTGCGACATGAGAATAATATTGTAACCAGGGAAAAATTGCTGTGCAGCTTGGATTGTTTGACCTCGCTCTACACTGTTCAGCACGTAACTTTTGACCAGTACGACAGCGAACAGAACCCTTTGTTCTTTTACAAGTGCGGCTGTAAGTTTCACGGAGATTTCTCCTAAGAGAGTAGCTATAAGCACATTATAACAATTTAATTTCGGTTTTTCAAAAATCGGAACGATTAAATTAGTTTTAAAGTATGCGAAACAATTGTACAAACTTATATACTTCGTTATGAATTGCTGTTTAAGTGCAAACTAAGGGTACATAATGGTTCTATGGCTTTTAGGAGTTTGCATAAAGTGGCGACGAGTGAGATGCAAGGAGAATTTACCCGGCAAGAGGCGTTAACCCTGACAGGACTCAGTTCAGGGCAATTGAGTCGGCTTGATCAAGCTGAGATTGTCGTTCCTAGAAAATTGGGCAACTCCAAACGTCCGGTAGTGCTTTATAGCTGGCAGCAAATCCTTGAACTGAGAACGATTGCGAATTTGCGGCAGCGGCTATCACTTCAGGAAATCCGTAAAGTCATTAATCATTTAAGGAATCTTCATTTTGAGCCGTCGCTGTTTGACAAGTTTCTAATATTCAGCGACGACAAGCTGTATTGGATTAACTCGGATGAGTTAGGAGACCAAATTATTGACTTAAGTAGTAAAAATCAGGGGCAGTTGTTGCTAAAAGCTGTACACCCGATCGGTCAGATTCTGGATGACATCCGGCAACAGGCTGAGCGTAAACACGTTGCTGATTTTGATAAACGTGCTGGGCGCATTCCGATTGAAGTCGCTTGAGATATGATGAAGCGATTAGTCTCCTAGTAGCACTCGAATTGCCCGCAACGCCTGACTTCGTTTTCCATTACTGACTTTAGCAAACCAGTAATGTGCCTCCTCATTACTCATTGCTTGAACTCCTGCTGCAATATTAGCGATTCGCTCAGGTTTAGAGAGCGGTTGAAGCGTCTGGAATAAAAGAGCCAGATTCACCCCCGATTCTTCGGTCAAAACGTAAGGAGTCTGGCGCTGTTGGCTGAGAGTTTTTGGGTCATAATTGTTGGCTTTGAGGCAGGTATAAATCGCTTGCCGAGCCTGCACCAAACCTTGTCCTTTCAATCGACCAATCCGCTTGGCAGCCGATCGCTTTTTCTCACCTGCTTTTTTATAGGCGCATTGATACAACTCCAATGCGAAATTGTTGTTGTCCGTGGGAACGACTTTGAGCTGAAACTCCTGCATACCCCAATCCTTCAGCGTTTGACTTCTACGATCGTAAACAAACTCCGTCAGTATAGTACCTTAGCTGTCAAACTGAGCCGATCCACCGGATTTCTCAAGAGTGCCTGCTCGATCGCTTTCATCTCTGGGCCTTGTGGCTCGACCTCGGATGCAAACTCGAACGTAATTTTAAGCGAGACATCGGCTCGAACATCAGGACTCGTCAACAACGTGTTCGTCGGATTCGCAAAACTTTGAAACCCTTTGACATTGCCTTGATACTCTAATCGAACGAACTGATCTCCAGCTTGGACAGTGACAAATTGGTCGAGTCGCATTGGATAACGCATCAGAAGAGGAACCGCTGTGGTTAGCTTGCGATAGTCCATTACCTCTGACACGCTGAGTTCTAGCCGCTCGATCGCTTTAATTTTGTCGTCGTGAATGCGATCGCGCAATTCATTAAACACACCGTTGAGGCTGCCCGATAAATCCACCACCTCCGGTTTGACATCGAACAAGCTAGGAGTATCGTGAGCCGAAGTAGAGCCAGTGGAGAGTGTCGAATATGCTTGCACTCTTGCCTTTGATTCTGCCGCTGCGGTTTCTCCTTCCCCATAATCTGCAACGATGCGAAAGGTTGCCGTTTGCGCCAGATCGCCCTCGTATTCGTCAGACGGCAAGAAGTTTCCTGCGATTAAGTTGCCATCTTGAAACAGTTTGACCGAAAGTGCCCCCGCTGCTTTCCATCGCACTCGTACAGGTTTATTCGGTTGTGTACTCGGCATCACTTGAGCATTGATCTCAATTTCCCTCGGCTTCGGGAGTTCTAGGATGCCGCGTCGATATAGCACCATCCGATCTGAAAATTCAATGATGTCGGGTGGAATCAGCGGAACTGCATCGGTTTTGATATAGACGCGCTCACCGACCTTCAAATCCCACTGTCCACTGGTTAACCCTTGAGCGATCGTCGTTCTCAGCTTTGAAGTTTCCGCATCCGAGAATAGATTCAGTCCCAAATCTTTCGCAAATGCTTCTTTTAACCCCTTTGTACTGATCGAATCGAGTCCTGTTGCCCACACTTTTTGCAGCACATACGCAGGTGCATACGGTTGAGCGTCATCGGCGCGAATCTTTTGGCAGTCTTTCAGTGCTTTGAGAATCGCTTCTTGCTGATTACTCTTGCCTTTGACATCGCTCGCATCCTGAGCGGGGAGCGGGTAGTGCATTAACCCTTTTGGAGCTTTGACCGGATCATTTGAGGGATAAAATAAATGGCGATACGCATTCGTTAGAGCAACTCGCGCTGCCAAGTCTAAATCCCCTTCTTTCTGCTTCAACTGTTTATGTTGACTCTCTGAAAGGTCTTCCAGGCGATTCTGAGATTTGAGAATGGTGCGAATCGCTCTCAGTTCTCGTGCCACGTCGATCGCTCTTTCCAATTCCTGCTGATTGGCGAGTAGAAACAGCAATCGATTCCGGAAGATGCGAAACTTTCCAGAGTCGCCTGTACTGTTGAAAATTTGTTCCACAATTTGAGGCGCAGCGTCGATCGAGGATTGCACCGTCGCTTCGTTAAAGTCGATCAGACAAAGCACAGTACTATCTGCCGTATCATCGACATCACTCGGACTCTCCGGCGACGATACCAGCGTGAAATAGCGATTGGCAAAAATGGTGTCTCGCCGCGATCGTAAATCGTCTTTCGCTTCACTGCGCCCGATTTGCTCTTTCTCTTCAGCAATAATTTTGTTGATCGAAGGTTCTTCTTTGAACCGAGCAATTGAGGTAATTGGATCGTGATCGAGATACCAAGCAACCGTAGTGAGCCGCTCTAAAGCACTCTCGATAAAGCCAATTTCAATTCCAGGGGTAAGCAGCGATAGATTGAGTTCCGCTCGTCGAATGCCTGCCACGACTCCTTGATTAATGGAGTGCAAAAAGATCGTGCGTCCAATCCAAGTTGAAAACGGCGGTTTGCCTGCTGCCATCCAATCTTGATCTTGCAGTTGAGCATGTGCTTCTCGTCCATTCGCGTTGTAGATATCAGCTTGAATCGGGAGTCGCATTAAAGGACGTTCTAAGCGCGAAGTCAATTCGTTCGTAATTTCTTCGTTCACACCGATCGGTAAATGGTGCGCGTGGATCAGCGGCATCCAAGTTGTGCGATCGCGCCACAATTCTCGAACCGCGATCGCAAACAGCCTCAGCGCTCCACGAGTTCGGTTAAAGTTCGGGATTGATGCAATTTTTTTAGTTAATAGATTGAATAGCTCTGGATGAATCGGGTAGCTCGATTCGATAGTTTGTGAATAGGTGGCATCTTGACAACCATCAGGCAGATTAATGCGGCTCGATCGATACGCATTGAGATATTCTTGAGCAGCTTTTTTCGCGGCTTTTTCATCGACACGCTGAAACAAACGCTGCTTCACAATGTTGTAGATTTCAACATCGGTACTCGGACTCAGAATGCGCTCCTGACGAGCGGAAGCGCGAACCGTTTCTTGAAGCTCTGCCGTTTCATCTGCAAAGGTATCCGACGATGAGGCGAGAGAATAGACAAACACTAAATTATTGCAAGACCCCGCTAAATCCATTAATGCAAACAGAAACGCAACCACCTGCTTCGACAAATCACTATTCCCAACAATCACCCCTTTCGCTTTGCGTAGATACTGTGCGATTTCATCGAGTACAATCAGCGTCGGTCGATCTTGAATCAGTTGCTGAAGGACTCCCGTTCCTGGGCTCACTTTTTTCTCATCCGAACCGCGCAGCAGACTGTATCCGCCAATCCCACCAATCCGATAGGCAATTTCGCCCCAGAGGGTGTAAGTGGTGATGCCTGTCTCTGGGTGAAAGTCGCCGTTGGTCGGATCAAGATCTTGACAAGCGATCGCAGCAACTTGAACCGGAGCAGCAGGAATTTGATCGAGACGATCGCTAAATCGATCGAGTCCGCGAATGCTGCGTCCGTTTCGGGCAATGTGCCAAAGCGCAATTTCATCGTGCGTTTTCCCGCCGCCGAAGCTGGTTTCTAATCGAATCACCGGAGACCCGATCGCGGTTCCTGCCAAACGACCAAAGACTTCACTAATCAGAGTCTGGAGTCCCTCAGTGGGAAAGGTATTCGCAAAGAATAGTTCTGGATCTTGATAGACCTTAGGAGCATTACCATCGACCACTAATTTCAACTTGGCAGCAAACAGATCGAGCGATAGTTCACCAGAAAGAATTTCATCTCTGGGAGTGCAAGTTTCAAAAATCGATGGCAACACAATCATGCTCTCCTATCGTCTGTCGTTCTTAAGTTTTGACGCATAAACCGCTTTTATTGTGGCACTACGAGTCAAAAATATCACACCTCAGATTTGGAGAAGACAGACCGCCATCGCTTTTGGGAGCGCAATCGCATCACTGCATCCCATTTCAATAGAGAAGCTTCACCCGCTCTCAATCCATGTCGAAACACCAGAAGTAGAAGAGTGCGATCGCGCAGTTGAATTGAGCAGAAGATGGCTGTAACATCCTGCTTTGAAATTTCTCTGACTGTTTACTTGATTAGTCTGCTGACTTCTGATAGCGGTTAGGATAGAAAGCTCAACCTTCGACTTTAGGTGAGATCGTCTTCGATCGCGGCATCCATTTCTAATTCAAGTTGTTCAATCGAAGGTAAACTCTGCTTAAATTGCTCTGGCAAACTATTCCAAATCTCATGTGTCGAAACTCCAATCGGTCGATTGATACTTCGCAGCGCATATTCCACAATTGTTTGGTTCTTCGACTTACATAAAATTAACCCGATTGTCGGTTGATCGTCAGGATGTCGCAGCAAATCATCAACGACTGCTAAATAGAAGTTCATCTTACCGCTCATTTCTGGCGTGAACTCAATCATCTTCAAGTCAATGATGACAAAGCAGCGCAGCTTGAGATGATAGAAAACCAGATCGACATAGTAATCCTCATTGCCGACTTGCAGATGATACTGGCTGCCCACGAAGGCGAATCCTACCCCTAGCTCTAACAAAAAATCTCGAATGTGAGCGACCAGCGCATTTTCTAAATCCCGCTCCTGTGCTTCTCGACCGAGCGAAAGAAAATCAAAAGAATAGGGACTTTTCAGCAAGCTATTTGCGAGATCCGACTGAGGCTTCGGTAAAGTCCGCTCAAAGTTGGTCATAGCTTTGCCTTGTCGATCGCGCAGCCGAGTTTCGATTTGAATCACCAAAATATTCCGACTCCAGCCATTTGCGATCGTTTGCTGCGCGTACCAAAGACGGTCTTCTGTTGTTTTCAGCTTTTCGATCAATGCAAGATTGTGATACCAGGTAATTTGTGCAAGCACCTCTTGCACAATTGATGAATCTGGGTAAGTTTCTGCAAAGGTTCGCATGTATTTGAGATTCCGGCTCGAAAAGCCTTTAATTTCTGGAAATTCTCGTCGCAAATCTTTTGAGAGTTGGTCAATGACTTTTGCACCCCATCCAGCTTGTGCTTGACGATCAAGAATCATCCGCCCAATTTGCCAATAGAGAAGAACTAACTCGCGATTGACCGCAACTGCGGCACGAACTTGAGCCGTCCGAATGCGTTCCTTCAGATCGTTCAAGAGTTGAGGATAACCTTCTGGCACCAACGAAGAGGACTTTGCCACGAATCGATACTCCCACTCTGAACGCAAGTACTACTGAGCAAGTCTATCAAATTCAGGTTCAAAGTTTCCGTCGAATGGATTAGGATGATGCAGTTTTTGCACAATGCCTACTGCAACTTTTGCAGCAAGATCGGGATTCGGTTCGTAGTCAGCGATCGTGGCAATCGAATAGCCTTGCACTCCCTGAGTCGCCTTTGACTTGAGCTTTCGAGTAAACTCCTGCTCATCTAGTTGCACCCATTGTCCGAAGCCTAAATTTGGTTGTCTTGGTTGGTTACGATTCATTCTCCCGATCGCTCCCAATGACTTAACCAAACTCATAGCCTTGATTCACCCAGTAATGCCAGTCGGCGATGGCTTGCTGCGTTTCTTCCTCGGCATCGATTGCTTCTAGCTGAATCAGGGGAACTGCCAACGTATCGCCATCCCATTCGATTTCAACGAACATCTCTTGCTCACATTCGTCTTCCGGAGCCATCCCCACCACTTCTACCGATTTGCCTTCTTTGAGCGGAGAGATGCGGCGTTTGCTCACACAAGTCGCCGTAAAGGGAAACTGCATCGTGTCTTGCAAATAGTAATACCAGCCCATTGCCTGTTCTTCAGGTCCATAGGCATCGACGACAATTTCCATCGTGATTCTTGTTTCCCGTTCCTCGTCACGAGACATGATCGACTCCTGAATTCTTGCCTTGAATTATGCCTTAGAAGTGGATTCAATGTCTCAGTATGATTGGATTTATAAAGGATGGGCTATGGCAAATTCTAGAGGCTTGGGTATGGGCTGGCGAAGCTTGGCGAAAATATAGAATTGCTTTTTGCATCCGTTGGTATTCTTCAGCAGATAGAACGACTGCTGGATTCCGAAAATCATTGTTGGATACATCTAGGATTTGCCCCTGAATCTGTGCCAGTCCTTCTGTTTTTTGTCGAAGTCGAATTGCCTCAACGTGTGCCATCCCTTCTTGGTCTTGTTTTAGCTTTTGAGGATCATGGGGGTGCGTTTGCGCGCGAAGTTGATATGCCTGATACCACTGAAAAAGTTCGCCTCGGCTTGGACAATAGCCTGAGATAGTTTTTTCACTCAAAGGTTCTGCATCTGGATGGCTTGCTTGAATAGCTTCAATAAATGACTGAGGCAATCGCCCATTCTCTGGAATTAGTCTTTCTGACCACAACGCAGCAATTTCACGGCCATGGTAGCCTCCGAGTCCGCTGCGAATTCGAGTGACAGGAAATTCTTGGTTGGGATGAGATCGCGCATAGTTCAGTGGCTGCCCGATTTGTGCTTCAATCTCTGATAGTAAGATAGATCGCGCTCCTAAGTTTAAGTTTTTGGTCATGATCGCGTAAGCTTGCTTTTGAATTCCTTGAGGATTGCTATACTCAGCCCGGACTTGCAGCGAGTTCGCGTTAGGTAGCTGCAAGCTTTCGGGAATTAGATGAACGGTGGCAAGTCGAGCAATGTCTGAGGTGAGCATTGCCACGATCGTCGTTTCCCGCTTCAGAACGGGAGACACTTGCCGAAACGCAGCTTCCACAGCTTGGCGGTCTTTTGCAGTACTGACAATGCCTAAATCTTGCAAGTGTCCAGCCGAGTCGCGCATGTTTAGAACAAGATCAGACCATTTGCTCCCTTCGCGTTCTCGGCGTTTCATGCCAAGTTCAACGGTTTCATTACTCCAAACTTGATTTGCAAAATGATGTGCTTGAACTTGATTAATTTTAATCGGTGTTCCATTCGGCAAAATTGCTTTGACAATCGCTGGAACTTCCGGCACGATCCGCGCTTCACCCTGAGTTCCAATCGGCAGTTGATAACTATCGGTTGAGAAAGGAGCCAGCGTTTTTCCTTCAACTTTTAAAACTGTTCGCCCTGCGATCGGACTTTCTGAATTGGTTTCAACGGCGACTGAGATCGCGCATGGTTCCCTTGAAAAGGTTTGTCCTCGATGCAGATTGGTTGGGTGTTGCAGTCCAACAACGGTCATTGTCTGAAGGTGCAATGACCGGAGCTGCTGACATAATTCTGGATGAAAAGCTTGAATGACTAGATGCTGTCCACCCTGATGCCAGAGTGCAGCTGCCATTGAAGTTCGGTCGCACTCTACTAATAATTCAGCTTGTCTAGCAATTTTCTGCGCTGCTTCAGTAATTGCTGCTTTGGCTTGCGCGATCGTCATGTGCGGTTCAAAATTAAACTCCTTAATCCGCTCAGTCGCGATGTTAATTGGTTTTTTAGCAGTGGCGTGTTGTAGCCAGGATTGATTGAGGTGGACGGTTTCTAGGCTGATGAAGCCAGCAGGCTGAGAGGAGTTGAAGAAAATAGCATAGGGAAACTGTGTTTTCGTGCGCCAATCTGGATTGAGTCCAACCTGAAACGCTAAGGCAGTACCTTGACGTGCCGCCTGCCAGATTGAGGAATTTCCCTCGCGATCGCAACTGGTGAGGTTCACCACTCGAAGCTGGCGACCACTGATCGATTGAATTACAAGACTGGGACCCACTTCTATTTTTGCCCGCTCTTGTGCGATAGCAGCCCTTTGAATCGTGGCATTGTAGTCATCAATCCACGATCGCGCTATTTCTGCTTGCGCTTCACTAAATCCACCTTGCTCACGGCTTGGAAATAAAGGTAAGAAAACATCGCGGCTGCGAGAGGTTAGCACGACTTCTCGGTAATGCTGATTCACGCTTTGAGCAATCTGGGCAACCGGATCGACTGTGCTAGTCGGTAAGATACGAACTGATTCAGGTGTTTCTCCTGGCTTGAGGGATTGATATAAATCTGTATCCTTGCGATGGTTTAATAACGCATTATCCTTGTATTTTCCAAGCGTGGCAGCAAAGGTGTGAAGTTGCCATGCAACCTCTCTCGCACTTTTCGGTGAGTCTACGGCACGTTGCAGATTCATTGCAATAATTGCTTTCACGTCCCACAGTAACGTTTGGACTTGCTGAAGCACGAGTCCAGCAGCTTCTGTTCGGGCTTGTTCTGGAAGTTGAAAGACCTGATGACCCTCATTTACAATTTGCTGAAGACGCTCGTGAAACTGTAAATCTCCACTTGATAGCACTGTCTCATAGTCTTCAGGCTGAGGAATTGCTGCACGTTCTAAAACTTTGGTATAGTGCAAACAAATTTGCTGAAGATAAGCAGGGCGTTGTTCTGGGGTGAGATAAGCAATATCCCAGTACAGCGAATCGATTTTCATGCCTAGATTAGCAACAATACCTGTCGGATTGTTTGCTGCATGAATGGCGCACTCTTCGATCGTGCCTTGACGTTCAATCTTCAGTTCTTTGTTGACTGCGATTGGGCGCACCTCTGGTCGATTTTTATCCAAGACTTCCGCAACAAAAACAGGGAATTCAGTTGGAGCAAAAATGGTTGCGTCTTGAATCGCGGTGATAAAAAGCGCTTGTGCTGCTTCATAGGCACTTCGAGGATCAGAAATCTCTTGAAGTTGTTCTTGTAGACTGTAAACTGTTGCTCCAGGTGAAATTGCTGCATAGCCTGGAACGATCGCGTTACGATCGCCATCAAAATCTGTGATCAAAACATTCGCAGCAGACCAAGGATTGAGATAAATCACGCCTTGCTGTCGAAAGGCTTCTGCATCCGTTTCTCTAAGTTGCTCTGTGTTATTGATAAAGGTGCCGATTCCAGCAATGTTGCCCAACGGAGAGCGATACAGTGACACTAATGCACCATGCGGCAATTCTCGAAAGCAACATTCCCAGGATTGGAGTTCAGCGTGAGGTTGAGCGATCGCAGAAGGTGTGTAAATCCCTACTGTAACTGCATCCATCCACTCATGATGCAGAACTTTCGCGATCGCATCCATTACTTTCGGATGTCCTTGCATTTGCTCGAATGAATCAGCTTTGAGAATTTCGTAGATTGGATCGATGTAGAGTTCTTCTACACTTTCTTCCTCTACCTCTACTTCTTCATCAGATTCGTTACGGTTTCGTTCAGCAACAGCTAAATAATAGTCGGTTGCGTCTTTCGAGTTTGCTTGAATTTGAGCAACGGAGATCGCTTTTTCAACAAGCTTCGGCAACACTTCTTGCTGTGTGGCTTCGGGAGTGACTAAAGCAGGTTGTAACCCTCGCTTTTGTTGAGTGGTCGCAGCATAGGTTTTGTTTGCAAAGAAGAAATCAGGAACAAGTTGCACACCGACAAGCTGTGGCTTTTCTCCATTCGATCGTTGAGTTGCCTTGAATGATGAAAGTGACAGAATTGCATCGACTTGTAAGCGATCGCACCACTCACTTACCCGACAGGTTCCTTTAATCACTCCTGGAATCCCTGGTGATCCTGCTCGAAACTGAAAGGGAGAACGATTTGGATCTTTGACTTGCTTTTGACCCGGTGAATAAGCAACTGCATGAGCAAGATTAGAAGAAACTAAGCTGTAGCAGTCGCCTAATTTTTTGTGAACTTCTTGTAGTTCTGCTTCACTAAAATCATTTTCTAGTGCTTTTTGTATTTGAGGAAGTTGAGCGATTGTTGCGGCATCGTCCAAGATCAAGATTTTGGCTTCAGATTGAATAGTAGACGCATTGGCATGAGAGAGAAATAAGCTACCGTATGCGATCGCATCACTTGATCGAGCTACTTGACGCTGAACGAGAGCGGCTGTCTGTACATCGGTGAAATAAGCCCATTTACCATTGGCGAGAATCAGTTGCAGTTCCAACTCTCGAAACGCCCTCAAATCGGCTGCTGTTACACCTTCGTAAATCTGTGCTGTGACATAGCGCGTTGTCCAGTCGCCGACTCGCTGTCGCTCGACCTCGATCAAATGCTCAAGCAGCGTGTGATCAACTTCTTTAGCTGCCGTATCAATTGGGCGAAGTAATTTCGCATCGTATTGAACACAGCTCAAAGCCATTGCAGCCTCGCAAAAATAAAAGCTAGGCAAATTTGTGGTGTGACAAACTAGAAGTCATCAGCAACAATCGGTGTGATTTCTCCACGAGCAATCCGCTCATCCATTTCCGCTGCATAAGCTTTGAAGAACGCCAGCGATTCATCAGAGACAATAGGTTCATCAACGGGGAAGTCATCAATGTGAAGTTCGCCACTTGTCAACAGATCGTCAATACTATCGCTGAATAATAATTGATCGACTTGCTCCTGGCGGCTAGTGGGTAGGGCTGCTAGATCTGTAAAAGACTCTTTTCCCAAATTGTTCTCTGTGTTATGAGACATCGCGCGACCTCAATCTGAAGAAAAAACGAAGCTCGACAGTTGTAGCTATCGTAATGCATTTTTGAGGGACATCTTAGCTATGTTCCTCAAATACTGCAATGCTCTTGAGAAACTTAAGCTTTCTAAAATACATCTCGACAAGGTAAATCAGCTTAATAGAGCGATCGTCATAGATTTGCTAAACAAACTGACCTGTAATTTTTCAAACTTTGGAAAATTCTTGTTGCTAGCATGAACAGAATCGCGAGATCGCTTTTCCGTTGTCCTGTGAGAAAATATAGGAAGCGAGGATCAAGCATCCCCATGTAGCCCAACGCAATGACCAATGTGGCAGAAAGCGAAACTTCTCTCTTTATCCATTGTAATTAGCGATGACTCGTGTAATTTTTCCAGTTAAATCAACTTCCACAAGCTCACCTGCTTTTGTTCCATTTTGGTTGATGTAGTAAAACATCACACTCTGCACACCCCATAGGACATCCACCAATTCAAACCTGAGAGTTGGATACACCTCCAGCCCTTTTTTGAAATATGCACGTAACGCTATTTTACTGTTGACTGTTCCTGAAGACTCATTCAGCAACTTAGCTGCAATCGGAGACACTAGAACAATGTCCTCATCATAGTGACTAAGAATTGCATCGAGATTGTGAGAATTCCAGGCTTGAATCCATTCTGAGGCAAGTTGATGAGCCTGTTGTTGAGTTAACATTGTTGCTCCTGTAAACTGCAAGGTTAGTTCGAGTAGGGGCGACCATCTTTGTGGGTGAGTATCCATTCCCCGTTTGTTGATTGAGTGGCTTTGAGGTCGTCGTTGGGATATTCAACTTCATCGCCTGGGGTACGATCGCCAATCTCCAGATATGTCACCGTTTCTGGCGATCGATTCGCCAGTTGATGAGCTATTCCGGTTCCAGCTTTGAAGCCATAGCAATCCCCTGGACTTAGCGGAAATTCTTGTTCTCCTAGCACCAAAATTGGAGATCCCGACACAATCCAAATGAATTCATCTTGCTTGGAGTGACTGTGAATCAGAGCAGACACAGCACCTGGTAAAAGCTCTGTCAAATTGACTCCGAACTGAGTCAGCCCGAAATAGTCGCCTAATTTACGTTTCAGTCGCCCTTTGACGATCGCCGTATGGGGTTCTGGGTAGATCGTTTTGCCCATTGTTGCTGAAACAGAGTGTGCTGAAATAGGGGACTTGTTCACAACGGTCTCCGATTAAATGACATTTAGACGAAATAGGTCAACCATGTTGACATATTGAATTTATCCAAACATCATTTAATATGTCAATATGATTGACCTAAATGATCTCGATCATCAGCGCGAGCAAGAACTGAATAAAGCGTTGGAAGCATTGCATTTTGCTTTTCGGGCTGTAATTGCCAAGCCCGATGCCATCCTTGCAGAGCGAGGGCTTTCGCGTGTTCATCATCGGATCTTGTATTTTGTTGGTCGTCATCCTGGCTTGAGTGTGAATAACCTACTGACCCTGCTGAACGTCAGCAAGCAGTCTTTGAACGCACCCCTCCGGCAACTGACCCAATTAGGGCTAATCGAATCAAATGCTGATGAGAACGATCGCCGAGTCAAGCGGCTGACACTGACACGACAGGGTTTGTATTTGGAGCAGAAATTGTCTGGTGATCAACGGCAACGATTCGCAAGGGTATTTGAAACTGTCGGGCAAGAAGGCGAAGCGATCTGGCATCAGGTTATGAAGCTGTTAGCAGAGGATATATTTCCTGAATCTGATGAACTAGAACTGTAATGAACCGGATCTGCAACTTTTCCAGTCCCAGACCAGACCCTTGCTGCCGGGCGAGATCAATCAGCTAGGGTTGTGCTTTGAGAATGTCGATCATTCACTCAGAATCAGAGAAAGCGAGATCGAAATCTATGTCGATGAGCTTGATCCTCGTGTTCGATCTATGATTCAAGACGCACCGGATCAGCATGAATGCTTATGTTGGACGATTTTTCCGTCTCAATAGACAGATAGGTTAGCTAAATCAGCCAACCTGTAATTTTTCAAACTTTGGAAAAATTTCATTGTTGATATAGAAACTGGAGAATCAAGCTTGCTCCATGTTATACAGATTGCTTTTGTTTGCACAGGGCTTTTCTTAACTTGCTTTATTAGCGTTTACGTTGCTTGTCATCTACGAGCAACGTGGGATTTGCTTGTCAAGTAGTGACAAAATAATTGCGCTTTTTAGTTCAGCAATCGGTGCGATCGTTGGTGCATAAATACTTGTAGGTGGTGCAGTACTACCACTGTTGCTGATAGCGTTGCTGACTGGAGGATTATTTCAAATTTGGCATAGTCGCGATCGTTCTCGCTGACTGTAGCACCACTCTCTCAAGGATATAACAACGATGAGCAAAAGTGCTATGTAATCTCTTAGAAAACCGTCGTATCAGAGAAGTTTTCTCCAAGGACTGAGCAAACTGGAATAGAGAATTTACCTTCATGCCGTTGCTCAGCAATTCCTCTATGAGGAAATCTCGGGCTGCCAAACTAATTCAAGCGATGGGACTGCCTCTTATAAGCGAAATAGCGACTTAAATCTTGGCTCCTAAGCATATATATCACAATCACTGCACTAAGAACAGACAGCAGCAAACTTCCAAGCGTCAAAGCAATAGAGAGTTTTGTATTCAGCGCCACAACCATTGCAATCAGCAGCACAACCAGCACACTACAAATTCCAATGAGAAGCCACTTTGCCCAGGTACGCCCTTGCAAGACAAAGTAGATCACAATGAGAGTAAATGCGATGCGACCAAATGCCCATCGGTCTCGCGCCAGGATCACCAAGGCAGTGTCTAGAATGCACGTTAGCACAAACATCGCGAGTAATCGATTGCGAGCTTGTAGGGCAGATGAATCAGTCTGGATCATGGCTTTACTGAAAGAAGTGAGCAATTGATCGTTACTGTACGACAGGATGAGCCTCGGAATTCTGGAAATTTGGTGAATTACCTGCGGGATCACCTTATTTGTGAGCCGATTGGACAACAGGTTGACACAAACTTCGGATGCGGATTGAACATAGTGAGGCAAACCATTTCAACTCAAACCATGAACCGCGCCTAGCGGCAAATCTGTGAAGAAAATTAGGATTTAGAACTCAAGAGACAGCCGCCTAGCGGCGAAATCATGGGTTTGATTCTGACTCATTCATTCATTAGGAGATTTCATTATGGCTAGCAAGAAGAATTCTAATCATGCAGCAACCCTCGAAAGAGAAGCATTGCAATCTGAAGGGTCTGTGCCTGAGATCGATACCGTTGCAACTTCAGTAACAGAAGCTCCTGCTACTCAAGCTCCGACTGTTGATCGAACTGCTGAATCCCAGTTCATGGAAGCATTCTTCGGAATCATTCGTGACGAGTTTCAGAAGACATTTGGTAGACCGTTGTACAGCAGCGACATTCACTATCATGCCACTCGCTACAATCTTGGTTTGAGCTTACGAGCGCCTGCTTATCGAGTTGCTACGTACCAGCTTGAAGGGCATCTTCCGGCTGAGGCTCCTGAGTTCAAGCAGCAACGCGATCTGATCACAATGCAGTTGTTGCAAGCTGCTGGCTACGATCCGAATGTCAAAGCCATCAACATCACGTCTGCTCAGATCAAGGCTTGGTCAGGCAACTTCCGCGCTCAAAATGGTGCGGTGTTAGATGTGCTATCAAGCCGATCTGCTCAAGCTCCGTCTGCACCAGATAAGGGCTGGTAGAACCTCAAGAAGATTGCCTCATCTGAGGTGATCTTTTTTGTTGATGCGATCGCAAAGGAAAGAATTGAGATGCAAGAACATGAACTGCTATCTCAGCGAGAAGACCAATACTACGATTCGCTTCGCGAAGCTCCAGAGGATCGACAATACGAGATTTACCTCGAAGAGCGATTAGGACGTTACGGGTACTAATTAATGTCAATGATGCCTCGTTAGCACGAGAACACTGATGTTTTCTGAAAGCAACGGTCTCAATGGCTACTCTCTATATCCAATACCGCATCAGCGCTTGGCAAACGGTGAATCAAATGATCGCTGATGCAGAACAAACGACACAGACCCAACTCGATGAAGCAAGTCGGCGTGTGGCAAAGGGTGTGGTGATCAATTGGCTGATTGAAAAGACTCGCCTGCCTGTGGATTTGATTCCCGAAACGGTTCCGATGCAAGACAGTCTTCAGGCACTTCAGGCCGTTTCCCAGCTTTGTCACACCTATTTCACGACTGACTGAATTTGGAGATCTTGTATGACGAATTTTTCCATGCCTTTAGCTCATTCTATCCCCGAAGCTGCTCGGTTTGATTGTGCAACGATCGATCAACTCGTTCAGGTCACAGTTTGCCGCTATCATTCTGCTCCTGAAGTGGCTTGTGCTTGGTACGCTCTACTTGGGACACTGGCATTAAGGCATCTGTATCCCAAATCCCAATACAGCTTCTACGCCGGAACGTTCGAGATTTTTACTAGCCCTGACCCCGATGGATCAGGTGCTTGGTATGCACTCTGCTTTGATGCTCACCACCCTTTGATTCCGGATCTGGAGTTTCATTGCTGGATTGCTCATCCTGATCCAGGTCAATGCACCTATACCGAAATCATCGATTTCAGCGCACGGCATTTGGAGACTCGTGCACGGGAATTTGGCATTCTTTGGAATCGCGATTCTATCCCTGACTTCATTTGGACGGATTTAGCTGGACTGGAACAGTTGAAAGTTCGGCAACTTCGCCCGATTGCGGAGCTAACCGATCGCCTCAGTCGATCGCTCATGCAGGATTTGGCATTCCGTCAAGCATGGCAAGTGTTAAAAACTTTGCTGAAAGAACAAGCGTTATTAGACTCGCTAGCACGAGGGCAATGAGGTTCTACCTTTATGGAGAAAGGCGAATGGCACTTGAAATCTTATCAATTAGCGATCGCGATCTGCTTCAACAGATTTGGTATGAATTCGAGCAGTACAACTCTGGAATCGGTTACGTTTCCTGTGGCGTTGCAATGAATGACCATCACTATACCATCACAACCTTTCCAGATGGCTCGATGGAATCAATCATCGAAGATGTAAAAGATTCAGGAGGACTCGAAGAAAATTTAGATGCACTTGGGCAGCAGTATCGTCCTGTTCCTGCCATAGGCGGAACGCTTCTGATGAAAATTAATTGGGATGCTTCTGAGCCGATTTGCTACTGTGATCGAATCAAACTAGCTGAACTTTGGAACGGTTTGTTACACCTGCAAGGTCATTCCCCCGTTCTGATTCATTGGATTGAAGTCAATGAAGCCTAACTAACCGCTCTACTGCTTGTGCTTTACTCTGCGATGAAGCTCATCAAGTTTCACCGCAGAGGTTTTAATTTTTTGGTTGCAATGGGCTTGCTAATACATTTTCAGAACACCCACAGTGATTTCTGAGGAAGATTGCTTGAGCGGTCAATGTCACTCAGTTCCACCCTGGTAAGTTTAGCTTATTGCTTCCGGTAGTAATTTGTGGTCATGAAGTGATGCCACTGCCCATCATCTCCTAACATTTGGGAGGTCATGACACGATGATCGTCACTTCTCAACTCGATCGCGTCTTTGTATTTTGCTAGCTTCTCATCGCCTGTCATGGCAGGTCCATCGGAATAGAGCGTGAGCGTCGTTTCACCTGCATCTAGTTCTCCCTCATACTGCCAGAGATAGGTCATCATTGACCCAATCCAGGTTCCCACATAGCGGTGTTGCTGCGGGTCATAGCCGATCGTCATCAGTGTGGTCGCAGAACCACAACCCGGCATCTCGCCCTGCCCTTCAGTGAGTATCCAAAGTCCACCGAGAGAACGCACAGTTTCGGTTCCCGTCGCTCTTTCCGTCGGTTGATCGGCTCCCATTGTGACTTCAGTTTCATACGTCCATTCTCCAACGAGTTTTTGCAGCCACTGATGTTCTTTTTGGGGTTCAGAATGCTGTGTTGATTCTGGGTGTGTTTGCGTTGTTTCCATTGCTTTTGCTCCTTTAATCAATTGTTTTGAATTGCGGTTCGCTTGAAGGTCTGAAGCATCAAACAGCTTTCTCGCAGTTGATCATCCATGGTGTGCCAAATTGATCGACTAACATGCCAAATCGAAATGCCCAGAAGGTTTGCTCAAACGGCATTCTGATGGTTCCGTTCTCAGCTAAAGCCTGAAAAATTCGGTCTGCCTCGGCGGGGTCGTCGAGGCTGATCTGAACGTAGAAGCCTTGGGGAGATTCAAAATATCCTGGCGGACTGTCCGATCCCATCAAAAGGCGCTCTCCTAAATCGAGGCAAATGTGCATGATTTTGTCCTGCCAGTTTGAAGGAACGTTTTCGGCGGAGGGTGCTTCCTGGTGTGTCATCCGCGTGACAATTTTGCCGCCAAAACAGTGTTCGTAGAACTTGAATGCTGCATCACAGTTGCCATTGAACATCAGGTAAGAATTAAGTTGCATTGTGTCCTCCTTGAATAATCAATTGTTGTTTGATGCGCGAATCGGTCGTGCGTGACTTGCACGATGGAGGGATGAAGCTACTGTTGCTGTCGCGTCTCAACCTGGGTGCGAATGCGATCTTCTTGCTCCCTTAATTCGGGGGTCATCGCTTCACCAAAATCCTCTGCCTCAAAGATGGGGCGAATCTCAATCTCAGATTCTCCGGGCATTGGGTTGGGGTAGCGTTTGACCCAGGAAATGGCTTCTTCGATCGAGTTCACCTGCCACAGCCAGTACCCTACAACGAGCTCCTGCGATGGGGTGAAGGGTCTTTGGATGACAGTGCGATCGCTTCCTGAAAAGTGAACTCGCACCCCTTTTGAGCTAGGATGAAGCCCCTCACCTGCAAGCAAGATGCCTGCCTTGACTATTCTTCATTGTATTGCCCCATTTCGGTCAAAAGCTGTTCGCTCGGCATGATTCCGGCTTCAGAGTCTTGGGTTGCTTTAACAATGACCATCACTTTCATTGTGAAATCTCCTGTGGAGTAGTTTTAAGTTGAATTGCTAAGGGTTTGGCGCGCTGATTTGCGCAAAGCGCCACTCTGAAGGAACTGCTAACGAGCAGCAACCCGCTTGAGTTCATCAATCTCAATCTTCTTCATTTGCAGCATGGCAGTTGTAACGTTTTGAGCAGTTGCCGTATCGGGGTGATTGAGCAACTCAATGAGAATATGAGGAATAATTTGCCATGAGACTCCGTATTGATCTTTGAGCCAGCCGCATTGCTGTGCAGTTTCATCCCCATCCGCAGACAGTTTCTCCCAGTAATCGTCCACTTCCTCCTGGGTATCACAGAAGACTTGGAAGGAAATCGCCTCGTTGAATTTAAAGGTTGGACCTCCGTTTAGGGCTGTGAACGACTGACCTTCTAGTTCAAAGCTTACGGTCATGACAGTTCCGGCTGGTTTTCCGTGAATTTCCTGTCCAGCTTCTCCATAGCGACTGATGTGGACAATCTTGGAATTGCGAAAAATCGACGTATAAAATTGCGCGGCGGCTTCGGCTTGATCATCAAACCAGAGACAGGGCGTGATTTTAGAATTGTTTAGCATCAGGGTTCTCCTTCAATTCAAGAGGTTAAGGATAGTCAGGACTGTGCGGGGAGTCCTGCAACTTCAATGACCGGACGAATTTCGACGGTTCCAACTTTCGCGCCTGGAATTTGAGTGGCGATCGCGATCGCTTCATCCAGATCCGCAGCCTCGATCAAGAAAAATCCACCGAGCTGCTCACGGGTTTCCGCAAACGGTCCATCGGTGACGAGGGATTTTCCTTCTCGCACTCGGATACTGGTTGCCGTAGCAACGGAGTGAAGGGGAGCCGTTGCGAGAAATTGCCCCTTCGAGTGCAGATCTTGCGCGAGTTGGGCGGATTTGCCGTAACACTGTTCGCGCTCAGTGTCGCTCATGGCAGTCTCTTCCATATAGATCAGCAGCACATATTTCATAAAATTGCCTCCTTGTGTTGATGCGTCGAATGACGTTGGCGCAGATCGACACGTTGCCAAAACTTTTTTTCATCCAGTACGATCGAACTCCTCCTTTATCAATGAGTCGAATGGGAATTTCTCAAATCGACAGATTTGCTAAAAAAATTCTGAGGTCAGCGATGGCAACTCCAAAATCAGCAGCAGAGGTCAGTCACGCAATCGACTCCGTTTATCGGTCTGAATGGGGAAGGATTATCGCCATTCTGATTCGGCTGGTCGGAGATTTTGACATTGCGGAAGAGGCAGCGCAGGAAGCATTTGCGGCGGCAGTCAATCAGTGGCAGTCAGGAATTCCGCATCTTCCCCGTGCTTGGATCATTCGGACGGCACGATATAAAGCGATCGATCTCCTCCGCCGCAAAACCAGAATGACCGAAAAACTGGAATGGTATGCTGCTTCTGGGCTAATTCCGGCGAGTGAGGAGCCAAATTATGACAGTGATGAAATTCCAGACGATCGCTTACGGCTGATCTTTACTTGCTGTCATCCGGCACTTGCGATCGAAACCCAAGTCGCTTTGACCCTCCGAATGCTCGGCGGACTGGAAACCGACGAAATCGCCCGCGCCTTTCTCGTGCCGACGACAACAATGGCACAGCGATTAGTTCGTGCTAAGCGCAAAATCCGGGATGCAGGCATTCCCTACAAAGTACCAGAGACGAGTGATCTGCCTACTCGGATTGAGGCGGTGCTAGCGATGATTTATCTGATTTTTAACGAGGGCTATGCGGCGACCCGTGGTGAGTCACTGATTAGAGCCGATTTGTGTGCGGAAGCGATCCGGCTCAGTCGATTAGTTAGAACTTTACTGTCACCGCAACCCTCGCCAGAAGTCACGGCACTCTTGGCGCTAATGTTGCTGCATGACGCACGGCGTGATGCCCGTTTGGATGAGCAGGGCGATGTAGTGCTGCTCGAAGATCAGGATCGTCGCTGTTGGAATCAGGCACAAATTGCTGAGGCGCTGCCATTAGTTGAAGAAGCATTGCGGGGTGGAACGGGAGCTTTTGCTTTACAAGCTGCGATCGCAGCCCTCCATTGCCAAGCCACGCGAGCAGAAGACACCGATTGGGCACAGATTGTTCAGCTTTATGCGGTAATGGAACGCTTCCACCCATCACCAATCGTGTCCTTGAATCGGGCGGTTGCGATCGCAATGACAGACAGCCCTCAGACAGCGCTCACCCTTCTGGATCGACTTGCCACTGAACTCGATAGCTATCACCTGTTTCATGCCGCCCGTGCCGATCTGTTGCGGCGAATTGGGGACTTTCAATCCGCCGCCCAGAGCTATAGCTGTGCGCTGGGGACCGTGACTAATGACAGTGAACGCCGCTTCCTAGAGCGTCGGTTGCACGAAGTTCAGTGATCGATTCGTCTCAAAAAAGCAAAAATAATTCAATTGATTTAGTACAAAAACACTTGTTATAATGCAAGCCCTCGTCAAGCTTCAAACCGCCACTTCAACTCCCTGACCTGCCAAATTTCGCATCAAATCCTGGAGGCTTCAGATATGGGCGCTAATCCCAGCATTCTCTCGCACGTCTCGATCGGCACGAATCATTTTGAACAGGCAGTTGCTTTCTACGATGTAGTGTTACTAACGTTGGGCTGCAAGCGACTAATGGACTATCCAGGTGCAATTGCGTATGGCAAACAGTACCCCGAATTCTGGGTGGAAACCCCATTCGATGGACAGCCTGCTACGGTTGGGAATGGCACTCACATCGGCTTTATTGCGCCCACGAAGGAAGCAGTTCACGCCTTTTATGAGGCAGCACTCGCAGTAGGAGGCAGAGACGAAGGTGCGCCGGGTGGCAGACCCGACTACGGTGAACCATACTACGGTTGCTTTGTGCGTGATTTAGATGGGCACAAGATAGAAGCAGCCTTTTGGGATGAGCAGCTTGAACAAGTGTTGAATCAAAATCAGGCTGGATAAGTTGAGCAATTGCAACGTTCTACTCATTCTTGAAAGCAGAGGTTGTATGTCTGACATTCCCAACATTATCAACATGAACGATCTGGAGTGGACAGAGGAGCATTACTCTGAACACTACGCAGGTTGGTCAAAGCGGCTCTCTTCATCGGCAATGGATCGCAAACAAGGACATATTGGAGTGAGAGTCGATCGGCTCCGCCCCAGAACGCTTTCCTGTCCCTTTCACTACCATGTTCACGAAGATGAATTTTGCCTGATCCTCAGTGGCGAAGCGACCCTACGGTATGGAGATCGAACGATCGTTGTGAAAGCAGGGGATGCAATTTCATTTCCACGGGGCGAACGCATTGCTCATCAGTTCTACAATCACACCGATGAGACGGTCGATATTCTCATGGTGGGTGAGAATCTGCCCTATGAAGTGTGTTACTACCCAGACTCAGATAAGTGGCTATCGAGATCGATTGGCAAAGTTGGTAAGTTTGAGGGCACCGATTACTGGACAGATGAACCCGATCCGCCCACTCTGAAATCTCAGACATGAATTCTCTATGAATCAAGGTTAACGCAGCCCTGTTTGCAGCCCGCAGCCCAGTTGTCGCGATGATACAACGGATGCAATCGTGCCGTCAGATTCTATGGTGGTTGCTTTAGATGGCGGCAGTGGGGTAGGTATAGAATTTAGGCAAGCGATGTTCTTCAATTTGTTCCTAGACCCATCGTTTTTAACTCAGGTCGGTTATGACAGATTCGGCAGAGATCGATCTGCATCCGGTGAGCGTTAGCGTTATACGGCTCAATTAATGGGTTGGTACGGTAGCCTAAAGAATGTCTGTTGAGGCTGATTAATCAACACAACCTATGATTTATAAGACATACCAGCCCCTTTCGCCTCTCTCACAGTTCATCGAATTTCTCTGGATGAGAGAAGGCAATGATTTGTCAGTGGTGCAGACCCGATTGCTGCCGATGGGGACAATGGAATTAGTCATCAATCTCAATGAAGATAGCATTCCACTCTTCGATCGCCAAAGTCGGAGGCAGCAGGGTAGTACCAATGGCATCATGCTTTGTGGTACACATTCTGAAAACTTTATTATTCGCGATGCTCATCAAATATCTATCATGGGCGTGCATTTCAAAGTAGGAGGCGGGGCTGCATTCTTTGAACTGCCTGCTGGTGAACTTTACAACGAAAGGATTTCCTTAAATGAGATCTGGAAAACTCAGGCTTCAGAATTGCGCGAATGCTTACTCCAACACTTTAGTCCAGAACATCGTTTTTACATATTAGAGCAATTTTTAATGCAAATGATGCGATTGCCAGATCACCATCCTGCGGTCGATTTCGCATTGCAACAGTTTCAGCAATCGGCGAATTCAACAATTAATGCAGTCATTGAACAAACCGGATTCAGTCCTCGCTATTTCAATCAATTATTCCGTAATCAAGTTGGCGTGACCCCAAAGCTGTTTTGTCGCATTCAACGATTTCAGAACGCGCTGAAGATACTGTCCGTCAAAGCGCCAGTCGATTGGATGGAGATTGCGTTGACCTGTGGCTATTTTGACCAGGCGCACTTCATCCATGACTTTCGAGCCTTTGCCGATTGCACTCCCACTGAGTACCTCACCCAACGAGGCTTTCATCCCTGTCATGTAGTTTTGCCGAATTGAGGTCAATTTTTTACAATCTGAGCGAGACAAGCTTGATCCATAATCAGACTCTGCCCTGTTCTAGAACTCCTTGGAGAAACCAATTGCGATGACGCTCGAAGAACTACAGGCCAAGCTAGAAGACATTAACCATCTCGTTACGACCTTTCAAACCTCTGTTGCATTGGAGAAATACTATGCGGAGGAGATTGTAATGATTGAAGGAGACGGGACGATCACGACAGGTAAAGAAGCTTGTCGCCAAGGGAGAGCTGTCTTCTTTAACGAGATGTTAGTAGAGTTTAGAGAATCTAGGTTAATCAGTCAGGATGTCGCAGTCTCAGCCGATCAGCGCTATGACTTTGTTGTTATTTCCAATTGGTACAATGACTTCTCTATCCGCTATGGTGATCAGACAATTGACAATAAAATCAACCAACTTTCGATCGGTTATTGGAAAGATGGATTAGTCGTCAGAGAGAGTTATAACTATCCCGTGATTTCAATGCAGACAACAGTATGAGGAACGAATCGATGGCAACCCAGGACATCAGTTCGCAGCAGTTCTACTACGGCACAAAGGCAGACCTGAAGCTAGGAGACCTAATCGAGTCCTGCAATTCTCCGGCAACCGATGTCTACCTCACCCCGATTTTGGATGCAGCCATTTGGGGAGCAGAACTGGCAATCGGTGAAGGTCGCAGCAGAGTCTACCTTGTGGAGCCGCTCGGTTCGATTGAAGCCGCCCCCAAACGAATGGATCAGAAGGCTCCGAAGCATCTGTCGATGTCATACCGCTCCCGCGAGCCGTTGCGGGTCATCAGCGAGGTCACAGAGTGGACGCTTTATCATGGCACACGGGCAGATCTGAAACTGGGGGACTTGATTGAACCTGGCTATCTCTCTAACTACGGTCAGCGAAAGCAGGCGACCTATGTTTATCTAGCAGCCACCTTGGATGCGGCAATCTGGGGGGCTGAATTAGCCATCGGGAAAGGACTCGGCAGAATCTACATTGTGGAACCGATGGGTTCGATCGAGGATGACCCCAATGTGACAGACAAGAAATTCCCAGGGAATCCAACCAAGTCCTATCGATCGCGAGAACCACTGCGGGTCAAGGGCGAGGTTATGGATTGGCAGGGGCACTCTCCAGAAGCGCTCAAGACCATGAAGGAGAACCTTGAGCGACTGAAGCAATTGGGTATTGAGGCGATCGAAGACTGAGTATTGTTACCCCGAAGGTGGTCAGTAGATTTGTGCCCCGTCGCTCCGCAGAGAACGACGCATCCAACGCGAAACGACTGAACGTATCCTGACCATCTCTTTCAGCTTATTCTTGTAAGAAGGCTATTATGCGACCTCGATTGAAGAGATTACAAAGCTTGCCCAAATCTCCAAAGGATTGCTGTATCAATATTTCAGGAACAAAGAGGAGCTATTATCAGCATTCGTCGATCGTCGCATTGAAGATGTACGAATCGGGATGACTGCGGCGAAGCGCAAACGAACGACGGCGGCACATAGAGTATTGGAGGTCAATCGTGTTCAGTAATAATCTCGCAACGCTAACGTTAATCGCCGCAATCGGCAGTGGGATAGTCGCTGGCGTTTTCTTTGCTTTCTCGACTTTCGTAATGCCTGCACTGGCGCGCATCGAACCCGTGCAGGGGATTGCTGCTATGCAATCGATTAATATCACAGCAATCAACCCATTGTTCATGCTGGCGCTGTTTGGCACGGCTGTAGTTTGCTTCCTTCTAGCCATCTTGACCGGGTTGAAGTGGGGTCAGCCTCATTCTGCTTATTTGCCCATCGGCAGTTTGCTCTATCTGATTGGCTCGATTGGGGTCACGATCGCATTTAATGTGCCGTTGAACGATGCCTTGGCAAGCGTCAAACCGAATAGTCCTGAAGGTGCAACATTGTGGTCTAAATACCTGATGAACTGGACATTCTGGAATCATGTGCGAACGATTAGTGCAGCGATCGCAACTTTATTGTTTACGATCGCGTTCTGTACTGTTAAGACAAGAATCCAGGCATGAGGCAAGAAGAAATCTATGTTGAAATTCTACTTTGCTCCGCTCTCCATCAACGCTCGACGGGTTTGGATTGCTTTACTGGAGAAACAGATTCCCTTTGAGCCAATTCTGCTCAACTTGGATGGCGATCAATGCTCCGCAGAGTTTACAAAGATTAATCCTCTACAAAGAGTTCCAGTTGTAATTGATGATGAATTGATACTGGTAGAGTCGCTAGCCATTCTAGATTATTTGGAAGCGCAATATCCAGCGACCGCGCTTCTGCCTCATGATGTTAATGCGATCGCAATTGTCCGTATGATTTGCATGATTTGTCTCACCGATTTACAGCCCGCCACGATCCCCCTGACTAAACAGCTTGTTGGATTGCCTGTTGAGGCGGCAACAGTGCAAACGGCGCAGCAACGCATCATCCAGATTCTGCAATTCTTTGAAGGTCTAGATGACTTGACGGGCAACACTTTTACCCTGGCTGATATTGTGGCAGGAACTCTGGTGAGTTCAGTTCCGATGTTTGGCATTTCGATGGCATCCTTCCCAAAACTCACCGCATGGCTGGAGCGATTATCTGCACGCGAGAGTTTTCAACAAACCGCCCCCTCATCCGACCAGATCCAGGCAGCATTACCGAACCTCAAAAAGATTTTGGAAACCCGATAGAGTACGAAGTAGCAGTTCCCTCTTAGCCATGCGATCGTCAGAGCCATCTATCCAGCAGATTGACTTTAGCAGCCAGCAGACCTCCGATTTTCTGCTGCCACATCCTGCGGTGCTCAAGAGTTGTGGCTGGGAGCAGATCCACTTTGAACATCATCACCAACCGCAGTTCGAGACCCCTGAACATCAAGGCAATTGGCATGTGATTGCGTATTGTCCGTTGATAGAAACAATCCCGCTAGCGTTGAGATCGGGAGAGCGATGGCTGGATGGTCAGTTGAAACGAGAAGCCCGCAATACGGGAGATATTGCAATGATTCCATCGGGTATTGCTCAGCGATGTAATTGGAGCATTGCAGCCGAGTTTACGATCGTGGCACTTGATCCTGCCTTACTCCAGCACATTGGTCAAGATTGGGTGAATCCCGATCGCATTGAACTCATTCCTGCCTTTATGACTCAGCAAGATGCCCTGATCCAAGGGATTGTTTCGACACTGAGAGCAGAAGTCGAAGGGAACAAATTCGGAGGACAACTGCTGGTTGATAGTCTCAGAACAACATTAGCAATCCATCTGCTGCGAAATTATTGCACAACACAACCCAAGAGTTCTGGTGATACAGATGGATTATCGAAACTGAAACTGAGACAGGTGACGGAATATATTCAGGAGAATTTACATCACGACTTAAAACTGATTGAACTAGCTACGATCGCACAAATGAGTCCTTATCATTTCTTACGTCTGTTTAAGCAAACCATGAACATCACGCCGCACCAGTACATTTTGCAGTGCCGGATTGAGAAAGCGAGCATTCTGTTGCGACAAACCGATTTGAGCATTGCTTTGATCGCAACTCAAGTCGGATTTTGCGATCAAAGCCATCTGACGCGATGCTTTAAGCGGGTTTTAGGTGTGACTCCGAAACAAGTGCAGCAAGTCTAATCGCAAGAATGTCCCAAAGCTCGGCAATATTGTTCTATCGTTCTCCACGACAACCTCTCTAAGCTGGGGGCAACGTTGATGAGAGGAGATAGAACATGACGATTTCACTTTGGGGATTAGTAATTTTCATTTTGTGGACGATTGCGATCGTCACTCTATTGCTCGTGGTGAGGATTCGCCATCTTGCTCAGGGCGGCTCCGTCAAAGATTTTGCCACCCCAAACGACGAAAGTCTGCTATGGCGGCTCTATCGATCGCAAGCGAATTTAGTTGAGAACTTACCGTTGTACCTGGGCGTTGTGTTTCTCCTAACAAGCCGGGAAGTGTTTGGAACTGCAATCGATATTCTGATTGTGACCTACATGGGATTTCGGATTTTGCACTCGATCATTCATATTGCACGTCTCAATCCAAACTTTCGAGTGCTCTGCCTATCGATTCAGTTTATTTGCCTAATTGCTTTAACCACTTTAGCGATTCTCTAGATGGGATATACGGAACGCAGAAATTCTGAGCGATTTAGAGTTTGATGTGCTTGAATTGAAGCGTTGACGGAATGAATGAGTGATGAAGCCTGAAGTGATGACTACGGTGATTGCCTTTCAAAGCTAGGTGGAGGGATAAATGTTTATCACCTGCGATCGCCAAAACAAATTGCACAATTTGTAGATGAACTAGGCAGTCATTGTCTACCAACATACGATCCAACTTCCGATGAGGAGAACGACCATGATTGAAATCATTGAAGCTCAAATTACTGAGATTGAAGAACGGCTCAGGCAGGCAATGCTCACCTCGGATGTGCGCGTCTTAAATGAACTTCTTGCTCCAGACATCATCATTATCAGTCATCGGGGAGAATTGTTGAAGAAGCAAGACGATCTGGCTGCCCACGAATCAGGAGCGTTTCAGTTCCATGATTTGAATCCGTCTGAGCGCCAGATTCAAATCTGTGGAGAAGTCGCGATCGTGTCTGTCCGAATGCAAATTGTCGGGAGCTACCAAGGTAGTGCTGCTAATGGTGATTTTCGATTTACTCGTGTTTGGGCACACACTGAGCCGGAGATTTGGCAGATTGTTGCGGCTCATATTAGTCAAGTCGCTTGAAGAACAGAGGACAGTCCAATGTCTAGTACTACGCTGATTCGGTTAGGCGGACTCGCAGCAGTCCTTGCAGGCATCCTTCGCGCAGTCAACTCGTTTGTCCCCGCTGATGCTTCTAGTGGTACAGTTGCAATGCTTTACCTCCTGACAGATCTCTTCATCTTATTTGGAATCTTTGGCATGTATGGATTTCAGCATCAAGAGTCTGGACTATGGGGATTTTTCGGATTTCTACTTGCAACCATTGGCATTGTGATCATCCGTACAGGAACCCTAGCCGGAGTCAGTCTGTACTCGATCGGAGCATTGACATTCTCTGTGGGTCTGAGTTTATTTGCAGTTGGCTCTTGGCGAGCCAGAAAGCTACCCAAGTGGGTTTCTAGCTTCTGGCTAATCTCCGTAGTAGTAGGGATCGTCGGCTATTTTGCGGCAGGTTTCAGCCTATTGTTTGCCATCTCTGGAGTCATCTTCGGAATTGCTTTTGCTGGAGCAGGTTTCAAGATTAGGTCAGTAATGGGTGGGTATAAGAACTCGAATTGGAAATCTTGCGATGACTGATTTTTATGATCAACTTGCGCCCTTTTATCACATTATCTATGGCGATTGGGAAGCTGCAATCTCACTTCAAGCGGCTCAGCTATCCCAAATCATTCGATCGCACTGGAGCGAAGCACACACCCTTTTAGATGTTTCCTGTGGTATTGGAACGCAGACACTCGGATTAGCGGCGCAAGGATATCGGGTAACTGCTTCTGACCTTTCTGTTCAGGAGATCGATCGCGCTCAGCAAGAAGCCAAAGCCCGTCATTTAGACATTCGTTTTTCGGTTTGCGACATGCGGACTGCTTACGATCGTCATCAAGCTCAATTTGATGTGGTACTGTCGTGCGATAATTCGATTCCTCATTTGCTTAGCGATGCGGAGATTCTCACTGCGCTTGGTCAAATGTATCGGTGTACCCGTCCGGGTGGCGGTTGCCTACTCACGATTCGGGATTACGACAAAGAACCACGAGGCACAGGAATTGTCAAACCTTATGGGATTCGTGAAGCCGCAGGGAAACGCTATTTGGTGTTTCAAGTGTGGGATTTTGTCGATGAGGTTTACGATTTGTCCCTGTATTTCGTAGAGGATGATCAACAGAGTGATCGTGCGACGACAACGGTGATGAGATCGCGCTACTATGCGGTGAGTCCAACCCACTTGATGCAGTTGATGGCACAAGTTGGCTATCGTTCAGTGACTCGGTTGGATGATCAGTTCTTTCAGCCCGTCTTGATTGGAACCCGATGAATTGCACAACAGGAACGCCGCAGGGATTAACAGAGCAAGACTGAGGTGGAGGAGTTTGAGGGCGGGCAGGAGGGCTTCAGAAGCTCGTGTGTCAGCTTTAGCAGGTCGAGGGTGAGCTTCAGAAGAGGAGCGGGGGTATTGCTTGTGTTATTGAGTGAGAAACTATTCTCAAAAGCATTATCCAGGGAGAACATTCTGTATGTCCAAGCCCAACCTCGAAGTAACGCTGCGTGAGATTACTAAGGAAAACTGGCGTGATATCATCCGCTTAAAAGTAGCCCCACACCAAGAGCAGTTCGTGGCATCCAACGCCGTGTCTATCGCAGAAGCGCATTTCAATCCAGAGGTTGCTTGGTTCCGTGCAATCTACGCTGGTGATGTGCCAGTCGGTTTTTTGATGTTGGAAGACGACGTAGCGCAACAAGAGTACTTTCTGTGGCGCTTTATGATCGGTGAGCAATATCAGGGGCATGGGTACGGGCGAAAGGCGCTAGAGTTGTTCTTCGCATATGTCAAGACGCGCCCTGGAGCAGATGCGGTCGAAACAAGTTGTGTGCTAGCTAAAGGGGGTCCCGGTCCGTTCTACGAGAAGATGGGTTTTGTTTACACCGGAAAAGAAGAGAACGGCGAACTTGTGATGCGACGTGAATTGTGATCTAGAAATGATAGATGGGTCGCGATCCGCCCAGCAATTCAAATACAGGCGGACGATCAAACATCCGCTGATTCTAAGTTCGAGGTTATTTTCCGCCTTTCAAAGATCGAAACAATTGTTGATCCAACAACCGCAGAAGCAGAAAACGCAGAGCATCTTTTAGCGGCTTGGATTGCATAGCTAGGGCGCACTTTACCCAATGATTTTAGAGAGGTAGGGATAGTTCCCTGCATCTCAACTTAGTCTAGTGTTTCATTCGTTCAGCCCGATTGAAGGCATTACCTGCTTCCAAAAGAGTGATATCCGCATAAATTCCGCAGGTGAATCGTCTATAAAAATATCGCCTTTCGATACATCAAACCATTCTGAAATTTCTAAGGAGTCGAACAATGAAAACTTTAACGATCGAACCCAAGGTTGCGAACAATCAACAATCTACTTCTCTGTTCTCGCGTTTAGCGCAGAGCGCAACTCCGAAGGAACCGCGGGGACTAACCGCAAAGTGGATCACCGTCGATGGTAAGTTAGTGTGTAACTGGGTTCCGGCTGAGCGTCAGGAGAAGAATTGTGAGGAATGATCATTATGCTCTCAAGCTAATGTTGAATGCATTCCTCACATCCCTTGCGATTAGCGCAGAATGCCACTCCAAAAGAACCGCAGGCTAAACCCAAACTCTACCGTTGAAGTTTAGGATTCTTCCGCATCGCTTTATGGATCTTCTTCCACCGCTCCTTCTCGGCTAGATTAGCTCGTTGATCCTGTTTGCGATTGATATGCTGAAGTTCTCGCTGCAACTTCTGATAGCTCAGAAATCGACTTGTGTTCAATTGTCTGGTTGCGATCGCGCTTTGCACCGCACAACCTGGTTCCTGTTCATGTTGGCAATCCCGAAACCGACAGTGCTGCGCGAATGCTTCCACATCTGCAAACGTTTCGGGTAATGCTTCCGCACCTGACCAAAGTTGCAGTTCCCGCATTCCGGGTGTATCGATAATCAATGCACCAGAAGCTAAGGAAATTAGCTGCCGATGCGTTGTGGTATGTTTACCGCGATCGTCTCCTAGTCGAACGGATTGGACGACTTGAACTGACTCACCTTTGAGTTGATTCGTAATCGTCGATTTACCAACACCTGATGAGCCTAGTAACGCGATCGTTTTTCCCAGTTGAAGATAAGGCTGAAGAACCTTAATCTCTTGTGCTGCACTTAAGGCAATAACAGGGACACCGAGAGCGATCTCTTCTACTTCAGCAATGCGACATTCAAGATCGAGGCAGAGATCTGCTTTGTTTAAGACAATCACAGGCATTGCACCGCTTTCCCAAACTAAGACGAGATAGCGTTCAATCCGTCTGAGATTGAAGTCCCCATCTAATCCAGAAACGAGAAAAACTGTATCTACATTCGTTGCAATGACCTGTTCCTCAGTCGTGCCGCCTGCTATTTTACGAGAAAATTTGCTCAGCCTTGGCAACACGGCATGAATTGTGGTCTTGTGAATTGCAACCCAATCGCCAACGGCTGGGAAATCTTGAATTCCAGTCGCTTGGTGGCGGAATTTACCTGTGACTTCTGCAAATTGTTCGCCTTGCCCGGTGTAGAGGAGATAGCGATCGCGATATTCCACCGCAACCCGACCTGCAACGAATCCTTGCTGGCGATAGGGAATGAAACTGGAAGCGATCGTATCGTTCCAGCCCAATTGTTCTAAATTCATGAGTGTTTTTTGCTGTGATGACAACTTGTGGATAGCAAGGTTCACAGCCGGGAGGTTAGCCCTGGATCGTGCAGGAGAAAACGAGACCCTCTGTGCCTTGCGGTTGAAGCATTGAAGTGATTTCGGCAAAGAATACAGTCATCGTCCACCTCCTTGTAGAAAAGCAACGTAGAGTGATAACACGTCTAAGGTAGCGGATTCCTGATCATCTGCAACCTGTTGTTCTGTAACATTTTATTTCTGGATCATGAACAAAGAAACAGCACTCGCACGAACAGAAGCGGTTTTTAATACGGCTTCAGATTATTTTGATGCGCCAGCATTGTCGTTCTGGAATCGGTTTGGACAACGGACGATCGATCAACTCGCTTTGAATTCTGGCGATCGCGTTTTAGATGTTTGTTGTGATTCTGGTGCATCTGCGATTCCAGCCGCCATCTGTGTCGGTTCGACTGGACAAGTTCTCGCGGTTGATCTTGCTGAATCCCTGCTCCAACTCGGTCGTCAGAAAGCTCGACAGCAAGGACTGAACCATATTGAGTTTCGGGCTGGGGATTTTGAATCACTGGGGTTGCCGGATGAGAGCTTTGATGCGATCGTCTGTGTGTTCGGCATCTTCTTTGTTCCAGATATGGTCGCTGCGGTGCGGGAACTATTGCGGATGCTGCGTCCTGGTGGCAAGCTGGCGATTACCTCTTGGGGCAAGAACGTATTTGAACCTGCGAATCGAGTCTTCTGGGATGCGATTCGTGCGGAGCGTCCTGATTTAGTCAAGCAATTCACCCCGTGGGATCGAATTCGAGAACCTGATGCACTCAAAGCGCTGCTAGAAGCGGGAGGAGCAACTCAAGTCGAGGTGTTTGCAGAAGCCGGAACCCACACACTGGATACGCCGGAAGATTGGTGGACGATGTGTTTGGGCGGTGGCTGTCGTGGCACGATCGACCAATTGGATACAGCGGCTCAGCAACGAGTTCGAGACACAAATTTGCAGTTCCTTCAGCAGCAGCAGATTCAAGCGTTGAATGTCGATGTGTTGTATGCGATTAGCGCAAAGCGCAACTCCTAAATCGTTGCTACCCATTGAGAATCGCGAAAAAAGTTAATCCAGTCGTTGATGTTGTCGAGCAGGTCGCAGAAACTCGCAATCTCAGTCGATATGGAGCAACAGCAAGAAACTTCTGTACCCTGCTTACGTCGTAGCAACTATCTTCTAAAACCGAGTCGAACTCTTCTAGCTGTTGCTCAATTGTTGATCCGCTTTAACTTTCGAGAGGTATTTCATGTTACGCCAGATTGTTCCAGCCTCTTTCATTCTACTATCAGCCTGTTCTACCTTCAGTCAATCTTCCGCTCAATCCTCAAATTCTCCCTCAGCTACTCTCCCTGATATTCAATGCCGAGGTCAAGTGCCAGTTGCATTACAGAAAACCTTTGGTGGGTTACGCTTAGCCCAACCCAGCGACTTTATTCCAGTCATTCAAAAACTTGAGCAGCAACCAGAGCAACCCAATCGTCCTAAGATTAGCTATACCTGTAGCATCTTTTCCGCTGACTTCAATCAAGACCAGCAGCAAGATTATGCGGTGCTATTGGTGAATCCTCAAACGCAAACGTCACAGTTCCGCCTAGCGATCAATCAAGGCAATCAAATCTTTAAGAGCGCGATCGTGCGAGATTACCCCAGACCACCTGCGGGTATCCGTCAACCTGTGTACGTTGCGATGCTACTTAAACGCAGTGGTGAGCAAGGTCCAGCGAATCGTGAGTATTTCCCTTTGAAGCGGAACACTCCAGAGCGAGAGGCGTTTATTGCTCAATCTGCGATCGAAGTTTGGAGATCGCCCAATGACTATAAATCTGGCACGTCTTCCAAGTTGTCTGAGATCGAGCGGTTTAATCGAGCCGTAGAATATGGGTCAGAGATCTTTTACTTCTCAAACGGGGAGCTTAAAACGATTGGTGTTGCTGATTAAGGCTGTTTAATCGCACCAGCGTCGTTTGTAGGAGCAATGGGCTTGATAAAGGCAACCAGTCGTTCCACTTCTTGAAAGCCGACCTGACGGTGAAAGGCATGGCTGGTTGTGTTCTCTAGTAAAGCATCCGAAGCGAGTTCGACACAGCCATGTGCTTGTGCCCATTGCTCCGCATACTGAATCAAGGCTTTGCCAACCCCTTGTTTTTGATAGTCTGGCTTGACATAAATTCCTTCGACAAAAGCAACGGGGCTTTGAGTCGCACCCGGAACATAGTCAGACCGAAGCGAAAGATTCATAAATGCGATCGCACTGCCTGTTTCAGTTTTTACCAAAACCGCTGACTGCCGAGGTGAGTGCAGAATCTCGTTCAGACTCGCTTGCATTTCTTCAACTGAGTAATCAGTCCAAAGTTCTAATGCCAAGTCGAGCCATTCCTGAAAATCAGCTTGGGCTACTTCGACAATGGATAGGGAGAGCATTGCGCTATCTTTTTTCATTCGCAATCGGAAGCCTATTTATTTTGATTAGAACACTCACGATCGACAGATTCAATCCAGATTCATCATTCGTTAACTTGCCAATCTTCTCGCTTCAGACGATATACAAAACAGTCGTCATTCCCAAAGCGTTGTGTCTCGATAAACCTCATTGCGATCGCGGCTCCTTGGAAACGATGCTGGGTAATGCTCGCTGTTCTCTCGAACTGCCCTGATTCCGAGTGTGCTGAATCAGGTGAATGGCGTACTGCTTGACCTGCTCGATCGATTGTCCCTCCTGTTTTAGTGCGTGTTGAATCTGCGGGCTGACTGCTAGCAGATCAAAAACTTGCTGTTTGTTCAGTCCTTGCTGAAAAGCTAACTGCACGATCGATTGATCGAGCTTTTTAGCATCCGGCTTGCCACCATACTCGTGATGCAATTCTTCGGTTGTAAGGGTTGCTCGACCTGTCACCTGTCGAGCAAGACCTAAATAAGCGAGTCGATACACGCTTGCATCAATTGGGGAGCGCGATTCAGCCATATTTCTATCTCCAGTAGGAGATCACAATTATGAGCGCAACATATTCATAAATGCACTGTCATCATAGTCAAAGAATTCAGGCGAGTTCAAAACTGGGACTTCTGGTTCTGGTGTGTCTCGACTATCAGGAAGATTTGAAATTACTGTTGCTGTCGCACTTCCCGTGTGAGGAGATTGATTCATAAATTGAGGCGTGACTTCAAATCGTTCACTGATCAGCAACATCTGAGCATATAGCTGTGCTAAACAGTCAAGTGCTACTTCTTTAAGATCGGCTTCAGAAAACTTTTCTGTCTCTCGGTAAGCGAAGGGGAGCCAGAACGATCGCAGTGATCGATTCACTAGCTCCCGCGATCCCAGCTTGGAACTGTTCAGAATATAGTGGTACAGCAATTCCCACTCTGAGTCTTCAACTGCCGAGAGCCGCAAGACTGTTTTTCTTTTACTAACCTTGGATTCTGTTGTCATTTCACTGGATGTATTTAGATCGGGACTTGCTGCCGTTGAAAATGTTGAAATGCAGCGAACGCATCGACCATCCGAATGCTTAAAGAATTTTCTAGCGCAAATTTATCGTGTCCAAAGCGATCGGCAATTCCGCGCCGTACCCCTTCACCAAAACTCCGTCGTGCTTCCTCAATTCCAAGTTGATTGAGAAATTCGATTAGCTCTGACTCGATAAGCATTGATGCGCCACCTCCGATAATGACCTCGCAGGTAGCATCGACATGACGAACGAAGTTGTTAATCAAAAAGCTCTCAAGCTGTCCCCAGTAAGTTGCTCGTCCAACTCGTAAGGCTTCGCTTACGTCTCGCACTTGACTTTCTCCAGCGAAGACGACTTTAGGATTTTTGCTCACGAAGGCATTCAGCAGTTTTCCATAGTCTCTTACCAGGATGCCTTGGACGGCAGCACTGCTCTCGATCGCTTCTTTGAATCCAGGTCCATTACTGGTAGATTTCCCTGGCTGAGGTTGTCCGTTCTGAAACACTAGGATTGATGCGTTTCGATGTCCCAACATCAACACTAAAAACGTGCGCGAGTCTGGAGCAATGTTTCTCAAGCTTAGTTCACTGCGCCGCCCCAAGAATAATCCAAATCCCTCTGGATAAGGTTTACACAGCGGCATCGATAGATTTACAGGTTGTCCTCGAAAAGAGAAATCGGTAGCAGCTTCTTGAATCTTTGTGCAAACCTTTAAAGCATCGGTGAACTCTGTCATCGGGAGCAATAACGCGACTTGGACAGTGAGTTGATTCGGCAACTGCGATCGCTCTCGAATCGCACCGAGGACTGCCAGCGTTTTCAACACGGCTCGTCGTTCTTTACGTTCATCGGCTCCAGTATCGCCGCCAAAGTTTTCAGCCGCGCTGCCGACGACTCGTAGTTCATCACCTACCTCTAACCAAGCTGCGTTTTCAGGAGCGGCGGTTGCATTGTGCATCTGTAATAGCTGCAAATGTTCTTTGGTCAGGGGACTGGTGACTTCAGGACTCATTAAGAGGTAGTCCAATCGACCGCGATCGCTAAACACAACTTTGGTCAAGGACTGCCCCAGGTCAATCAGAGTTTGGATCATTGGCTCTATTCATTCAATAAACGATCGTTCAACAATACCGCACTGCAATGTACGGCCCTTAGTAAGGGTTACTGCATTACTCAATCGATACATATCAGATCAAAAAAGTGGGATGACAATTCTGCTAGAGAACTGAAATCAGCGAACTCAGGTGAAGCTATCTGTCCCTCATTCTGCCAACATCGCGCGATCTATTGGCAGCATTGTTACTTGTCTACACAAAACGGTGAGATAGCGCACTTTTTAGCACTTTAGTGTCATTCCTTCAGCAAGAAGGAATATCTTGTTAAGCATCAGAGCAATTTAGAGCAATTTAGAGCAATGATACTGCTGACTGAAAATCAGCACAGTGGCCGTTTGAAGGCCTTTACTGCCCTTCTCCCTTAGCCTCACACCTAATGCACAAAAATCTGTAAAATCGCATCAAAACTATTGCTATATCTGTACTTTCAGCATACATTAACCATAGCTACAGAACTGGCAAATTTACTGCTTGAACAACCAAGCATCTGTAAGAGTTTTTCATCTATCTCCAGCGCGCCTGCACTGCTCTAATCTGAGTGCATTTTCTAGTATTGGCATTTAATTTTTGAAACGCTTTATGCTCACTCTGGGTCGTGTTCATTCACAGAACAGCGTTCACTATTTTATGCAGGACAATCATCGACCTGGCTCGGATGCGGCAGATTTCAGTCGATGGTATGGGCAAGGTGCGATCGCACTTTCTTGCCCAGAAGTAGTCAATGAAATCGCCTTCTCAAACATTCTTTCCGGGCTTGCTCCTACGGGCGAATCGCTTCCGGGGCGGCAAATTCATCCTCAGCATCAAGCCGGAATTGATTTAACGTTCAATGCTCCAAAATCAGTTAGCTTGGCGGCGCTGATGGGAGAGCAAGATGTGCTGATTGCGGCTCATACTCAAGCGATCGCACACACTCTACAGATTGTTGAGCAGCGCTATGCCTACACGCGGCTTTGTGAGCAAGGACAGCGCCAACTTGTGCCCACTCAGAACTTAGTAATCGCGGCGTTTCAGCACGAAACTTCTCGCGCTCATGACCCTCATTTGCATACGCATTGTGTGGTTGCAAATCTGACTCAAATTGCAAATGGGGAGTGGCGGACGATCGAGACGACGGGGATCTATCGCGATCGTAGTTTCCTCAGTGCGCTTTACACGAATGCACTTGCCGACCAGATTCGCCAGCTCGGTTATGAGATTACATTGCGTCCCGATTCGCATTTTGAACTGGCTGGATACGCGCTGGAACAGCTTCAGCATTTTAGTAAACGTCGTCAGCAGATTCTAAATCTGGTGGGAGAATCAGCAACGCCAGCAATGAAACAATGGGCGTGTCTCGCAACTCGTCCTCGCAAGATTTTGAACATTGATACTGCTGAATTGAATGAGTGGTGGCAAACCCAAAATTCTGCACTTCAGCTTGATATTCGCCATCCTGCTCCAATCGAGCAATCTAGGTTTAGTCGTTCGATCGATGCAGTTTTAATGGATGCGATCGCAACCTGCACCCAAACGCGATCGCTCTTTTCGCAGACAGAATTAGAACGTCGGATCTTTGATCGAGTTCAGCCGTTTAGCTATGGCGATTTTTTGGAAACACTTCAAGCATTGCAGCAAGCCGGAAAGCTGATTGCACTAGGAAATCAGTATTGGACAATTCCAGATCGGCATTCCTTCTCTGTTGATGTTGCTCCAGCGATTCGTGCGATTTCAAAAGGGAATGCGCTGAATGGATTTGCTCAACTTTTGGAATGCGATCGTGTATTTGAATCTGCGAATCCGTTTCAAGCAGCAATCGATGCCTATCTTGCTTTGAAGCCTAGCGATCGCGCCCACACTGCTTTGATTGTTGCTGATGAAGATAGCCGAAATCGACTTGAGCAAGATCTTGCTCAAGCTCACCAGGCTCACGAATCAACCTTCACGCTTTGGCAACTTCAGCCGCAACCTCTCACAGTTTCTCAAGCGTTAAGGGTTCAGTCATTTCAGATCAATGATGTTGTGATTCCTCGTTACCACTATCCTGTTTTGGGCTTGAGCAAAGGGGAACCTTATACAATCGTGGCGCTTCAGGCTAAAACTTTTACGCTACGGGATTCTTCTCAGGCTGAATTGACGATCGAGCCTCGACAATTTCGCAAGCACCTTTACCGACCACAGCCAATTACGGTTAGTTTAGGCGATCGCTTGCAGTGGACAACACCGCATCAGGATGGTTCTCACTTTACGATCGCAGCAATTACCGATACCACTGCGTCAATTCAATACTCAAACGGGCAGATTGAACAGCTTGATCCTCATCAAAGCTACTTTCTCCAAGATGCTCGAATTTTTACTACAACTGATGTCCCACCCTCAAATCTTAAGCAACTTCTTGTGGTTGAACCTGTTGCGATTTCTCTCACACGATGGATTCAAACTCTACCTGCTCTTCCCGACAATCTCGTTGTATATAGCGATCGCATTCCTGCCTTATTTGATCGGTTACGGAATGCCTCATCGCGAGTTTATTCTTATCCCAACTATGACTCAACCTCCAGACCTACCCAACTTGAACAATCTGCTGCAAATTCTCAGCCAGCAGCAAAACGAGTTTCAAAACTTAACTCAAAGCATTCACTCCTGGCAAGAAACCAATCAGAACGCTCTACAACACCTGAAAATCGACCAAGCCGACTTGAGGAGTACGCTCGAAACCTTCTTAGCGGAATTAAGCAATATTCTGAGCAGCAAGCCATCGAATTCGCCACCGAACCCCTTAGTCGAGCAATTACAAGCCTTGCAGCAAAGCTTGACCAGACTGAGCGAACATTTGGAAATCAACACCGAAGGACAGCAGCATTTGAGTCAGCAGTTCGAGACATTGTTGATCTCACAAGCCTCATTAGGCAAGCAATTAGAACAACTGAATGCCTTGCAGCAGCAATTATCCATGCACCTCGAACCTCCTCAATAAATACGATTGCATTCTATGAACTCAAATCACCTACAACAAAGCCTGGCTCATTTGGAAAACCGCCTTCAACAGCTTCAGAACAGCCTCGACACGAGTTCTCGAATGAACCAGCAAGAGTTGTCTCAGCTACGACATCTCATTCACCGCTTGCTGATTCAGAGATCGATACAAAGCCCAACTCCAAAAGACCTGAATCTCCCAACAAATCTGCCTTCACCCAAGACCGTACAAACGTTGCTTCAACAGCAGGAAAAACGCCTTCGGGAGCGTCTTCAGCAACTTCAGCAACACTCTCCGCTCAACTGACACAGCTTTTGCCTCAACTTTGTGATTGGCGAGAGCAGCAAGTAATCACGAACGCCTCGATCACACTCAATCCAGTTCTGATGCACTTACACCACTGGATTAATGCTGCACTTGCAATCCCAGTTTCTCAAAGTCAAGCGAATCTAGCTCAATTCCTAAGCCACCAGCAGCAACTCATCACGGGAGTTATCCACAGCGTTTCCCACATCCAAAATTTTGTTGTTCAGAAATCAGAAAATTCTCATTTATTGCATCATGTCCGACTGCCCATTCAATCCGACTTCACAGAACGCCTTATTAACCTTGCTGACCACGCTGAACGAGCGGCAAGTCGCGATCGCGAATTTACTCAACACTTTATGCGATCAACAAGCCAGTTTCAGCGATCGACTCACCGTTCTAGAAAATCAGATCCTTCAAGCCGATCCGACTATCGAGCAGCATCTCAACGCACTGACTACCCAACTCAACCCATTGCCCGCCTCGCTCTCGACCTTACACGATGGCATGAATCAGTGCGTGACCTATTCGCGCAGTTTCCTCGTCGAGTTGAGGCGCTTCACGCGGATGAAACGACCGAAGCGACCTGCACAGAGCTTGCAGGACTCGCTGACCAACTTACGACGAATGATTCAAACCAACACTCAGGTCTATCTGGAACTGTTGCAGCAATTACAGCAACCCGATCCCACCTTGCAGCAGGCATTACAGATTTTGCAGCAGGCATTGGTCGAGCAAACGCAGCAGTTACAGACCACCTTACAAACGCCCGATGCCACCTTACAGCAGTCGTTAGAGACGCTCACGAGTGTATTGCAGAACTTACAAGAGCAATTGAACACTCACGCGCAATCGATCGCCTCGCTGACACAGTCGATCGAGCAGTGGCAGAGTGTCAGCGAATCGCTTCCGAACGAGTAATTTTCCAAAGTTTGGAAAAATCTTCTCTAGAATCAGCGACTCCAATTTTCCAAACTTTGGAAAATTCAGCTTTAATTCCTGTCTCTTCCCAGTCTAACGATTTTTCAGGGTTTGGTTGGATAACAGGACAGGGAGCGCTAAATCGTGTGGTGCTAGTAGAAACACCAGAAGATGCTACTGCACTTGCTCAACTCGATATCACTCGGCTCGAACACCCTGGACGATCGCTGTACCTAGCCATGACTGATTCTGTGCCAAAAGCGCTTCAGGAGTGGGCGGCAATGCCAGGGAGAACTGCGATCGCGGCGGGCGATCCAGAATTTATTCGACGGGTTCAGAAGGAGATTGGACAATCTCAATCATTACTTGTGCCCGATGGTTTTACCTGGCAAAAATTGCTTCAGATGGGACATCAAAATCCTGCTCAACTTTTGCACCACTATCGTCAAGGACTCACGGGCGAACCCACCGCAATTCTTCTAGAATCGGCAAAACGAGCATTACGGCTAGGTCAACCTATGGAATTAGTGCGATCGATGCTGATAACGGCTGAACGAGTGGAAACGATGCGGCAGCTTCAGCAGGCGGAGCAATATGTTCAGGCAATTGTCGATCGCGCCTACAAAAACGCTTCAGAGCAACAGAATTCTATAATTCAGCCGATTCGGAAGCTTAAAGTGCAGCAATTGTAGACATAGTGCATATTTACTAACTGACAAAATTGGGCTTGGAAGCAGGCTCATATGGTAAAACGGCATTTGCAATTTATACTACTCAGGAGAAGCAGACAAGGTAATTCTCTTGCTTCCAAGGTTGTCGATTTGACCTATCTAATACAGATGGAATGAACTTCACACGCCAACTCGAAAAGCAACTGCACGATCTACAAATACCTTTTCGCTAAAGTCGTTTAAGTGTGGGTGAAGTATCTAGGCGGCGTATCTTTAGGCAAACGCTAAATTAAAGAAATTCTTCAGTGGTCATATCTTACTCTCCTCGTAACAGTTTTGAATTAGTCTGGTTAGCATTGATACCCAAAATCACTCAATTGCGCTACGATGTCTAGCAAATCTAATTCTTGCCAAGATTAAGAGACGGCGGTTTTTGAGGTGCTGGTAGCATGAAAACTGGTTTTTTTGCTTATAGTGGTCAACCTAGGTCAGTAGGGGAATCAATTGAAGAAGCAATAAATCTCATTAATGGTTCTGGCGTCGCCGCGTTAAAATCCTGGAGAAATTATGTAGTTAATGGCAAACTCATTATTGATGAGGTATCGAGAGCTATTGATGAAGCTGACTGCTTTTGTGCTGATTTAACCGGATTTAGTGATAATGTTCTCTTTGAACTTGGATATGCAATAGCGAAGAGTAAACCCATATTTTTGATTCTAGACTATTCGCACATTGAATCGATAAGGCGATATAGAGAACTTTCATCCCTAACGACGATCGGTTATCAAAAGTATGTAAACAGTGCTGAAATTTTGGCAGCCTTTGCTTCCTTCGCATCTGATTTTCAAGCTCAAAATCGAGTAAAAAGAAAGCAGTCATCTGTTTCAAATAAGCCCTTAGTTTTTGTTAAAAATCAATTTGATACCCCCTATAGTCGGGCTATAACTAACAAAATTGTAGAGTCTAGAATTCCTTACATTGTAGATGACGCATCGGAGAATCAAGTACAGCCTATCGAGTGGTACTTACATCAGTTGAACAATGCCGCTTTAATAGAATTTTCTGCAACATCTCGTAGAGGGTATGAACTTCAGAACTCAAAATGCTCACTCGTTGGAGGGTTAGCTTTTGGATATGGTCTAGATCTTTTAATGATAGCGGAGGAGCCTTATGAAGTACCAATTGATTACAGAGATCTTCTTATTACATACGACAATAAACAAAGATGTGAAGAAGTAGTCACTGAATTTCTGGCTCCTTTGAAGCTAAAACTTTTAGATTACTATTCACAGCAGGATACAAGTCGGAAGATCAAGAAGAAGGTGACAGAGCTTCAGAAAATCAGTTTCGGTGAATTTTTAGCGGAACACGAGAGTGAAGAACTAGCAGATTACTATGTTGAAACATTTAATCTATCTACTTTAATCAAAAATGACTACAACATTGTAATTGGGAGGAAGGGAACAGGAAAAACGGCAACATTATATTATCTAAAAAGTTTTTTGGAAAACGACAATAGAAATCATATTTGTTTAATCAAGCCAGTCAATTTTGAGATAGACGCGTTGGTCAAAATACTGCAAGTTTCCTCAGAAGAGTATGAAAGAAGCTACTTGGTAGAAAGTGCTTGGAAGCTTCTGATTTATACTGAAGTAGCAAAATCTATATATCTCAAAACTATCTTGAAGCCACTCTATGCTCTTTCCTCTGCTGAATCAGAATTTAAAAGCTTCATTGATAAGAATTCTGAGCTATTCCTAAAAGATTTTTCCGAAAGACTGGAAGAAGAGCTAGAAAATATTCGTCAATCTAAGATGATGAATAAAGATGAGAAATTCTCAGAATTTAAGATAAAGTTGGCAGAGATTATGCATGAAGAAACTTTAGCCAGCATAAGAAACTTGTTGTCAAACTTGTTTGACAAAGATAGAAAGATTTTTGTATTGATAGATAACCTAGATAAGTCTTGGAAGAAAGATAATAAGCTTGCTCTTCAAAGCGAGTGGATTTTAGGATTGCTTGGAGTTACAGGGAGAATTGTTAGAGAGCTATCTTCTTTCAGAGTCAGGGGTCAACAGAAAAAGATAGATTTTCATCTAACTGTTTTCTTGAGAAGCGACATCTTCAAATATATTCTAGGTAAGGCTAGAGAACCAGATAAAATTGAATACTCTAATCTGCTCAAGCTTGGTGATAAGGATGTTTTATTTAGAATTATAGAGGAAAGATTTGTTGAGTTGAGCAGCAATGAGATGCTTCCGGAGAGCTTGTGGAATAAATATATTGTTGAAAGTGTAGATTCAACGTCTACTAAAGACTATATTTATGAAAGAATAATACCTCGACCTAGAGATATTATTTATTTCTTCAAAAACGCGCACGAGAATGCTATATCTAGAGGACACTCAATCATTACTGAAGAAGATTTGAAGTTAGCTTATAACAACTACTCATCTTGGGTTTTTACCTCAATGATGGTTGAAAATGGAGTCAATATAGCTCAACTCAAAGAATTTCTTTATCACTTAGTAGGACAACATCAGATTGTTGACAAAACGACTTTGTTTGCAGCTATGTGCGATGCGAACTTGCCTGATTCTGAAGAGTTTCTAGACAATTTAATTGAGCATTTAGCAACTCTTTCTATTGTTGGCAAAGAAGTGGCTGAAAATCAGTTTGAGTTCGAGTACGCATTCGATAGTAAAGATCTGATTAATGCTAAGTCGAGAAGAGTAAACTCAAATCGCTATAAAATCCACAACGCTCTTGTTCCCCTGCTCGACCTAATTGATCAGTCTGAGACATAACATACCTTTGCTCTTTCACTATAATAACAGGCGAAACCTTTCGCTACTGACCTAACATTTTCATGAATGAGTAGATTAATAAGAAAAAGTAAGGAACGGCAATAATTATAGGAATATACTGCTCAATCGCAGTTAAACGAATATACTTCCTTCGATTCTTATCCTCTTTGAGGATTTGCCACTCTCTATCATAACATGCAAACGGTAGATAAGCTTCCATCTCGTGAATTACCCTAAATTTTAAGGAGTTTAATTGCTTGTATGAATTAATGTTTGCAATCCAAGCTAAACAAAGGCATAGCCCCAGAATTGATACTGTGAGAAGGACAAAACTTTGTGGACCTTGAAAAAGTTCTTTATTACCTGTTATGGAAAGTAATGCTAGAAGCGCAGATAAAATTGAGGTGTAAAAACTACCTATCTGAACTCTTCTTGAGCTAATTCTATCTGCCATCTCAACGTACATCTTATACTGCTCAAGCAGGTGTTGTTTAAATTCCTTGCCATAAACTGCCTCTGAAGTAGTATATGCATTCTCTTGAGATAAGTTCGTGCTAGGTGATTCTATATTCTGCTTTGAATCTTGCTCCAGCGTTGCGTCAAATTGTTCATCTTGCATTTTGCGCTCCAACTGCATCATCAATATGCCTGAGACATAATATTAGCTCCTTCTAAGAAATTTTTGGCAAGCACATACTTCAATAAGTCAGCATTCTGGGTAGAATTTGTACCTAGTGAGCTTCACATTCTTAATAGGCTCATAATTTATCAGTCCAGATTTACAGTTGTCGAAAAGATTGAACCTGTCGTACCGTCTGTAGATTCTTCTTTGTCTGGAGAGGCTGAAGAACCTGATAGCTTGCCCGACTGACCACTAGTTCTGCGTATCGCTGTGCTGCTTGAGATCCCTGCTGTACTTCAGTTCTCTGGCATTGAGGATCAGAGCGTAGCATTTGCATTACGTCCTTTGCTGGAATGTGATCGCTCAATGCCTGCCGAGCCGCCTGCATCGCAATCTGGCTAGGTGATCCCTGAAGTCCCTGCGTATATTGATTCCAAAGATCAGCAGGAGTCTGAGTCACTGCCGCCGTTTGAGTAGGAGTGGAATCTTGCCCAGTTTCTCGTCCTGACACAGCAATATGATTTCCGTCGATCACATATCGTTGATCTCGCTTTGAATCGTAGGAAATCGAGCCATCTGCTTGTACCTCTCCAAATAACTTTACTGCTTGTCGCAAACCGCCTTCCATCGATCGAACCATTGGCTCTGCGATCGCTCGTTTAACCGCTTGCGTCCAGGACTGCAAATTCTGTTCTGTTGTTGCAACCCATCGTGCTGGAGTCGATTGAACCGACTGCAATTGACGGTTCAACTGTTGAATACGGTTTTCTAGCTGCTCGATTTGCGATCGCAATCGTTCAAGGTCAGTTTGAGAAGCAGAATGAGAGATCGAAGTGGCTGGCTGACTCACTTCTTGTGTGTGATGATTTGAACCATTCCTCGAAGTTGGTTGAGACTGTTCTGAAGTGGCGAGTGATCGAGAAAGATGACCATTTGTTTGCGAGTTTGGCAACAGAGTAGAGGGTATTTGAGCTGCTGAACCTGCCTTAGCCTTGTTTTCGGTGTTATTTGTTGCCTTCGTTGCTTCAGCAGCGTGAGGATTGGGAGATGTTGATTGCTCTTGTGCTGCCAATCCCAACAAATCAGTCTTAACTTCTCCAGCTTGAATACGGTAAACTTCGCGATCGCCAATCAGAATTTTGACGGTTCCTCGAATGCTCTCTGGACGTTCTAATGCTGCCTGCAAGAGTGCAAGGTGTTCTGGTTCCATGCGATCAACACGAGGCGCTTCTCCGGTTACTGCCTCAAATAGGCGCTGATTCCCATGTCGGATAACGATTGGCGCGTAAGTATCAAGATAGCCAGCAATCACTGCTGAGTGGCGAATCCGTTGCAATAGTTGGGTGAAACTTGTCTGCTGGTCAGGCGTAAGACGAGGAACTTCAGTTGTAGGAACGGGTTGAACTGGATGTTCAAGAACTGTGATTGGCGTGGCAGAATTGGAGTTTTCAGACATGATGATTTTTCTAGAACTATGCAACCGTATGAATAGAAGATGCTGCCAACTGCGCCGCATCTAGCAGCACCTCTGGCAGAATGACTCGCCCTGATAAGCGATCGAGAACAATCTGAGAGCCGATTTGAATAAACGCCCATTGCCCATCAACTTCAATTTGAATGACATCACAGGTCGCGTCATCGGTTGGCAGTCGAACTCCCGTAAGATGTCCTTGCTCGATCGTTAGATCAGGAGTATCTGTGCCGTCATCATTGCTGTAGTACACTTCGATCACATTTGGGAGATAGCCGACTGGAAGTTCAGGGTAATGCCAAGCAGATGCAACTTCATAGATTGTGTTGGGGTAGCGATCGCACATCACAGCAATTTCTGCTGGAAGCGTTTGCTCGATAAATTGATGTTGAGTTGGAGTGAGGGTATGAACCATGATTACCTTTGTGGAGGTTTTTGAGACGGTTGCCGTTGTATTGTTCGTTCAGCAGGTGACAGTCCCGAATGTTGCCGATACTGATTTGCTTCGGCTCGCTGAATAACCAGCGAAATGTAGGTTTGAGCCGCCGCAGAGCCTTGATTTTGTGCGATCGCTTGAACTTGCGGAGAATTAGTCAGCATTCGTTGCACGATCGCAGGAGAATGATGATTTAGGGCGCGTTGTGAAGCGCCTAAATCAATTTGAATTCGAGATCCTTGGAGTCCCCGTTGATAATATTCATAGGGTAAGGCAACGGTGCGATCAGGAGCAGTAGTCTCAATTTTCAGAGATAGCGGTTGATTCCGCAGTCTTGCATACGCCTCAACTCCATCGCGGAGAAGTTGTGTTCCCGCTTGCGCCATCTCAACCCCAACGTTTTGAGCGTCGCTGTGAATGGAAGATAAATCATCGGATGATAATGGCATAAATCCTCCGGCTACCAATTGTTAGCAAGTTCTTCAAACGTCGTGCTTTCAAACTTTTCGATTGGATCAACTGACGAATCGCTCTCTAGCATTGGCAGCAAAATTTGATCCACAAATTCAAATCGCTCTCTTAGCTGTGATTTCATTGCTTCAGGTGTCCAGTTCGTCTGAGTGCGAGTAACGCGATCAACCAGTCGTTGCCGTACTTTCGTGTCCCACTTTTCTTCGCTCCACTGTTGAGCTGCATCATCGCATTTTGGAATTTTCACGTCTAGGCAAAAGGGAATCGCCGCTTCACCGGAACCTTGATACGCTGGATTCACAAACACACATTTTCCGCGTGGCAGAGTGAGCAGGAATCGTGCCTCAAACAAAGGACGCTTATGATACTGCTCGGATTGAGATGTACCTGAGCTTTTGCCCTGATTGCGGCTTCTCGCTCGAATGATCACTTCTTCTTCGCCAAAGTACTTGGAGTAGCGTTGAGCGCTTTCCTCATGCTGTGGATTGAAGATAAACTGCGTGGCACAAGCTGCGAGAATGCTTTGAGTCATTTCTTTGCCGTATTTATTCTCCAACTGTGCATAGTTCTGATAGCCCAAAATCAGCGCAAGTCCGTTTTCGCGGTATTCGTTTGCCCACTGCACGATCGCTTGCAGATACAGCGTTGGAAATTCATCCATTGCCAGAATTAGCGGCTCCTTACGGCGCTCAGAAAGATTGCGAACAACTAATAGATTGAGAATCGTCGCGACGATCGGTGCAATGACATCACGAGTGCGTTGATCCAACTGAAAGACAATCAATCGTTTCCCAACCAGATCGAGCGGTAGCGTTGTTTTCCCACAAAGGCAAGTCAGAAACTTCTTATCAATTAAAGGCGCAAAGGTCGCGACGGCTGTACTGATAATTCCGCCGCCTGTTTGTTCTGCATGTGCAACTGAGGTCAATGCTGTTGCACTGATCGATGCCCAAACATCTAGTTCTCCATGAGTTTGAGCATCTAACATTCGACGAGCTAAATCAGGACAGCTTAGAATCGCCCATACCATTGTCAAATCTTGGTAAGGTGTTCCTTTTGCCAGCATTAACACTGCCTGTACCAGTAAATCTCCAGCCTGCTTGAAATACTCATCTTGCTTACCAGAAGCTTCTCCAGCTTTTGAGTTACGATTCATCGTAATCGCGAACTGTTTTGCCATCGTGGAGTCCACTTCATCTTCTAAAAAGTCAAGCGGGTTGCAAACTGAGCTATAGTCAAATCCTGGCGCAAAGACTGCGACTTCGTAGCCTTTGGTAACGGCATAAGCAACGTGCCGCCGGAGTTGTTCACCTTTGTAGTCGTAGATCATCGTCGGAAAGCCTTGATCCAAAGACGATCGGATTAATGGATCGATCGACGCATAGCTTTTCCCCTTTCCGGGTCCACCGCAAACGGTAATTCCTTCATTCGCATTAGGAACATACAGCGTTGGAAGTTGTCCCATTAGAGTTGTTAGTTGTGCTGCGAGTCCACGATTGCGAGGTGTGCCTACATAAAGTGTCACGCGATTATGCTGGCGTTTCCACATTTGTTGTTCTGCGCGTCGTGTGGCAGCTAGTTTTTCCCATACTCCTGCTTTACGTCCGAAGACAAGGTGCTTTTTCCGTCCACCGATCGCCATTAGAAGTGCCAGAACAAGACACCCAAATAGTAGCCCTCCACTGTCCCATCGAAGTAGGGGAGCTAACCCATTCAGAGCATCTTGAGTCAGCGATCGTGGCTGTGCTGTAGTCGCTTGTGAAGGTGTTGAATCATTAGTTTTGGGACTTGGTTGAGTTGGCATAAGGTCAAATCAAGGTGATGAGTTGATGGCAGAGTTTGCCATTTCGATCAAGGCTTGGCGATCGCCCTTTTTCAAGCTGACCGTGTAGCGGTAGCCAGATTGCTCCCAAATGACTTTGGCATCGCTGTAATTTGCACCCAGTACCCAAGGAACAAAGAAGCCTTGAATGCCTTTTTCAAGTTGGACTGCTCCGAAGGCATCTGGAGATCGCGCAATTGGACGAAAGGCTGGATCATTCAAAAATGCATATTCTGACTTGACAGCAGGCGTATTCGGCAGCAGCTTTTCGGCACTGATGAATCCATTACGGCAGTAGTTTGCACGACAGTCGGGACTTGTCGTGAATGCCACTTGATAGCCTTGCTTGGAAGCATTCCATAAGACAGTATAAATGGGAGATTTAAGGGGAATTCGGGGCGGTAAACGGAGCGGCACTCCAGTTTGGCGTAATGCGTTCAGTATAGATTCAAAAATGGATGAGGTTGATTGCAGTTGTGCAATCTCAAGCGGAATTTGAGCCGGGAACAGCAAGGGGCTTGCCTGAACAGCTTCAGAGGATACTGCCCAAATTAGAAGTATCAAAATTGTACAACTGATCGATCTCCAAATCTGTTTTCGAGTTCGTTGATAGGTGTGAAGTAATTGCATGGCTAGTTCTTTACTCTGATGGTAATGTTTTCCAATCGGGAATAATCTGATCAAGCAACTGAATCGCAACGGATTCTGGCACACCGAACTTGATCACTCCTCGTAATCCGATCCAGTCGTCGCGCCGCGTTACTACTTGCCATTTGCGATTCCGTTCAATCAAAATTGCCCATCCTCCCGTCGGTCCCCAAGTCCAAGTCGCCATCGCATAGGGTGGAAGAACAGCTACTTTTGTGACTTGTCCGACTCCGAACTGTGACCTTGCTTTACTCGGATAGTCCATATTCTTTTGTAAGGCTTGTTGAACTGCCTGCACAACGGGTGATGCGATCGTGGACTGAGTTTGAGCAAAAACAGGAGTCACAAGAATACTCCAGGCGATGAGAGTTGCCCAAAAAGTTGCACTCCACGGGTGGAAATGCAGTTTATTTAACGCGGTAAATGCCTTCACTTGCACCTCCATAAAATCCATCAAAGTTTCGATCGGACTGCCAACTAAACTGTTTTCGGCTGCTCGAATTCGACATCACCCGATTGCAGCCTTGATTCATACAAATCCCGACGTGTTGCATATCGTGGGCAATGACAATATCTCCGGGTCCTGCCTGGGCAGGATTGACACGCTGCCCTCGCCCTGACTCCAATACTGCAACCATGTTGGGTACAGAATCGCCATCGATCGAGGGAATTCCTGCTTTTGCTAAAACTCGATTGACTTCCCAGGCACAAGCAACATTACCGCCTCCTGGTCCAGCTGCTGTACTTTCTCCAACTGAACGACTCGCAGCTTGAGCAATCTTTTGAGCCGTTGCACCTTTTGCTTTGGGCGCACAGCTTTGTCCTGGTTTCTCTGCTAGTGCTGAAATATTGGTTCCACGAATTGCCTCATAGTAGCGTTGAGCGTATTGAGCAATTTCGCCAGCGCGATCGCCATCATTCACGATTTGTCGCGCTCCAGAGAAGTTTGTCGAACCACCGCGAATATAGCTGCCTAATCCAACGCCTGTAAACCAGCCCTCACGCATTCCAATCACCATCACTTTCGATGCAATATCAGGGCGGTTTGCGAGTTGCGGCTGATTCACTAAATCCACTCCGATCGCTTTTCCTGCGCGATCATAGTTCTCAAGATGGGTTAATTGCACCAGTCCGCGCCCACAATAGTTCCCACAGGCTCCAGAACGAGAATAATCGTCATCTTCATCGCGAGGATTAAAGTTCACTTCCGCTTGTGCGGTTGCTAGGATGTAAGCCACTTGCGCTGGGTCGGTCACGCCGTAACGTTTCGCATCTGCAAGTACCAGTGGAATGACTTTCTGAGCATAAGGACGATCGCTCGATGGAGCCGCCGCGATCGCACGATTTACAGCTTCACCACTTACAGTACCGCCTCCACAATCATCGAATGCGCCACCCGGATTTGCGATCGCGTTGTACTGACCTTCGATCGTACTCACCTGATTCTGAAACTCAGACGGAATTTTGACAGCTGGAGCATTCTTGCCAGCAATGATGACCAACCCTTTTTCTTGGACTGGAATCCAAGGAACCGGACCAATGAAGTAAGGCGTACAGCCTAAATCGACAATGCCATGCATACAAGCTCGCAAATACAAGCCAAAATCTGCCTGTCCTTTTGCTTCATTTGCCTTGGTCATCACCACCTTGAAAGCAGAACCGTAAACGAGCCTTCCAGTCGGTTCCCATCCTCCATTTACTTTCGCTAAAAAGCCATAGCCACCTTTTACGCGCTGGGTTGCTCCGGATGCCCAACGTTTTCCATGCATTGCGCCTGTTTGTCCGGTCAGGTCACTGAGTTCCACATAAGAGCAGGGCTTTCCCGCTTCACAAGCAACTGGGGCCGTTGCCCCGGTTTTTAGAGCGCTTCCGGTGACAAAAGAGTTGGCGGTCACTTTCGGATCGCCATGTTCGGCAGCACTCCAAACGACATCTGCGATCGCTGCGATTCCAACTCCACTCGCAGGCGCTTGAGGAAACTGGCTAAAGGGAACCTGATTCAGCCCTGGTACTTGTTCGACAAAGCTACGCTGCCATCCTTTGAACTGTGACAACGATGTAGAGGTCAGGTTTGGAATCGAATTGAGTGAATATCGAGTGAGATCGAGATTTTTACCTAATGGCGTTGCAGCAAAGGTAGGAACATGCTCAACGATTTGCGCTAAGGTGTTTGTTCCCAATGCTCCACTACCTTGCTTAGTCCACAGATCTTGCAGGGGTTTGATTTGGTTAAGTGGAAGTTCTGCGATCGCAGGAATCGCTTCGACTAATGACTTTGGAGTTTGCCATTGACTCATACCAAAATCATTGAGATTGAGCGTGTCGATCGCATTCTGACTCAGTTGAGAAATCTGTTGTAGATTGAATTTTTCTAAGTGAAACGCATCTTGAACATCGCCCAACATGACAAACTGATCGGGTGTCTGACCTGCTGACCAAGTGCGCGACGGATCATAACCTAGCTGCTTCACTGAATTGGCAGGCATCTTGATCCAGCCTGGTTCTTGAATCGCAGGCAACGTCCTAAATTGAATGTGGTTCCAGTCTGGTCCCTTCGCGGTTTGTGTGCCCATCGTGTAGGACAAAGTGGACACCGAAGGGGAAGCCTCAAACGCTTGTACAGATTTGCGGGACATCCAAGAAACTGAACCGAGCATGATCAGCACAAGGCTGACGATGAAAAGTAAAGCGACAAGCAATCGGTAGAGACTACGCAGTGACATAACTTCGTGCGTATCTAATAACGCGATGAAAAAAGATTTGAATGTTTGAAAAATCAGAGCTTGGATAGCTCCTGAAAGTAAGTGCTTGAAGAAAGGCTGTCTGCCCATTCTTGTGTTGATAGCTGTTCTACGATCGCAGCTGGCTCGCGCAGAGATCGCAGTTCTTCAGGCTCAGATAGTTCGCGCCCAATAGCCGACTGACGAACTGATGCAATTTGCGGAAGAGGCGCGATCACTGGAACTGGAGCTTTTACAGTAGATTTAGTAGTCTCTGAGGACTCGAACAATTGCGACGAAGGCTCTGGAGCGTTCGCCATTGATAGCGATTGATTTGCGATCGGGCGCACTGCGATCGTGGTGTATTTGGGTTCTCGTGTGACTGGACGTACTCGAAATTGGTAGAGTTTTCGCCCCTCAGATCCCTCTGTAATCAGCGTTAGTAACGTTCCATTTGCATTACTGCGAGGCAGGTCAGGAAACTGAATAGGGCGAATTTGCCGCAAGTGAACGACACTTGCACCTTGGTCGCTGTCACATTCTTGCCCTTGAGAATTTGTTTGACACAGCGTTCCATCGAAGCTCAACGTAATGCGGGAGGGGTCATCAATCCAAGCTTTTTTGACGAGTTCTCCTGTCTGAATAAAACTGATGTTAAGTCCAACTCCTGGTGCAACATCTAAACTGATTGCTTCTCCAATAATGCCTTGTGCTTGGTCGCTTGATACATTCCGAACAACGGTAGCATTTGCAATTTGAGCTAAAAAGATGCTTGAAACGCAAAGCATGAGCGCGTTGCTCAACGTCTTTTGAATGGGTTGCATACTATCCTCTAACTGCCTAAAGACTGATTGACTGATTCACAAACACTTGAACTGAGGTTCCTTGACCTAGAACAAAAATCGAGGGTTGATTATTTGCTGCTTGCTGAGACTGTTGAGCGCGATCGAGTTGACTTTTCAGCAACGACTGAGTAATGCCCTCAATCACACCAGCCGCCAAATTTGGATTGCTGTTAGTTGTTGTTGACTGAATACCACCTGTCCCGCTCGTCACGATTTGACTTTGGGGCTGATTGATTAGCCCTGCCGCTCGTGATGCGCCCGAAAGCAAAGCTGCTCCTAAGTCCGTGCCGAAATGACTAGCGCGATCGCGCGATGCCTGTAGCGGTTTTCCTCCGCTTCCAAGAATTAAAACGGCGTGTTCAGGAAGGGATTTTTCGACATTGCGACCGTTCTCGGGCACGATCGCTGAAGTTGCTTCTAGTTGAGCAAATCCCGAATTCGTGGCATTAGTCACCTTGACCACTAATGCAGCACCGCTCGGTAGCACGACCGCTCCATTGGCTGACTTAATCGGTTCCTGCAATCGCACCAAGAAATTCTGAACGGGGTTATTGATTGCTTCTGTCCAAGCGATCGGGGTTTCTAGCGTTCCTTGGGCGCGAGTCCCGATCGCAATTTGGGCAGTTGGAGTTGATTCAAACGTTGCTGTGACTGGAGGCGTAGTTGCAGGGGTGGTTGAGTCTGGTGGTGGTGTTCCAACTCCTCCAGAAACATCATCAACGCTTCTGATGCTGGCGTTTGTAGTGCTGCTCTTCACTGAAACTGAACCATAGTTTCCGATATCTGCGGCACTCAGCCATGCTTGCATTGGATCTCGCGCAGGCTTAGAGGCTGCTGGAGTCGAGACGACTCGCACGACTTGTGGTGCAGAAGAAGTTCGGGTTGAGCTTCTAGCAGGAACTTGCGGAGCAATTTCAGCAGAGCGAGTAGGCTGAACAACTGCGGGTGAAGCAGAGCGGATAATTGGTGCTTTTACAACTTGTGGGGTAGCTCTAGCTTGAGGAGTCTTCTTTGCTTGCTGCTGAAGCTGATTTGCTTGAGACTGAAGCGCCAAACGGGTTCGCAGGTTTCCAGCGTCTTCAGTTGGAGCCGTGGGAGTTGGGGTTAGAGAAGGAGTAGGAGTGGAGTTTTGGGCAACCTGCTGCGGACGATTGCCGCCGACCATGCTGACTAATCCCCAAAGTCCCAATGTCGCTGGAATTGATACTGCCACAATTCGCGGCATTGGACGCGACCAAAACGGGCGCTCTTGATCGACGAATTGGGGCGCAATGTGATCCTCTGCGTCGAGCAATCCAACGTCCGCACTAGAAGTCACTTCGGACGAGATGACTTTTGTTTTTACGGGATCTGGCTCCCAACCTGCTGCTTTAGCAATTTCCTGACGATCCATGTTTCAAGTCCTCTTCAGCCGATTAGCTCGGCAAATCCTGTATTTCATCAATCTCTAAGCCAGCCAGCCGCAAGTCGAAGATCAACTTTTGAACATCATTGGCTTGCTCAGGCAGTGGGTTGATGACGACTGGAATTGCTCTAATGAAAATTCGCTTGTTGAAGGTGAATAGCAATCTCCCTGGAGCAGTTGGGTTATCAAACAGTAGAACATTACTGACTAAATCTATGACCCATCGCCCAGTTCCTGCTGATTGCGGTTTTGATAAGTTGATGATTTCAGCTGTCGTAGTTGCTTGTCCATTCAGCACTGAGAATGGAATGAGTTGTGAGAGCATCTGCAAGAATTTCAAACGAAAATTCTCTTGTTCAGATAGTAAAAACGATGTTTTCCAAGTCACAGAAGGAACTTTTCGTCCATTGCCAATTTCTTTGCCAGCATCTAGCGCACCTTGGTCTGGTTTTAATCGCCAACTTAAGGTTGCGATCGCCCAATTTTTAACCACTGTTTCGATCGCATCCGCACTCCGAAAATCATGCGGCATTGCTGTTTGCTGAATCATTCGTCCCCCTTCAAGCTGAACCGCCGCTGGAATGGGACGATTGGCAAGACGACTCACTTGAAATCCGCCGTAAAACACAAGCAACGTCAATAGTAGGTGTAGCCCCAAAGTCACTAAGACAAACAAGGGCATGATTGCTGAGGAATGGAATCTAGCTTTGTGGAAAGGTAACTGCATAGCTTATAAAAATCGACCAATTAAACTCACAAACGATGATGCGATAGAGGTCCCAATCTGAATGCCAGCCTGTGCGAGTTGTGCTCCTGTGCTAGACATTCCTCGAATCGCAGCTAAGGCTCCACCTGTTGCCAATGAAAACGCAATCACAGGCGCGAAAAAGCCAAGAAGAAAAGCAAAACTCAAATCACTGAAACTGGTTAATTGCGCTCCTGCGATCACGGCCGCCATCACCCCTAGTAGTAGGGCGTAATAGATTTTCATCAATCCAATTGAGAAAAATGTGATCAGCCACACCCAGATCGGTTTGAGGCGCTCGATCGGCAAAACTGAGGTCGCTAACATAATTGGACTAATCAGCGCATTCAACCATTCGCCTGCTTCCATCAGGTTGCTGAATATCCACTGCATCGCGTAGAGAATATATTTGAGGTTATCGTTAACAACCGTACCTACTCCAAAATCCACCAAGTTATTGATGAAGGAGGTAAAGTCTGCATTGATGCCATTTTGGTTAACCTCCCTGCCAAGGCTATCAAATGCTCGTTGAAAGGCTCCTCCTGCTGATGAAAATAGCCTTGCAAGTCCAGCACACCCGCCACCACAGTAAGCAGACTCATACTTCTGCTGAATGGCGGGTAATTGTTGTTGAACGGATCGATAACAGTCGAGCTTGGCATAGACCTGTTTTTGATCTTGCGACAATTGACTTCGATCGGCTGGTGGATCAAGGGAAGGAATGGCAACATCCGGGGCGCGGAGGTTATCGCACTGGGCGAGAAGTGTTTTGACTTCATCTTTGGCTTGATCGGTTGCTAAACGATCGTTGAGAACAGTCTGCGCCTGCACTCCAGCAATTTGAACTTGCATAATGCTACTTTGCCAGGAATGAAGCAGGTTATGAATGCCCAAGCTGAACTCTGCTAGGCGCTGTCCATGATTTCCGAGAAAAATCAGGACTGCAACTAGCCACAGCACTTTAGGTAATGCTCCTAAAGCTGTTCCACTTCCAGACATTTCGTGTGCCCATCGCGTGAGCCAAAACACTGAAGCAATCACGGCAATGACCGTTGCAATGTAGCTAATTTGGTAATATGAACTCGTTGGATTCGTCTGTGAGAATGTGCTCTGCCAAACAGTCTGCCAGTACTGAGCGGTGTTTTGAAGCTGATTGAGGCTGCCCTGAAGCTTGTCAACACCGCCTTGAGCCGCTAGAAATGTTGTCGAAGTTGTCCAGATCGCCATGTTACGGGGTCGTTGCGTAAAGTCCGGGAATGTAAACCATTGATCCAGCCTGACCTAGTACTGCCGCCTGTCGCGCTTGCTCACTTTGCTGAGTTTGATTCAGTTGCCCAACGCCTGAATCAATGCTTCCAAGCTGTAAGTTTGTCGCGGCTTGACCGATTTCAAGCTGAGTGAGCTGAGTCGAAAGATGTCCTTCGAGTTGAGCGGAGATCGCTTGCTGCTGCGAGACGCTTTTGAGAACATCCTGGGTCACAGTTTTACTTTGTGCTTCAGTAGCCATTTGCCCACTGCGCTGGATGTATTGTGCGATCGCGCTCTGCTGTGCCATCAGTTTTTCCTGTCCTGCTTTACTCAATACCGATGCAGTAATTGCTTGAGCAATTCCTCGATTTACCGATTGAGTAATGCTGCCAAGATCGCGAATCGAACCTGATGAGGTTGGATTGCTCCCGGATGCTGTAGTTGTACTACCCGGCATATCTCCAACGCGCTCAGACCAAACAGCATCTTGAGTCGCTTCAGGATCAGGGAGTCCTAATTCTCCTAGAACACCATCTAGGCTTCCAAGAAGTCCTCTTAGGTTGCCAGAAGCAATCAAGCTGTATAAGCTCTGCAACTGCTGAAGATACTGATTGATTTCTGAGAGCGTCCCATTAATTTGATTAACGGTTCCTTGCACTGGAACGCCTGCTGCTCCCAAATCTCCACCAACTTGATTTACAGTGTTCTGAACGCCCCCTAGATCAAGTGCGATCGCTGAACCCGTAGCGATCGTAATTCCTAAACTTCCTCCTACACCAATCATTAAGACTCGGCGAAATCGCTTCCACGACCGAATCGGATGCTGCTGAGATAGTTTGAGTTGAATCATGAGAATGCTCCTTTATCAATCTGTTCCAGTCAAAAGTAACTGTGGCTGAATTTCGTTCATGGGCAAGCCTTTACGTCTTGCTGCTGTGTAAAGTTGAGAGAAGGCTGCAACGCCATCACATAGGTCGTTGTAGGACTCCATGACCCGCGATCGCGCTTCCTGTTCTTCCATGTTGTTGGCGGTGAGCGCAAGTAATACTGCACTGGGGTAGAAGCCAACCTCGGTATATATGCCGTCCTTGCAAATAATCCAGTGCGATCGCAGTTCTCGCGATGATGGTTCAAAGCTAGAAGTCGCGCACTGAGCAATTACTTCACGGTCATAGCCCAACAAGTCCACGAATGAATCAACAGCACTCGGTTTGATGTAGCCAATGAGCGTTGTCGTAATCGTTTCAACAATTTGCTTACCTGCTGCGGATTGGTAAATTGTTGAGACGGTTTGGGCTGAGATGATGGTGCGAACGCCCCACTTCAAACCATTGGCGCAGAGTTGCCCGACAATTCGAGCGATCGCAGGAAACTCAAATAGAATGGGACTCTCATCAATGATGAATGCCGAAGCTGGGCTTTCGAGGGCGCGTCTGAGTAAAGCAGAGTAGCCAGATAATGCTAACACTGCTGCATCTTGCCGACTGCGTAAGCCTCGCAGCGCGAAGATGAGTAGCGAGACATCAGATTGAAAAGAACTTGGACGGGCGATCGCTCGACCTAATCCACTCTTCAGACAGCCACGTAGCTGTTCTAGGATTTGCCCCGCTGCCTCTCGAATCACAGTAGAAACAGTAAGTTCATTCTGCTGTAAGTGAGCTTTGAGCCAATCGTTGGCAAAGTCCAGATAATCCCAGAGGGTAGGAGTTTCTTCCCAAGCTGCGGTTCCGAAGCCTGCTGCGATCGCGTTATCGTATCGCGTTTTAATTTCAGGAATGGTATGGAAATCTTGCAGCGATTGAGCCACTAAGGTTCTCACGGATTTTTCCATAAAAGAATCATCGGTGTCGCCCATGACGATGACAACAATCGCATCGATTTGAAAATCTACGATCGCATCTTGGCGCTCCTTGGCGTTCGGAACATTCCGCAAGTCCGGCATCTCGATCAGATTGTTCGCGCAAGTGCCAGTGTCGTTGTAGGCAACCTTAGCTCCTAAACGCTGCAAAATTGCAGTCAAGTCAGAAAATGAACTGGTTCCATCAGTCGGGCGCGGAAAATCAAATCCTACGACTGGAATTCCACGCAGGTAAAAGCCCATCATCAATTCTGCCAGCAACACGCTTTTGCCACCGCGCGTCGTCGCGTAAAATGCCAGGTGCATCAGTATTGTGAATGGATCAATGTGAACCGGAGTTCCACCTTCGAGTGTGAGAAATTCCAACCCTCGCGGATCACCTGTCTGTGGTGCAACTAAGGGTAAAAGTCCAGAGGCTTCATCACTGAGATAGTAGTCTTGGCGATCGTAAGGTTTGGTCAACAAACCATCCCACACATACGGCAGCGATTGGAGCCAGAGATTTTCTGTAATTTCATAGGCTCGCTCGGAGTCCGAAGTCGCAAAACAGTCTGTGAGATAGCTGAAATCCTGCTCTAGGGCGGCTGGATTGTTCCGATAAAGCCAGATGCCTGAAGCGACAGTCACGACCATAGAGCCGCGTTCTAGGGCTTGTCGTGCTGAGATCGCTTCATTCACTTTCATATCAGAAGCAACATCAACTGTTCTGCCTCCCAACGCCCGCATCGAGAGTTCTTTTGAGTTGCGCGTTAGTCGCTCTAGATTAAATTTTTGCAGCCCACGATTTGAGGTCGAGAGTTCAGTGACAACTTTGAGATCTCGCAGTCGATTTCGAGCGATCGGTTCCCACAGGTATCGCACCTGTCCCCGCGCCGACGGAAAAGCAGAAGGCTTGCCGAGTTGCATAAATCCTGCATACTTGCGCTTACGGGGAATGTAGATCCAGTCTCGTGCAGCGATCGGAACTGAACTTTCTCCCCTTTCTCCACGTAGCAGAATGCTAGTCGCATGAACCTCGCTCGTTACCTCACATCTCAAGCCTTTTTCATCCAGGATCAGCAATTGTGGAATAGGCGGAGCCGCCTGAGTGTGTAGCTCGGCGTAATCTGCTGTCCACAGTTCCTCAGCCGTCAGAGGTTCTACGTTTAGTCCCATCAGCGTCGTTAGGATCGATTCCAAACGCAAGAATCCTTCTGTAAATGCTAGATGCACCGTTTTTTGTAGTCGAGCCGCGTCTGCTTGCTCTTTTTCACCTGCAAACCATTCCGTGAAGTTAGCAAGCGATCGCAACAATTTAGTTGTTAAATCGCGATCGTTCTGAGATTGCTGAGTAGTAGTCACTGTGTAAGTTCCCAGAATGCGAATACGTTTGACTTGGCGTAGACCGCGCTGATATAGCTCCCGCGATCGCACTTTTTGACTAAAAACCAATAGTTCAGCTAAATGATTGCTCTGAGTGTGGAGCAAGGAATCGAGTTCGGTTTGGCGATCGCGATCGTCAGCAAACGAACAATATTCAAATGTCAACCGTTCACCGGGCGGCAGTTCTTTCAGCGCCGTTTCTAGACGCTGTAGAATTGCTTCTGCTTGTGCTTCGGACAGCGTTGCATGAATGCCCGTCGTCTGAAAAGCAAACACAAATCGAAACTCTTGCCCGCTGCCTTGCTTACCTTTACGCCGCTCTAATAACTCGAATCCTACCTGAAGATTTTGTAGATTGATCTGCCCATAGCAAACCAAATGGAGTGCATCTTCGAGTGGATGAAACAACTGTGTTTTGCCAGAATGCTTCACTCGACGTTTGCCCAGTTTCGGACGATGTGGTAGAGGAGAATGTTGTCGCCATTGGCAGCGCACCTTTGCAATTCCCCATCGGCGTGGCGCATGAAATTTCTCTAAGAATTTCCATTCTTTCTGTCCAGTCAATGACCAAAACACAATGCAAGGCAAGAACGCGAGAAGTAGAAATTGCGCCAGAGTCAAAGTGAATAACTGCCACAGCAAGGTTGCAACCAGGATAAAGCCAACCCAGAAGGGCAATTGATTTGCAGGTAGGTATCCAATGCTCGGCTGTTTCCCTACCAATCGATTGACAGCGCGAGGTTTGGGGGATTGCATTTTTAACCACCTGTTGTTGGCGCTGCTGTTGTTCCAGTACCCATAAACAATCGAATGATGATGCCTGCTGCTACGACGACGACCAGTGCTAAAGCAACCGGAGTAAACGCAGTCCGAAACTCGGCTCCTTGACCAACTTGGTAAACTGCAACCCCGATCGCAATCACAAAGACAACCACGAGTGCTGCTTGAATCAATCCAAACAGTGTACAGACATCACCTCCGCCTCCACCTGCTGCCCCTAAAGCAGTGCTGAAAAACTGTGCGAGTGGTCCAAACAATCCACCTCCACACTGAGCAGCAGTTGGGGCTGCTTGAGCCAGAACCAACGGAGCCGCAACTACAACAACTCCACTGACACAAATGCCTGCTAACGCATATTGCATCGGTTTAGCAACGTGCTGCATTCGGCTTGTAAGTTGTGGAATCAATGAGAATAGAAAGGTCAAACCAAACAGAATGAGAAATGCTGTGAGTGTTGAATCTTTTAGAATTCGATCTTCCAGAAACAACGTCAGTCCTAAACCAGCTGGTAAAAAGAAATCCCAATGTTCACGAATAAACGATCGTTTATCAAACCGAAAAAATTGCACAAATTGATATTTCAAGCCCAACCGGGACTTTGACTGCACAATACGAGCCATTGTTAAAACTCCAAAGTATGAGGCTTTCCCCACAGTGCAAATGATCAAATACTGATGAATCAGGACAATCAAACCACTCAGCATCTCACTATCAATGCTGTGCTTGAATCAACCGAGATTCAGAAACTTAATCTGCTGGCAAGGCAATCACGGCTCTTGCGACTTAGCTAATCGATCGCTCAAGGCAGTCACGGCTCTTGCAATCGCGATCGACATCTATCTGTATGAATAACAATACTCTAAGTTCCTCAAGACTAAAATCGAAACTGCTGAAACGTTAAAAAGCTTGATTGATTTGAGCTAAGAGAGAAATCACTCGAATTCAATTTCTGAAAAGCGTTACTCAATAGTACAATTGAACGAATTCTGCTCGAAATCCGGCAAATGTCTAAATTCCCACATGATGATTTTGCAAAAGCTTATCTAGCTGAGCTACTCAACACGATCGGCAAAGCAGTCCCCAATCGTCCTCTCAAAGCTGAGAGTCGCGCGGCTGATTTGTGGTTTGAGTTGAATCCTCAGTTGGAAGCACAGCGATCTCAGTTAGGATTATTGGGGCGATTGCTCACGCGCAATGGGCTAATCGAGGTGTTTCGGAATGCGGCAACCGCGATCGAGATCCGTGCCTGCCAAGGGAAGTTGATTTCTGCCGAAGGAGAATCACTCCGAAAAGCGAAGCGTCGCGATCAGCGTCTGACTGAGGCAGAATTGCCGTATCTGTGGCTTTTGATGCCAACAGCCTCGGCTGAAATTCGACAGGGGTTTTCAGTTATGGAGACTGATACAGCAGGAGTATACGAATTTCCAAGCCTACAACGGATCAAATTGATTGTGGTGCATCAGTTGGAAAAAACTGAGGAAACCCTGTGGCTGCGGTTGCTTAGTCGCGAAGGGGAACAGCAGCGAGCAATCGAGGAGTTTGCTCAGATATCTTCCGAACTCCCGCTTTATAATAGCATTGGAGATTTATTGGCAGACTATCGCACGATTTTGGAGACTCGTGGCAATCTTACACCTGAAGAGGAGGAACTGATTATGAAGTTGTCTGAGGCTTATTTGAAGCGAATCGAAGACTCAAAACAAGCAGGAAAACAGGAAGCTAGACAAGAGATGGCGCTTAAGTTACTGCGTGAGGGTGTTCCGATCGAGGTGATTACGCGCGTGTCTGAGTTGTCGATCGCAGAATTAGAACGACTCCGTGCCAATCTGTCGAATGAGTAGGGAACTGAATCGCCGTAAAATCGTGAACTGTCAGCACAACTCATAAGTTAGCTAGTAAAAGTGACCATTCGTTCTAGTCTAGATACACATATTGTCGCGATCGGGGGAGGTGGTTTCTCAATGGAGCCAGAAAATCCCTTACTCGATCAGTACATTTTGGGACTCAGCACAAAATCTCAGCCCAAGGTCTGTTTTCTTCCGACTGCTAGTGGAGATAGCGATCGCTATATTGTTAAATTCTATTCAGCGTTTCTCAAGTTTGCTTGTCAGCCCTGTCATCTTTCACTGTTCAACCCACCCACACTGGATCTTCGCGGTTTTTTACTCCAGCAAGACATTATTTATGTGGGTGGAGGTAATACAAAGAATTTGGTTGCGCTGTGGCGAGATTGGGGCATTGATCAAATTTTGAGAGAGGGTTGGGAGCAAGGAGTCATTCTTTGCGGTTTGAGTGCAGGGTCAATGTGCTGGTTTGAGGAAGGCTTGAGTGATTACACCGGAAATGGGATGTACAAGCCTTTACACTGCCTTGGCTTTCTCAAGGGCAGCCATTGTCCACATTATGATGGGGAGCGAGATCGTAGACCTGTCTATCACCAAATGATTGCAGCAGGAGAATTAGCAGATGGATATGCTGCGGATGATGGAGTTGGATTACACTTTGTGAACGGAGCTTTGGTGAATATTGTTAGTTCTCGATCAACGGCAAAAGCCTATCGAGTAGAACGAGAAGGAGGTCGTGCCAAGGAAACGCTTTTAGAGCCGACGTATCTTGGAAATCTCAAAAATCGAAACTTCTGATAGGATGAAAAAATCTAAGCTTCTCGCGAATCTAATTCTGAGTATTGCAAGAGGACGTGGAATAGGGTGTTGTTGAACACAGTCACTTTTGCGATCGCCAAAACTCTTTAGAGCGATGAATCAGATTCAGTGATCGCGCTACTGTTGAACAGTTCAGAAATTTAACCCACACCATTACAACTATGGCGTTGAAGCGATCGAGCAATTCTACACCTGATGATCTGCTTACTCTCCTAGGGTCAGAAGAGCGGCAGTTCGTGGAACTCGGTCGGCAATTATCCTTGGATGACTTGGTAAAAAGCATCCTCAAACTCTCTGAGCGGCTTGGTGTAGAAGGGCGTAAGCGAATCATTCGCGCATTCACCGAGCATAATTTTGCGGCTGAGTTTGAAGATAATCCGCAGGGTGGAAGTCGATTTCGCAATGATTGTTTTGAGTACACCTCTCCCTATGCCAATAGCCCCAATTATTCGGTGAAGCTCTATTGGTGGGATCGAGAGAAATTGCATCGGCAGTACATCGGGACAATTCCGTTTAAGCGAGATCAAATCATCCGTCTCCAGCATCGCACGACTGGAAAAAGTAGGATTGTTCTCTGTGAAGGGCTGTACACCGATCGCTCTCTGTTTGAACTGGTTCCTGCTATTAAGCAATTCCGTCAGGAAGAAGCTCAAAAACGTCGATCGCGAAACGAAGCGAGGAAGAACAAACAGCCTTTACCAGAATATGCTTCGGACGTACCAGAGCTGGGAATTGAGCTTCGCCTAAAGCAACTTCTTCCCACCTCACAGTCTTTTATCTTCAGCTATCCAGGCTGCTTGCAAAATGAACTGCGTGAAGACGATTGGCAAATCGAGATTTTGTCTGAATCTGAATTTTCAGCAATCAAAGCAGAATATATTCAACTGGAACACCAAGCGTTGAAGGATCAAGATGATGCACTGACTCCACTCGATTGCACGACTCATTCTGATTCTACCCCCTCGAAACTGCTCTCTCGAAGCACTTCCAAAAAGTCAAAAGAAAGCAGTTCTTACGGAGTCGCGCAGAGCGCTAACCATAGTTCAAAATCGAAGTCTCCTACCTCTCCAAAACGGCAGCCCGCAACTCATACATCAGCTTCATCTCGATCGTCTGCTAAAATCATTGATCCAACTCCAACAATGCGAGGTCTAGCTTTGCTCAGTCAGCTTACCGAAGCTCCGATGCAACTGACCGAAACCACGACTCAAGTGTTTTTGTCTGACTCGCAGAATCGAGCGATTATCACCTTTGATCCAACCACTCAGCAGTTGCAGTCCTCTTACAGCAGCATTGAATTTCTTCAGCTACTCGAAAAGCTGGTCAAAATAGCATTTCGTCACGTTGCGGCGACAGACGAACAGCAACAGATGGCAACTCGCTTGAAAGTTCGACTGCAAGGTGCAAAGCATCAGAAACCCGACGAACTGCTCAATTATTTGATGGGAACGCCGAGCAAGCGACGCAAAATTGAGTTTGACGATCGCTCCCATGCGGAGGGCCGATCACTACGATCGGAGTAGTGTCCTGAAGACTCTATTCAATCACTCTCCTTTTAGAAGAACCAGTTGAATTTTCCAAACTTTGGAAAATCTGGAATGATTTGCTCTGAATAAGCCGAAAATTTATAGGTGGACAAATTGTTTGATTAGTAGAGTTTTGTGTCACATCAATGGAGGTGAGCCAGGAAATAGGCGATTTGATCTGCTAAAGCGCCAGAGCCTAATGCATCAGCCTGTTGTAGTTGACCAAGAAGTGTTCTTAAATCTTGAAGTCGAGCCTGCTTCTCGATAACCCAATTGCGATCACAGTCCCAAAGTTCAGCAAGCATTTGAACCAGAAGCTCACTCTCTGTGTTCCTACTCGTAGGAATAAGATCCGAACGCTGGACTAGCATCTTGAGAAGTATCCGTCTAAGCTGTTTGTATTGACTAATTCTGCCTAGATCATAGAGGTTTTGTCTAGCCTGATAATAAGACAGTAAAACTTCTTGAAAACGTTTTAAGAAACGTACAAGCGATTGATCTGCACACGCGACACCATTCACTTGTCTTGAATCTCGTGATAGCAATTCAACCAACTTCTCCCAAGCATCGCTAATGCGACCAAGAATTCGTAAATCAGGTAGTGACCGATTCCTAAATTCAGAGAGGTAGGCTCCAATTATATCAGCTGTCCCGTTGATTAATTTACTATCATGCTCTTCGACAATAGATCCATTGGTGAAACGATAAATTAGAACATCCATGACATCACACAGTATGATGCAATCGACTAGATTCCAATCTCTGAGTGTGGAAACAAGATGATTAACCTGAGCTAGGAAATTCAGGTTGTTTGGCTCGACTACTGCATCTAGAAGGTGACTTTGAGATTCATAAAGATGAACTTGCCTATCACTGCGCCGATGATTTTCTGAGTCGCTCTGACGTTCTAAAAAGAGTTTTTCGCGATCACGCACCAGCGCAGAGATAACTTGCTTGCCCAGTGCGTCAAGAAACGTCTCGTCTTCAGCATCTTCTACTTTTACTGTCAACACAGGAATCAGTACAGCCCCGAAAAACTTCCAATCCAAAGCTTCTTCACTACGGCGGAGTAGCCGAGTAGGAACTTCTTGAATAACGGATGATAATGTTTCCGGAATCCATTCAAAGGCATTAGTAATAGATATCGACTGTAGTGTCTCATTTGCCAAGTCATCTTGCAAATTGAGCCAGGCTTCCTCAGTTTGAGGATCTTCAGAATGGCAAATTTCAGCAGCGATATCGTGAGAACGAGGAGCAATATGCGTTCCATCAGGTCTGGTCGCTTTTCTGATATATCTAGCGTAAGCCAGCATATGGGTTAGCGTGATAAGCCGAGCAACTTGAGATGCAACATTAATGAGCGATTGTGTGAGCGTATGTTTGAGTCCATAGGCCTTGAGCCACGATCTCACAAATACACTGGTATCTTCATTACGAATTCCAATCAAACAGCGAAAAGCAGCGACGCGAATTTTTCGATTCGTCTGAAGTCTCTTGATGATTTCAGGAGCAGCATGAGCAATAAATGCATTGGCATCCAGTCCATGCCGCTGATAACGATTGAAACTGTCTACAGCAAAAGGCAAATCTACAAGTGACTCTGCTAGCAATTCTAAATCAGCCTCTAATTCTTGAGTTAATTCCTGATGAGGTGGTTCTAGAACAATCGCGATCGATGCCCAAATTGTATTTCCGAAGGCTGTAAGCTCAAGTTTCTGCTTCAGACAATTAATTCGCTCCTCGTTTGTCAAGAAGCTGACTAATGAGTTATGCAGTTCTAGCGTTTTCTCTTGTTCTCCATCAATGATTTTTCGACAGGTTATTGTTGCCTGAAGATGTTGAAGATTCCACAACGGAGAATCATCTGCTTCTGAATCTCTTGGGATCTCCCCAACAAATTGTAGGCACGGATTTCCTTCGCTGTCTTCCCCTTCTTGCCAATTACTTCTTTCAAACCAAGCTCGAATCCTCAAAGCTCTACTAGCACTGACTTCTGGAATTTGAGGGAGTTGGTATGAGTCCCAATTTCCCAGTACCCGAAGCTGTGCTTCAGACGGGATCTCTCCATTAATCCATAAGCTGAGTATCCACCGTTGAAGATCAATCTTACGATATGGCAATCGCTGAAACTCAAGCAGCTTTGCTATATCGGCTTGGGAAAAGCTGCGGGCATTAACACTATCAAAACCATAATCCTGACCTCTATCAATTAGCTCAAATTCCAGCCATATCAGTAGTTGTAGGGATGAAACGAGAGGAAGGAGTGCGCCAGTCAAAAGAGAAGGATCACGTTTAGCGAGTGTTACCAATACACCAAGCATTGCAACGGTGCTGCTTCGCTCTAAGATAATCGCGATCGAATACTCTAGGTCAGTTCTAGTAGGGCGGCTGTAAAGCCATGCTTCTAGAGTCATCAAGAGACAATTCACAATTCTAGGAGAGAGTGGCAAGTTTCGATGCCAGTAGAGCGATTTTCGCTCCCCTTGAAACTGTTTATTAGTATTGCCAATGATTAAACTCAGTTCATAAGTATCCGGTTGAAGATGAGCCAGTGATCGCTCTGTTTCCAGATTCTCCTCTGATTGGTCTCTCCGCTGGTAAAGACTTTCGCAGACTTCACGATTGCGCTGCGTTGCAACCTGGCAAAGTGTATCAACTATCTCGATCGCAGCTTTCTCATCAATTTGCAATAGAGTTGTTGGGAAATAGAGGATAATAGACAGAAATCCTGTGAATTGCATCTGATGTTGAACCTTGAACGCGCCCTAAACCAAGATCGCTTGCTTCGAGCTTTGACTGGACTGAATCGTAAAGCTTTTGATGCCCTGCTGCCGAGTTTTGAGCAAGCGTATGAGGCAAGCCGCAGTGCGGCAAAGCCAGTCCGAAAACGAGCAAAGGGCGGTGGGCGCAAAGCCAGGTTGAACAGCACAGAAGCGAAGCTGTTTTACATTTTGTTCTACTTTAAATGCTACCCGACCTTTGATTTAGCCGGGATTTTGTTTGACCTTGACCGTTCTCAGACGCATGAATGGATGCATGAACTGCAACCGATTCTCGAAACTGCATTGGGGCATGAGTTAGTGTTACCCGAACGCAAGTTACGCAGCATTGACGCTTTCATGGAGATGTTTCCAGGCGTGGAACGGGTGATGATTGATGGAACTGAGCGTCCGATTCAACGCCCTCAAGATGCAGAACAGCAGACGCAAAACTACTCCGGCAAAAAGCGTCGTCATACCCGCAAGCACCTAGCGGCAGTAGACCAAACCAAACGAGTGTTGGTGTTGAGCAAAGCCTGCGAAGGAAAGCTCCACGACAAGCGCTTTGAAGCCCAAGAAGAGATTGCGTTTCATATCCCAGATGAGATTCCCATTGAAGTCGATTTGGGGTTTCAAGGCTTGCAGTCCGAGTACACGAACATTCGCATTCCGCACAAGAAACCGAGAGGGGGTGAGTTAAGCGATGAGCAGAAACAAGAAAATCGCAGTTTGAGCCAATCGCGAGTTCTCTGTGAGAATGCGTTTGCAGGCATCAAGCGTTATGGTGCGGTGAGCGCAATCTATCGCAATCGTATAAAAGATTTTGATGACCGTTTAATGCTGACTGCTGCTGGGCTCTGGAACTTTTACTTGATGGCTGCTTAATCTGATGGCAAAAAGCAGGAATCTCACAACTCTACAACTTATTCCCCAACAACTCTAATAAAGTAAGGAGGGGAGCAAAATCGAATGTACAAACATCCAGATCATGCGAACCTTCTGTACCAAGGCCATGGTCACGCCAATCATCATCCCAATCATTCTCATAGCGATAGCGTGGTGATTGAATAGTTAATGCAAGCAGTAACTCTGCTCCAAGTTGAGAATTCACAAGAATCACAGTGGTTAGGTGAAAACCATTCCGATTGAGCATAAATTCTCGGAATTCATGATTCACCTCTCCTGCTGGACCTTTTGGATGTGAAGGTTCAAGTACGCCAATACCGGGCCTAGACAGAAAGCAGGAAGTCTCTGTTGACTCTAATCGATTTGCTGGAATAATTTCTCGACCTGCTAAAGCTCTTAAAAGCCAGGTTGAGCGCTCTGGAATAATCCGAAGAGTAAAAACGATGCAGGCAAAAGCATTTGATTTGAAGTCGCCTAAATAGTAATTCTTTCTTCTGCTTAGCTCAGGGGCAGGTAATACTCCTTGTTGTCGAAGCTTGATAAGTTCAGCTAATTCTGCACTACTGATAGTGCGTGCTGTTGGATCAGGATCAGGTAACAACACTCTTTGTGCTAGATTAAGAATAAACTCGGCTACCTCTGTTCGGAGCGGAAACCTTCTCGCATCTGTACTCCAATTCAACCAAGCCTGTGCTGCCTTAAAAATAATGCAAGATTCTTCCAGAATATCGTCTGGATTCTGTGATAAAAGCCAACGCCAAGCAGGTTCCCACAACTGCGGTTTTGGAGTGCCTGTTACCTGGTCTTGTACTGCAAGCTTTGTCCGGAGCGACGTGGGTTGAGAATCATCAGCTTCATAGTGAAAAGGAGTTGTTGCGATCGCTAAAAGGCGAATAATAAACCGTTCAATAATCAGTGGTAGATGTTCACTAGGGCATTCTCCAAGAACAACGCCAGGCTGCGTACTCAGAATTGCGCCATCCAAGAAGGAGTCTAGCAGTTGCAAGTACTCTCCTTCTAGTGCCTCACATACTGTCTCTTGCCACGTTTCATGGTTTTCTGACTCTAGGACAACCTGTAAAGCAAACCATCTAACAGGCTGTGACCAAAGCGGATTCATCAGTTTTTCTACCAGATTGTTTGTCTCAATCTCCCGACGGTTGCTTCTAAGAGAATGGAATCTTGCACAGTCTCCAACGAAGCGATGAGACACGGTGACTCTTTCATCTACAACTCGAAGGCAATCTTTTCGTGTGAGAGTGCTTAGAACATCGCTCCCAATTGATGAATCAAAGTAAAGCGGCAGGTCGGGTGTAAACCTGTTTGCTAATTCTTCGGCTACCTTTATCAAAGCACGGCATGATTCGTTAAAGTTTCGATCGCCTCCAATATGATCACGCCAAAACCAGTTCAACAAATCTAGATCACTCTTGAACTTAGAGACATCAACCTGCTTTTCTTGCACACTCCGAATCAGCCAGTCCAGTAACTTCAAATTCAGAGCAGGACCAAACTCATTGTGCCGCTGAATTAAGTCAGCAAGTCCTACTGGAAGATTCTCAGTTAATTTGAGCACTTGAATTGGAAGTTGTGGTAACTCTATGACTGGAAGCGATAAATCTGTGCCAAATTGGGCAGAAAGTTTTTCACGAATACGATCTGCACCACTTGGATGTGAAACGAGTACAAAACGGATATGACTATTTGTGTGAAGGTTTAGACTTGTGTGAATAAGATCTAAAACAGTGTTCAGGCTCTGCTCATCAACATCGCTAAGATCATCGATGATTAAAATAGGATTTTCGATGACCCTCGCTGCAAGAAGTTCGTCAAGCCGTCTCAGCCCTCGACCAGCAATAACGTCTGATGCTTCACTAAAGGCAACAATATCGGCTGGGTTAAGAAATAAACAATCAAAATTCTGAAAACACTGTTGAATTGCCAGCTTGCAAAGCACTGACTTGCCTGAACCAGATGGACCAGAAAGAAGCGTTATGTGTTGAGAAAAGACACACTCCTGTAGCTGGGAGAGTTCAGTTCTAGATAAAGCGATACTCTGCCCCAATGTACCTCGCAGAGCATGAAGACGCTTTTGCGATTGACTCAGTAATCTGGCAAGTGTTGCGCTAAATGCTGCTAGTCCTTGATCATTAGCCAATTCGCGCCAAATAAAACTGCTGATGCGTTCTGGGGGAAATCCTGAACCAAGCTGGAGAAGATACCCAAGCCAGCGTGCGATCGTCGTTCCTGCATCTTCATCACGACACAGCTCTTCTAACTCATTGTTCAATTCAGCCCTCGGATCAGTAACCAATTCACAAGAAACCTTCGATTTGAAGTTAGTGAGTTCTGGTTTCTGTTTATTCTGCGATTTTGTCCCCCATCCTTGAATAACTTCTTCAGCGCTCCGCTCACCCTCAAATTTACCTGAGATGACAAATCTGAGATGGTCTAGCAAATTAGGTATATGCTCAGAAGCAAGCTTGAAAATCTCCCAGAGTTCTTCAAGTGCCGAACGTAGCATAGTTTCTGATAGGGTTCGCTTAACTTGGGTCAGCGTAACAACCACTCCTATCTCAACAATGTCTGATAAGGCTTCTGTAAGAACCCGTTGAGATTGTTGCAAATCTTGTCGTTCAGCTTCAGGTAACTCTTTCCAGCAACGGACAACCTTCAGAAGCGCTAGAAGGAATTGGTGCTCAAATCCACTGATGGCAAGTAAACCACCTTCTGCACGAGAACTTTGTTGTTCTTGCCAAATCGCCCTAAGCTGGCTGAGTTGAGAGAGACGGGCGAATTCTTGAGTATCTAGGGTTGTTGAGGATGGATCACGATCGCTCATATATTCCTTTTAACTTATAGAAAAGTCAACTTGATTTGAAAGAAAACGATCGCAACAAATTTCTACCTCTAAAATAATCGGATGGAATCCAAGGTTGCGTTCTGCATCTTTAATGCCTTCGCAGACTTCTAGCTGATGATTCTGATTACGTTCCCCACCAATAGCAATGGCTTCTTAATTCTGCCACGGCTGATTTGATAAGTTTAAAATTCGAGAGTTAGATGCACCAGAACTCGCGACCTGAAGTAAGATCAGCGTAAATCCTCTACAACTCGCTACAATTCTCCGATTTTCCAAACTTTGGAAAATTTAGAGAGGGTCAATCTTCAGATTTTCCAAGCTTTGGAAAATTCCAAACTAACGATCGATCAACAGATAGCCTATCATTTCGTCACTTCAGGTTCTTTCCAGCTATACCCATACCTATCTAAGCAGGTATTTCCTAGCTAAACGGAAGATTACCCCCACCTACTTTTTACAAAAATGTCGATATAGCAGATCTTTCGAGCGTTTAGGCGTTGACAGTAATTTGTTCGAGGTGTAATTTTAAAGGCGAACCATCTGTCGAAGGACACCAAAATGCTGGTTAGTAAACTGCCAAAAGTGATGGAGCATTACGGGATCAAAGATCCTGATACGCTCTATGACATTATTAAGCAGAATCTACCGGAGTCCTCGTTGAACCGAGATCAGTTAATCAAGCTGTACTACGGGCATACGAAACGGCTCGGTCGGGAAGCACTCCTCGATTGCTGCCGCTTATTTGGTCTGACACGGGTGGGACAACTGATTGATTTTGATACTGCTCCAGAGACTCCAAATGAATTCGTTGAGATGCGACCGGATTCGGTTCTGCTCATCGGTCATGTGTCAGAAATCCTGAAGCAGCAAGGTAAAAGTCAATATCGATTAGAAATGGATACGCGGATGCACGCGAACACCATTTCTAACTGGGTGAGTGACTTTGACTCGATGAATCGATTTGAACTCAGTTCGATCGAGAAAATCTGTCAGGCACTTAGCTTACCGACTGTCGATCTCTTACTAACCCTAAAAGTGGTTCCGGTACGCGGTCGTCGTAAAGCGAAATCCATTCAATCGATCTTTCATCCAAAGGAGGAACGCCCCAGTCCCCTAATTTCAACCAACCTTCCCATTCTCAAAACTGCTTAACCATTCGCTTCAAAAAGCGAGAGGGGCAATCCTCTGCCAAGGATCACCCCACAAAAAATGGTTCTCGACTTAATGAATCCGTGCTATCAACACGGTTTTCAGAAAACGCAATGTTTGAATTGCGCCCCTTTTTCATGAGAAAAATTATGCCACAGAACACTGTGTCGTGCCAAGCCTGGGTACGAAAATTTCGCATTTCAAAACCGCCGACCGTCGAAGAGCCTGATTTCCTCCAGCAACAGCGAAACTCCCGAAGTCTCAATGGCGCGTTTCTTAGAGAGATGGTCAAGCAAACGCCGACTGAATGCCTCATGTGACGGGGCATTCAATTTGTTTTGGGTTCGTGTGTGTACATTGCGCCGGAGTAGAGGAGCAACACGTCTAGATAGCTCAAGTTTGGTCGCTGGATCTATCTAAATGTGTCCGAAGCCCTTACCCCGAACTAGATGACGGAACGCCTAATTCCGCCATTTGACGATCATCGTATCAAGTTTGCGGGCAAGTTGCCACTGCCACGCTCCCTACTTCGCGCCTACGAAGTAGAGGCAAATAATGCAATTTAATTTATTGATCCCTGTCGATCGACAGGGCGAGTTTTGCGTGAGCGACCCTTGCGGTATCTGCCAAGCAGCGCGCATTCAATCGCTCGCCGTCCTCTCAATCGCGCTTTGGTCTCGGATCCTCACAGGAGGGCAGATGCTATGAGCCGATCTTTTCGTTCTCTCAAAGGCGATTGCCCCATCTGTCAGGGCGATCGCAAAGACTGTCGTGAGAATACAGCAACGCACATTATTCACTGTCGAGATCTCAACGCGACTCCGATGGGGTTCCGATTTATTGGAGAAGACGCGATCGGATTTTCGATGTGGGTCGAAGATTCGGAAAATTCTGCAACGTTCCAGCGTGAACCGCGACGAGTTGAGCGATCGCAACTTAAGCAAACCCTGAGCATTGAAGAGCGAGATCGACAGTTCCGCAGAATTTGTCAAAGTTCTGGATATTTATCAACTCGGCATCAGCAAGCTTTGGGCAAGCGCGGTTTAGCGCCGGAGCAAATTGAATGGGTACATCAGCAAGGACTTTTATGGACTTGGGCTGCTGACGCTCAGATTCCTGGGATCACTGCTGAGTTACCGGGTGTGACTTCTTGTGGGCACTTGCGCCGATATCGAGGGATTGCGATCGCGATTCCTGATATCAACGGCAGAATCCTCGGCGCACAGATCAAACCCGACAACGGCAAATATTTCTGGGTCAGTTCTGAGAAAATCGGGGGTGTAGGCATCAACCTGCCCAATGGAGAAGTACCGATCGGAGTTTACCGATCGAAAGAAACTGTCCAAAGTTCTGAAATTAACTTAGCCGAAGGCTTTCTTAAACCCTTAATTGCTGCACAACGGTTTGGCTTGTTATTTATTGGAGCCGCCGGGGGGCAGTGGGCAAGAAGTCCACAGTTATTCAAGCAGTTTCTTGATCAAACTGCGGTTGAACTTAATACTCAAGTAGTTGTTTTGAACGCGGATGCAGGCGCGGTTCAGAATCGTGATGTGCTGCGTGAATATCGCTTAACCTGGGAACTCCTTCAGGGTTGGGGCTATACCGTTCAAATTCGCTGGTGGGGACAAGTCACGAAAGCAGCTTGTGATATTGACGAACTTGACTCCGTAGGCTTTAATAAGGCTCAATTGATCAGTGTTGAAGCCTTTGAAGCGATCGCGGCTGAACAAGAAAATCTCCTAATTCAAGAACTCAAACATCTGCTTCGTCGCCTCACTCCGAAACCAAAGCCTGCTCGTGGGTTTCAACCCACTCCTGCACTGCAAGCGACTGCGATCGTGGAATATGAGTCGTGCGATCGCAAACAAGTTTGGCAGCAAGCAGTTCATCAAGGGTATCGGTATATTCTGGATCAAAGTGGAACAGGAAGCGGGAAGTCTTACACCACTGGACAACTTTCTCCTGAAGAGTTTGGAGTACGGCAGCTTTTCTACTTATCAAATGACCACCGCAATCCCACAACCGAAACACTTCAGCTTCAGAATGGCTGGATTGACTTAGAGGCGCGGCATGGCGGACTTGTGACGAAAACTCAGCCAGATGGAAGTGAAAGGCTGCAACGCGCTTCCGCCGGAGCAGCTTATACAGTCGCGCCTAACTGTAACCGTAATCAATTGATTAATGTGCTGAGATCGAAGAATGTTCATGGTGCAGATACAGCTGCTTTAATTTGCGGCACTTGCCCATTAAAAGAAAGCTGTACTCACGCTCAAGGCAATGGCTATGGATTTCTCAACCAGCGCCGGATTGCTCTATCCTCGCCAAAAGTGCGATCTCACCCCGATAGTCTTGCACCTGCGATCGACTACGACTACACTACCGTTTTACTAGCCTGGGATGAACCTGGACATAACTTTAAGGTTTCACAGAAAATTCAGGTCACAATTAGCGATGTTGAAGCTCTACTCGCACACTTGCTGAAACATTGTCCTCAACTTTTGGAAGTCTTATCTCCGCTTCTTATTGCGCTTCTAGATTTGTTTTCTGGAGCATCCGATCGCAAATTCGGTTTGACGCATGATGAGGTCATTTCCAAATTTCCACAATTGCCAACCCTCGCTCCGATGCTGCTGGAGCAAGCCCTTCAGCCTACGCTAAGTTTTCTCAACACAACGGCTCAGTATGGTGCTGACCTACAAGATTTGCCCAGAAACTTACGCAAGCAGTTTCTTGAGAGCGATTACACCAAAGCCGAACAAGCTCAACAGCAAGTTCTAAAACAGTGGTTTTCAGACTTCGTGCTGATTCTACAAGGCAAAATTCCTGGCGGCTATCTTTCCTTCCATCGTCAGTCGCTCACGATGACCCTTCCTGATCCTCGCCATCGCTCGATCGTGGCGGCTGCCAAAGCAACGGTGTTTCTTGATGCCACACTAACTCCAGAGGAACTTGCTCAAAAGCTGAACTGCTCGATAGATCAAATTTTTGTGTGTCGTGAGCAAACTAAAGTTTCCAATAATTTGAAATTATTTCACATCACAGATTTAGGGCGAATGGGAATGCAGCGCGGCAAACAGCAGGAGCGGCGTTTAGCTGCATTGGTGGATCACTACCGATCGATTGATCCCACTACAAAAGTCATTGACTTCAAAAAATTCGATGCGGATGGCGCACATTGGCGAGATAGCCGTGGGGTGAATACTTTCTTGCAAACTAAAACTCTGATTATTGTGGGTGCACCTTGTCCTAATTTGACAGAGATGCTGGCAGAGTATTCGGTTTCGATAGGTGACATTGCGACCGAGGCGACCCCCGAATTTCAGGCTTGGCTGTACCAAACGATTCAAGCTGAACTGATTCAGGAAATTGGACGACTGCGATCGCAGCGACGACCTACCGAACAGTTGCAAGTCATTCTGATCACGGATTTTCCAATTGATTTAGCGGCTGAACCCCTTAAAGCTTCAGAAGTCACGCTAGAAGCTGCAACTAGAACAGAACGGCTGACTGCGGCAATTAAGCAGGCGGTTGAATACCTGCAATTGACTGATCAGAAACCAACTCAAGACGCGATCGCTCAAAGAGTTGGGGTGAGCCAAGGTTACATCAGTCGGCAATTCCGAAAATTATTACAAACGCTATTAGATCCGATCGATCGCACTCATCATGAAGCTTCCTCAGAGGAAATCGCTCCGATAGAGATGCTGATTCCAGTGGCAGACCAGGCATTAGCTGACAGCCAAACGCCAATTCAAATTTTGGAGACGCTTCACGAAGTCTTCCTAAGTTGGAGCGAACCCGCGAAATGGGTAGAAATATGGCGACACCTTCCCTCTCCTACCCAGATTAAGGCTCTTTTTGCCTTACTACTGGTTTCAAAACCACCTGAACTCGATTTCCTGAGAAACGAGAGAATGTCTAGCGGGTAGTTTTTTTTGCGATCGCATTTCTTATGAGCGTCGTGCTTTGTCTCCTAAGCCTGAGCAAACCCCGAATACTTTCTCAGGGTTGGAGCTTGGTACTCTAAGATGATATCCGCTTTAGGAATACCTTCCTCAATCAGAACGTTTGCGATTCCCTCTTCCGTTGGGTCGCTATGAATGTAAATTTTTCCGTTTTTCAACGAAAGGTGCAGTGTTGTGTAAATTCTTCGCTGTTGAGCATCCCACCCAGTCTGAATCACCTGATATTGATCAGCTGCAGGATCACATAACAGTGCTGTCTCTGCATCTTGCATTCGCTGATACAGATCGTAATAGCGCTGAAGAACTTGTTTAACAATGTTTCGGTACTGCTCTACTCGATCCATGTGACAATCTCTTGGTTTTCGGTGCTGTACACTAAAATCCTAATTCCATACGTCCGAATACTGTCCTGGAAAAGGGGTTTCTCAAACTGAGTATCGTAAAGTTCCTTCGGAACAGCCAGAAAAAGCTTCCGGTTCCACCGATTGTAGTTGAAAGCAAGTTGGTAGTGGAGATACTGCCCGACCGCCGCATGAAAATCATTGACAGCACTCGGATCAAGAAAGCTTTTAATTTCCACTGCAATTTTCTCAGCGTCTCGCTGTGCTGCAATTATTCGTTCTGCGCCAAATCCACTTTGAGGTTTGTTAGACCATAACGCACGACTAAGGGATCGTCTGTAATTGTCCACCCATCGCGAATAAGAGCTTGCTTAACCGCATCATGGAATAAGTCTTTTGCGCTCATAATGCGATTCTCCAATCAGCACATTAGCCCTGGCTGAGGGTTTGGTGATTGGAAGAGCTAGGTATCAACACAAACACCAACATTTCCAGAGTATAGGATAACGGCTTCAGCCATAGATGTATACTTTGGTGAAAAGAGTATAAAAAAGCTTCACCAAAATTTATTTTGCCGCGACTGATGCGGTTCTGCTTGATAGATTGTTTTGTAGGTTCGCTGAAGTGCCAAACTGTAGCGTCCAATGTCTCCCGGCTGACTGCTTGTAACCACGATCGTATAAATTCCAGTCGCTGACAGCTTAGTTTGAAGCCGAAGATTAATGGCTTCTATATATTGCTTCCCTTCACCAATCACATTGTTATTCATATCCAGCAGTACAAAAGCAGGTTTGAGCTTGAGTGAGTTCCTGGAGCGAGAATCTGTTGATCCAACAACACTTACGCGAATGTAATCGCCTTGAAGCCCTCGAAAGCGGTAGGCATCAAAGAATCTTCCTCGAAATTGAAATCCGCCTGGTGCTAATACTCCAGGAATCACACTGCCGTATTGAATCGGTTGAACTGTTGGCCTGGAGCGGACAGCAGGATTGGGATAAGAAATGGCTTGGTTCCTCGCCCTGCTGTCCGGACGAGCCTCTGCTCTGATAGTTGCCCGGTTGATCACTCCAAAACAAGCTAGAACGACCAGAAATAGCTGAATATAGCGGAATTGAAGGCACTCGCTCACAAGTTTAACTCTTGAATTGAAACTGAATGGTGCGATCCTTGCAGTGGATAGCGCGATCGCATTAAATCATCTTGTCGAAACAGCAGCATTGCTCTCTACTGGCTGAGAAGATTTAGGTGTGCCTGCATTAGCTTGCACAACATCCGTTACTTTTTGCAGCGTTTGGGTATCTAGAGGCTTGAGCATCAATATTCTCTCTGCTGAAGAGAATTCAGCAACTAAATCTGCATTCAGAGGTTCAGGAGGAGGCGTTTCAATCTGAGGAGCTTGATTTTTGATCTCTATTGGTGATCGTGGTACAGATGGAGGCTGAGGAGAAGCTGTTTCTGTCTGGAGGGTTTGCTGAGGAGATTGAACTTCGTTGCGTTCCGCTTGAGAGGGTTCTCCTTGTGGCTGTGCTGGCGACTGAGAAGGAACTGTGAGTTCGCGTGATGGCTGAAGTGCCTGAGGTGTTGCCGTTTGCTCTCTCTGTAGCAGTTCGCTTTGAGCGATTTCTCCAGAGGTACGCTCTCCACTCACTGTGGGTGGTGGCGTTAATGCAGTAGAGGATGACTGAGTTTGGGGCGAAGTTGTGATCGCTTGAGGTATCGCTACTGGCGTTTGAGTTGCTTCAGAACGGGCAACTGTCGAAGGGGCTGGCGGAGGAGAAGGAACAGGAAGAAGGGGAGTAACTGGAACAGGAGCCGTTCGATTGGGTGCAGCAGATGAGTTTGTCGCAACAGTTGTTGCTGCTGTGTGAGGTTCAGATTGCGCGATTGCTTTTTCAGTATTGACTGCTAGTGGCGTTAACTTGGGCGGTGTAAATTGCGTCAGCGGGGGAATGGATAGCGTAAATGGAACAGATTGAATGACTGGCGTAGTCGCGAGGCGAATAGTTGTCGCTGAGGGATCAAAAGCATTTGCGATCGCTTGTTCGAGCAGTGTTTGGACTCGTGGTGTGGTATAGGTTCCAGTTCCGCGCAGAGATTCGAGCGATCGCAGTGTATTTGACCAGTCCCGATTAGCAGCCGCAGAGAGAGCTTGATTCAAAAATCTGGCTTCCTGCGTCCAAGCGGTACGAAATGCTTTGACTTGTGAAGTGATGCTTGCGCTAGATGGAATAGGTTTGAGCGAAACTAAGGCTTGATCAAGGCTGCCTTGGCGGTATTGTTCTAAAGCTTGTTGTAAAACTTCTTTCGACCAGCTTTCCTGAAATTGCTGGGCTTGAAAAAAATGGCGGCTGTTCCGAGGAATGCCTTGAACCTTCTGGAGAGCTTGAGCAAAGCGATCTCGACTCGCCAAAGATTCTGCCTGCTGCAACATATTGGCATAGATAGTTTCCATCTCGTTTGGGATTCCACTCTTCTGAACTGGAATCCCTACTGTCATCGCATACAAAGCAAGTGACACGACAGACATAGATAGTCCGCCGCCCAAGACCCAACGACTCATAGCAGTCAGTCCCCTAAAAACGTTTAATTTTGACAAAGCGAGTACTTCAACGTCTAGTACTTGCTGGAGGTGTAGCTTGGTGGACGAACCTGTGCAGAAAGATGTTCGTGTGTTTAAAATGCAAACGCTGAAATACTATCGCGCTCAATTTGCGATGTCTTCTTCCGATCGATAGAGTCTCCATCAGCTCATTCTGTTGCTTTGAAATCTCTCTATGGGGATAGGTATCGTATTTCAGAGCGTGATAACCCTTATGTAATCGAAGCAGCGATCGCTGCATTAGCCTGATTGATTCAAATCGCAACACCGAAACCGTATCTTTGACTCCACTTACTGAAGGATATACGCGATTGCGTATTGCTAACGGTGCGGAAGCTAGTCTAAACCCCTAACTGAGTTGAATTCGCGATCGTTCGAGTTCAGCCAGCTTTGATTTGAAATGATTATTGCAACTCAACTAAAATGACAGTCTGTTTAACGTTTGGAACTTTAAAGCTGACTGGCGAACAAGTGGTAGCAGCTTTGATTCGTCATCAACTTCTAGAATCGCTTCTAGAGCAAATCTTGCTGGACTCAATACTCACCTCAGTTTCGATTAGCGAAGGCGAAGTGTTTGAGCATTTGACAGGGCGCGATCGTGCAATTGCGCCCGACGATTTCCAGGTGTTTCTGAGAGACTGGGCAAGTCAACGGCAGCTAACGCAAGCAGATCTGGAAAAAGCAGTTCGACAGCTACGAATTCAGAAGCTGAAGCAAACACAGTTCGATCGCCAAATCAATGCCGAGTTTCTGCAACGGAAGTCAGAGTTTGATCAGGTTGTGTTGTCCCTGATTCGCACCTCAAATCACCAGCTTGCCGAAGAATTGCTATTTCAGCTTCGGGATGATCAGGTATCGTTTGAATCGCTTGCTACCCAGTACTCAGAGGGGACAGAACGCGATTCGCAAGGATGGATTGGATTAGTGCGTCTGTCTAACTTGCCGATGCCTGTTGCTCAAATCGTTTACCAAGGACAAGTTGGACAAATTTATGGACCTATCGTACTTGAGGATCAAGCTTGGATCATTCGGATTGAGCAGTTTTTCGCGGCGCGATTGACGGAATGGGTTCGCGTTGACCTCCGCAATCAGCGATTCAATCGGTGGCTGCGCTCTACACTCCACTCTAGCATTGCTGAACCTGGACAACTTCAGCTCAACGCTAATCAAACACCTGCGGAGGCGATCGTATGACTAATCTAGAAGTGCGATCGTTCCTACCCATCTTTTTCAGTTCCTTTCCATTTAATCGACTCTCTCCTGAAGCTTGTCGGCACATCGCCTCAAAACTTACGCTCAATGACTTTCAGCCAGGACAGGTCATTTTTGCCGAAGGTGAGCTTCCGATCGCAGTTCATTGCGTTGTCCAAGGGCAAATTCGTATCGTTAGTTCAACTCAGCCACAGCAAGTTACGATCGCTCGATTAGAAACTGGGCAAACGTTTGGATGGGAAGGACTCTTGCGGCGCGTCAGGGTTGGATCAGTGCGATCGGCAGGGCTGGATGAAACGCTAACCCTATCGCTTTCTGCGGATGAATTTGAGCAATTACTGAGCGCGGAATTAATGCCCGTAGTGAACGAGTGTGTTAGTGCGATCGAGCTTTATGATGTTCTATCTCGTTTCTTTGCAGCGTTGCCAGTTCAAGTCAATCGACCTGACTTGAGCCGCGTTATTCAGACAATCATTGAGCAGAATTTTGCAATTACCTATCAACCTCAAATGCTTGAAACCCTGTCATCGGGCTATGTATGGTTCGTGAGTAGTGGTAATTTGCAGCCGATTGGTACTTTAATTCAAACAACTGAAGATTTCTCAGCGATCTACACGAATCTGTCTCCTACTCGCTTGATTGGCATCGATCGTGCTTTTCTCAACTCGATATTAGAGGCAGATCCCCTAAGTCACACATCTACTTCAACCGTCATTGACCGACTAGAGCGGCTTCTAACTCCTTCTCAATCGTTACCGACACCACTCCTGTTAGAGCGTAAATCTTATCCTGCTCATCGATCGCAGTCCTCAAAGCTTTCCGAATATTGGGTTATGACGTTCTGGAATTTGTGCGAATCTCTGCAAATTCCTTACCGTCCAGACATTCTCAGGTGTTGGTATACTCGGCTAGAAAAGCTCAGTGATCAGCGGATGCTGCGCTATGTTCGGATAGCAGAAGCATTTGGACTGCAAGCTCAGGTCACTCGATTCTCTCCAACTGCTAAGGGGCTACTCCGGCTGCAAATGCCAGCGTTACTTGTTCTGAATGGAATTCCGTGCGTTCTGTATGAGGCGACTTCTACATCGGTTACGATCGCTTCTCCTATTGACGGCTTACTGCATTTAGAGCCGGAGCAGGTGACTGAGCAACTTGCGATCGCAGAAAATAGCTCTGGTATTCAACTCAGTTATGCGCTGATTGCTCGTCGTCATGCAGATAGCCCAATGCAGCAGTTCGGGTGGCGCTGGTTTTTGCCATACTTCAAGCCGCACCAAGGCATTCTGCTGCAAGTTTTATTTGCCTCAATGGTAGTGCAGCTTTTGGGACTTGCGAATCCTCTGATGACTCAGCAGATTATCGATAAAGTCATCATTAATTCTAATCCCAGAGCATTACCTGTCTTCGGTGGGTTGCTAGTGGTGGTGACAGCAGCAGAATCCGTCTTGACTGTTTTGCGGACGTACTTACTCAATAGCACCACCAACCGAGTTGATTTGGTTGTCGGAACTGAAATTGTCCGACATCTGCTCAATTTGCCGCTCCCCTTCTTTCAGAAGCGTCCTGTGGGAGAACTGGCAGTGAGAATTTCAGAACTGGAAACGATTCGGCAGTTTCTTACAGGCACTTCGATTACCGTTGCCTTGGATGTTATCTTTTCGCTACTGTATGTGGGAGTGATGTGGCTCTATAGCCCTTTTCTCACGCTCTGTGTGTTGGGGTTTGTGCCGTTGATTGCGCTACTTACATTATTTGCATCTCCGATTCTCGATAGGTTGATTCGGAAGAGATCAGATCAGCACGCTCGAATGCAGTCTTATTTGATTGAGGTGCTAAATAGTATTTTTACCGTGAAAGCACAGTATATCGAGTCTTTAGCGCAAGCACATTGGCGCGATCGCTATCTGCAATATTTGGGCAGCAGTCTTCGGACGACGATCGCAGGATCTGTATTTCAAGCGATGAGTGCGTTCATCAATAATCTTAGTAGTTTAGTGGTCTTGTGGATTGGCGGTAGCCTGGTTTTGAATGGTGAATTGACGTTAGGTGGGCTGATTGCTTTTCGGATTATCAGTGGATATGTGACGAGTCCCCTCATTCGACTGTCGCATTTGGGACAGCGAGTGCAAGAAGCAAATTTATCGATCGAGCTACTGTCAGATATCAAAAATACAGCGGCGGAATTTTCGCCTGAAGATGCTGAAAGAGTTGCACTTCCTGAGATCATTGGACGGGTGCAGTATCAAACGATAGGGTTTGGATTTAATAGTCAGCAACAGCAATTAGTCAATATTAACTTTGATGTTGCGCCAGGGGCGTTTGTCGGCATTGTTGGTCAGAGTGGCTCAGGTAAAAGTACTTTGGTTAAGCTCTTGACACGTCTGTATTCTCCGACTCAAGGCTTGATTTACATTGATGGAATCGACATTAGTAAAATCAGTCTTGCCTCGCTACGTCGGCAGATTGGAACTGTCCCGCAAGAACCCGGTTTATTTGAAGGAACCATTCGTGACAACATTACTCTATTTTCGGATGCGGACGATCGAGCTGTTGTTGAAGCTGCAAAGGTGGCAGAAGCGCATGATTTTATTATGGAACTGCCGGATGGTTACAGCGCGCGAGTTGAGGAGCGTGGCGCATCTTTATCAGGTGGACAACGGCAGCGAATTACGATCGCTCGAATGGTTCTGAGCAATCCCCGTCTGGTTATTCTCGACGAGGCAACCAGCGCCCTCGATTATGAAACAGAGCGGCGCGTCGTCGAGAATTTGATGAATCGATTTCGGAATACAACTGTCTTCTTCATCACGCATCGCCTCGCAAATTTACGCCACGCGGATTTAATCTTGTACCTTCAATCTGGTGTGTTGATGGAGCAGGGCACTCATGTCGAACTCATGGCAAAACGCCAGTTGTATTACTGCCTATACACAAGACAAGTTCAAGAATCTAGTTGAAACTATGACTTCGCAAAAACCTCGCTTATTCTTTCGAGTTGCTCACGCCCTGCGTCAACGGATACAAGCGGCAGCAGAGCAAGTGGATGTGCAGCTTGATCGCCCCGAATTTGATTTGCCTCGTGCTGAAGTGTGGGTACGGCGATCGCAGCTGCTTATTTTAGGGTTAGGCGCAGGGCTTTTAGGTTGGTCGATTCTCGCTCGGATTGATGTGGTTGTGACCGCCCGTGGCAAGCTTGAACCGTTGTCCTCATCTCAGTCCGTTCAATCCCGCGCTGGTGGAGTCGTAACAGCAGTGTTAGTGCAGAATGGACAGACTGTAGAGCAGGGACAGACCTTGATGCAGCTTGATAAAACTGAGCTTCTCAACCGTTTTGAAGCGTTGATGCGGCAGCGCGAGCCGATTTCAAAACAAGTTTCTCTGCTCAGGCTAGCTCGACAAGGACGCAGTGTGAATCTGACAGATCCTAAACTAAAGATTCCACAAGAGCTGTTGAGTCAGGTGCAACGCCGAAATCTCTTGATTGCGAAGTTGACCGGAAAGCCTCAAAATCTTACTCCTGAACAATTACAGCAGTACACTTTATTTGTGCAGGGATTGAATGATCTCCGATCGCTAAGTCAACTTCAAGTGAGTGCGCTAGAAACTCAGACAACCGGAGCAGATGCCCAGCTTGTGGAGAATCAAGCAAGACTACGCGCAGAGCGACAGCAACTCTCTAATTTGACGGCACTAAGGCAATCTGGAGGAATTTCGCGAACTGAGTATCTGCGCCGAGTAACTGAGGTAAACGCCTTGCAGAATCAATTTAATCAGAATCAAGTTCAGCGGCGCTTACTCGATGTAAATCGCCTGCAAACTCAGATCGATGGGCAGAAAACGATCGCGGATCAGTCGCGGGCAACTCAAGCTGAACTAAGCCAACTTGATGCCCAAATTGATAACACGCTGCAAACTAATCAAAGCCAATTAACCCAACTTGATGCCCAACTCAAACAAGCCAAACTTGATTTGCAAGCGCAAGAAGTCAAAGCTCCAACAAGCGGTGTTGTGTTTGATCTAGCAACAAGAATCCCTGGACTTTTCGCGCAGCCAGGTCAGGCGCTAGTGAAGGTCACTCCGAACGAAGCATTGATCGCACGGATACAGGTTGCTAATGCTGATGTAGGAAGCTTAAGCAACGAGATTCCTGTTGAAGTTCGGCTTGATGCTTATCCATTTACTGAACACGGCTCAATCTCTGGAATCGTCACTAAAATTAGCAGCGAAGCTGTCCCTGCTGATCCAAATCAGCGTAATGGGCAAACTGTTTTCCCAGTTGAAATTCGGCTCGATCAGCCCTTTCTAGAGCGCCAAGGGAGACGTTTTACCATCGCGCCTGGAATGACATTAACAGCAAACATGAAAACCCAATCCCGCACTCCAATTAGCTACGTCGCTGAACCAATTCTTAAGGCATTTGATGCGATGAGATCGGTACGTTGAGAAAATTATAACTCAAATGGAGCGGAGGCTGGATTTGGTAATGGGAATCAGTTCGCAGCACTAATTGATAATTCACAACTATCAGCTAATGATTTTGTAACGTAGGCATGGAAATTTAACCAGTCCATTTCTTTGAATGATCAAAGGTTCGCGTCTGTGACTTTCGCTCATTTATGTTGCTTCGCCATAGGTCTAACGAAAAATGCTTCCAAACTTTTCAATTCAACAGCCTTCATTTGCGATCTCATCTCATCTTCAAGAGCAAGCTTGGATGAGTAACCGAACTCATTCCTCCCAGTGGGCACAGTGGAACAGTTACATAAATCAGATCAGCTTACAAACTGTGCTTCCGTGGCTTCGATCAGAAATCAATTCTCAAGCAGCACTGCTATTTGAAGATTGGGCACGCATTAACGGTAGTTCAGTTCAGCTAGGTCAAAAGAGCCTTGTTCTGATCCCTGATCTCAGCATTGATAGAAGCGAAATTCGAGTACCGCAATTTTGGGTAGATGATACAGACCACGCTGGAGATTATTATTTTGCAATGCAAGTCGAACCGGATGATTCGTGGCTTCAGCTTTGGGGATACACGACCCATCGGCAGCTTAAAGCGATCGGCGAATATGACTCACGCGATCGCTGCTATTCCTTAGCCATGGAGAATCTAATTCTCGATATCAACGTTTTTAGCGTCGTGCAACTTCTCTACCCAGATGAACCGACGCGATTTGAAGCTCAATCGGTTTAGGCTTCGACGGTAACTTGACCCACAGGATGAGCAATGCAAGCTAACGCATATCCAGCCGTTTGCTCCTCGCTGGTGAGAGCGGTCGGAGCGTGTTGATATTTCACTTCCCCTGCTGGCACTTTGACCTTACACGCGCCGCATACACCTGCTCGGCAGGCATACCGAATGGTTGCCACTCCTGCCTGTTCAGCAACTTCCAAAATTGATGTATTGGGAGATGCTGTTACTTCTTGCTGCGATCGCGTAAATTGAACCGAGCATGACGGCTGTTTACCATTCATCAAGGAAGCGGATTCTAGTGCAGGAACGATTACCTCTTGAACAGGCGTTCGCTGCCCAAAGCTTTCTTCGTGGTACTGCTGCATTGGAAACTGTAATTCCTCAAGTAAAGCACGAATGCTTTGTCTAAATCCATCAGAGCCGCAGACAAAGACGGTGCGATCGCATAAATCAGGAAGTTCCAGCATCGATCGCGAAATCCTTCCAGCTAGTCCCATCCACGCACTTTTGAGAGGTTGCTGAGTTACTGTTACTCTCAAATGAAAATTTGGCAGTTGTGCTGTTATCCATGCGAGTTCATCGCGAAAAATAATGTCTGTGGAAGTGCGAGCGGCATGCAAAAACACGACATCTGTATCCGAGGCAGTGTCGTAGAGCCATCGAGCCATTGACATCATGGGGGTGATCCCACTGCCTGCGGAAATTAGCAGGAGTTTGGGTGGCAGATTTGGAAGAAACGTAAACTGCCCAGATGCCCCTCCAAGCAGTTTGATCGAGTCACTGACACGCAAATGATCATGCAGCCAATTTGAAACGGTTCCTGGAGGCGTATCGGGCGATTGGGCTGGAACTCGCTTTACCGTGAGCGCTATCGCGTAAGGGCGCGATGGACTAGAAGAAATTGAGTAGGGGCGAGAAACAGGTTTTCCGCCGATCTCAACTGCTATCATTACAAACTGTCCTGGCTGATAGTAGAACAGTATCGTTGGTTCGGCAGGATTACTCGTAAACCAAAAGGTTTTGGTATCAGGTGTTTCGTCAACAATTCGGAAACAAAAGACTGTAATATCTTCATTCGTCCAATACCTTGCAGCATTTTCTTTAGTGCTTGCCTGTGCGATCGTTGTTTGGGAAAGCATTTCCTCAACATACAGGAACGTTTCACCAATTTGAATGCGATCTCCAACTTGTAGCGGATGCGGTTGAGATATCGTTTTGCCATTTACAAACGAACCGTCTAAGCTGCCTGCATCCACAAGATAGTAAACTCCATCTATAAATTTAATCTTGGCATGGACACGGCTAATTCCTGGACTAACAAGAACTAAATCACATAGGGTTGCTCTGCCGATCAGCCATTCTGTTTGGTCGGGATCATTTTGAGCTAACGTATGTTGCCCGTGTTCTTGCTGGTTGAGGGTGATCGATTGGAACTTAATCATGAGACGCGATTGCTGGAGTTAACGAGGTTTTGGTCGGTAGGGAATTGTTTTAGCCGTTTGTCGTGAGAAGGAAACGGTCGGGATGCTGTTTTGATCACCTGCTTGGGCGAAACTCTGAGTATGAGAGGTAAATAATCCAGAGCGCTTTTCAGCGAGAAATTGAATTGCAATGAAATGGTCTGAATCAGATAGCTGCATGGTTTGCCTCAGCGAATCTAGGAAGCTGAAGCTATCGGCGATATTGATTTTATGATGAGTAATGACATCAGCCAGAATGTCTGCGTAAGCTCTAAGTCGGGATTCATGTGACCAGTTTGGCAGTGTTTTGGCAAGTGTATAGATCTCGTCAACGCTCAGTTCATCTAGCGATCGTCCAGCCAAAATCTCATTTGGAATTTCGACGTGCTCTAATTGCTGACGCAGGCTGAGACACACTTTTTCGCGCTTGTACTGAGATTGAGATCGCCCAAAGGTACGAACTGCCCAAAGTGTCCCGACCAGAACAATCAGAGCATTGATTCCAAGGAGAAGCATGGATGGAAGCCGATTTAAAGTTGGACGCGCTCCCCACGAGAAGAATGCCCAAAATGACACTATCGTAAAGGCAGTGAAGACAATATGCTGTGCCTGTTCTGCTGAAACTTTCTGTCCTCGTCGCACTTGATATGAACGATACTGCTTCTCTAGCCAACATCCCAAGACAACAAAAGCAGCAATCAAAACTGCAAACGTCAGAAATATTGCTATCCATTTAGGGATTGGAATTGCGGAACCGAGGATGTAAAAGCCTACATCAGCAATTTTGCCCCGAACGTCCTCTTCGTGTGCCCAAGACCCTGTAAAGTAATAGTCCCAATTCCCGCTGTAGAGAAAGAAATACAGATAAAAAGCAATGACCATGCCCAAATACCCGTACTGCACCAACCGCCGCCCTGGTTTTTTCAGTTCTTGCCAGTAGGCGTTTTCGGCATCAATATCGAAACAGGCGGTCTTACACGCAACGCAAGCGCCCTGCTCCTGTTGTGTTTGTGGATTGGCTGTTCTGCACATCGACTGAGTCAATGTACCAGGATGCAAGCGATGTGCCTGAGAACCGAGCAGCGATCGTGGACCTGTGTAGACAAGTTGGACAGGACTCATCGGGCAGAAGTAATGACACCAACTTTTACCGTTATAGAGATAGCCAACGAAAATCGCGCAAGCGATCGTGGCGATTAGGAAACCTGCGAGTAGAATGCGATCACCATTCACCCATAGCAAACGAGCTGCTAATCCCAAAACAAACAATCCAAACTGCACGTAGAGATGATTTCGCCCTAACCATGAGTTCTGTTCGATCGTGGCAACCTCTTGACGAGGATGACCTGTAACTGGATCAATGACTGTACGCTTTCGCTGAATCCCCAAAGCACGCGGCAATTGGGACATAAATGATAATGGACAAATGCGCCGCCAGAACTCGTGCCCGAAAACCAGCAAAATAAAAATAGCACTGGGGACAATCATCGACCACCAGATCAACGTCCCAAGCGCAAACGGTTGTTCTGAGATGCAGTTAGATCGAATTTTGACGCAATTCTGGGGGTTCAAGTAAATGTTTGGATCAAGTCGAAACGGACTTGGAAGACCTGAAGAATTCGCTTGAGGCTGTGTCCATTGCACCGTAATTGGATCGTAGATTAAGGATGCGATCAATAGGAACCATCCGATCGTCAACACCCATCGGATACGATGAAACGTTTTTTCTGAAAGGCGGCTAAACATGATTAATCAAAAGCGATTTGTAAAACTCTTAGATGCTGATCCTTTGCGTAATTTAATACATATCGACCGTCGGGACTCAGGAGCGTTTGCCCGTCGAGAGAACTAATTGTGCGCTGAAGTGTTCCTGTCTCTCGATTCCAGATTCTCAATGCGCCGTTGGTGTGGAGGGTCACCATACGATTTTCGTGAACGGCAGCGATCTCAACTTGGGCAGATTGAGAAGGAAAGGCTTTTATCAATTCTCCAGTGGTGAGGTTCCACATCAGTATGCGATCTCGACCCACGCTATACAAGAATCGCTGATCTGGGCTTAGCAATACCTGGCGGATTGTGTCTGTATGTCCTGCTAGAACTCTTTTCGTTTCGCCCGTTTGAGAATCAATCACCTGTAGATGTTGCTGGCTATTCACGCAAACCAGTTCATTTACGGGTGTGTGCAATAGGGGCGTTCTGATTTCTTCTGTGTCGGTAGTGGTGATCGCATGAGTTAATTTCCCAATCGCAAGGTTCCACATCTGAATCTGATTAGGACTGGTAGCTATCAAAGTTCGCTCATCTGAACTCAGAATGAGATTTGAAATGGGCTGGCGAGACTGTAAGCGATGAACTAATTTTCCAGTTGTAGTATTCCAGACCCACACCTGATTTTGATCAGCTTTCCCAACCAACCACTGACCTTTTGAATCTGAAATCAATGTTGTCACTGTGCTAGGAAGTTGAAAAGAATGAAGACTTTTTCCAGAGCGAATATCCCGCAGTTGAAGCAACTCATTGCTGTCTCTCTCTAAAATTGTTTGATTAGCCGTCATCGCTAAATATTGTGCTGGTGCAGACATGTTTTGCTCTGATAGAAGTGTTAGTGGCTGAGTATTGGATCGAATCGTGGCAATTTGAGCCGCCATCGCACTGCTCATCGACGGCGTAGAGAGCCACGGCTTTGCCAAAACAATTGCTCCAATCGCTAGCAGTGCAGTAGCTCCCCAAGAAGGGTGTGCAGCCCTGTGCCATTTATCCAACAATTGTGAATAGCGAATGTTGTTTTTGAGAGCTTCCCACGAAATCCTATTTTGATCGCTCCAAGCTGGTTTGGGTGTCAGAGGAAGCGACTGCAAAGCGGCTAGAACTTCGCGCGTGTTGGAGTAGCGATCGCTAACCCTTGGAGCTACTAATCGATCGAGGATTGCGACAAGACTCGGATCAACTGAGTTGGCATTAAGAGCGGGTTTCCACGACAACGCTCCAAATTTAGGATGAAGTTGTAGCTGATCCGGTGGTACTCCAGTTAGAAGTTGAATGGCGCAAACGCCCAAAGCGTACAGGTCACTGCTAAAAGTTGGATAGCCGTTCTGCTGCTCGATCGGGCTGTATTCGAGCGTACCAAACGTAATGTTTTCGCGATCGAGATCTTCAACATGAATCGCTGCTCCAAAATCAATTAGAACTAGTTTTCCATCCCGATGACGGCGAATCAAATGATTCAGTTTAAGATCTTGATAGATTAGTCCTTGTGCATGAATGACCTGAAGAATTTCCAGACCCTCATGTATGATGGCAGCCACTTCGTTCGATGTTAGAATTTGTTTCTGTACCAATGTTTGATCGATCGCAGTTCCATTAATGTACTCTTCAACGAGGTATAGCTGTGAGTCTTCTTCGACGTAGGCTAACAGACGTGGAACGCGATCGCTTTTTTGTCCAAGGTTTTGCAGGATTTGGGCTTCTCGCTCAAATAAGGGACGGATTTGCTCGATCGACAAATCTTGCTCAGGATCAATATTGAGCGATTTGACCACACAGAGCGGTGACTGTGGTAGATATTTATCGAGAGTGAGAAAGGTTTTGCTAAAACTTCCAGCACCGATCTGCTCAAGCACCAAGTAACGTCCAATTAAAAGTTTGCCAATCATGGTAGGTAGAAGGCAGCACGATTCAGATTGCTCAAGCTTTAAGGTTTAGGCTTTGACAACGGTTTGATTAAAATTGACGCGATTTTCTCCAGTTGGAAATCCGGCTCGACCGTCTTGATCAACATCTACATTCGTGTGCAGATTGAGATAGAGATTTCCAGCTGCAAAAGCAGCCTGCTCTTCTGGGTTGAGGTCAAATTCTCCTGTTAATTGAGCAGACCGATTACCTGTTGACGTATTCTCGACGTACCGAATAACTGTTGCATCCGCAAAATTGCCGCGTGAATCCTCGGTTGGGCTGAAGTGAAGATGAGTTCCAGTTAAAGTATTGCCTTCACTATCTTGCGGGACTTTGAGAAATCCCTCGATTAATGTCTCTGGGTCTGACCCATTCAGAATTTTTGCTGCTCGGTCGATCACGGTTTCGTCTTGAGAAAACAGGGGAGCGCCATCCAGATTATTGGCAACCCCGTCAATTTTAAGCTGACCATCTTTTAGTTCAAAATTCACAGAGGTGGTTGCTGGACTGTCATTTGCGAATGGAAATTCACCGGGTCCGTTACCGCTTGCGGTTCCTTGAATCAACTGGCTTCCCGCCATCAAGAAGTCATTTCCGTCGCTGCCTGTAATGCGATCGCTCTGATCCGTTCCGTTCTGCTGCCGAAACTCCTCATGGTCAGTTTGCTGTAAGTCGATTGTGCCAGCAGGCTTGGCGTGATTATGATCGTAGTCCGTGCTAGTGACTTGAATCAGAGCTTGGTTTACATCGTCGTTTTGAATTGATGAGCCTGTTGAGCCTAAATTTGAGGAAGCATTTGAGGCAGATGTTACTGAGATTGCGGCTCCGACAGATTCTTGCTGCGAATGGTGATCAAATGAGTGGGTTGAGCCAGTTGCCATAATAAGTTTTGCTCCTGAGTAGGGTAATAATTTTGCGGTCAAGCTTCTTTGCTGGTAGTAGATCTGTTCTGTAGGGATTGCAGATCCCTGTTCTCAACACGGACAAAGTTGCGATCGCTAATGTCACCAGTGTTTGTAAAGGTAAGCGATGCCAAAATGTGATCAGTTGAGCGATCAATAATGACCGTATTGTTTTCGCTATCTAAAGGTTGGTCGATTCCGCCTTTAGTTGGGTTTTGTCCTTGTCCAATCACAATGTCTTTGCTCAAACTATCATTAATTCCAAATTGGTCTTGCTCAGGATTGAAATCGAAGACTCGGTTTGTTGTTTCTCGACCTAGCACGAGCAAATCGCTCCCTTCGCCTGTGGTAATGGTGTTGAAGCCGCCTGCGTTGCCCAGAATGATGTCATTGCCTTGGCTTGAGATGATGGTATTCGTTCCGCCACCCGGAGCGAGCAAATCACCATTGGTTCCAAGTCGATCGCTCAAGTTCGCCTCTGTTTGAATGCGACTTGAATTAACGGCTTTCGTGTCCTTTAACTGGTCGGGAGAAATGTGATTGAATATCTCACTCTCTGAGGTTTGAGGGCTGGAGGTCCTGTGTGAGCGAGATGTATTGGAATCTGTTGATACTGCTTGACTAAGTGATGCTTCCACACGATCACTCTCGATGGAAGTTCCTTGCGATCTATTACTTGTATGATTCGATGATACAGTGCCATTAATTACTGCACCAGACTCGTTACTGTGATGAGAATTTCGATCGATTGAATGTTCTGAAGCGCTCATCCTAATGTGTTCCTCAATAATACTCTAACGGTAAAATGATGCTGAATTCGATAAAGAAACTGCAATCGAGCTAGGGTATCCGACGCAGAGCACCGCTGAGTCGTCAACCAATGGTTTTTAACCTAGCGTATAGGGGTGAAAGTGGGTGCAAGAGTGAAATACAACTGATTGCTTCTTAGCTTATTCAACTTAGAAGGGCGAACATCCTTCCTAAAGGAGGATCTGAACCCTAATTATTAGATTTGGCTCAATGTTTATGTTCTATCGTGACTGATTGGATTTTTCAAGCAGTTTTCTAATTTTTGGTGAAATATACAGAATTACTTTTCACCATAAGTTGAAGATATTTTTGGAATTGGCTATAACTTTGGTGAAAGTCACAACCTCGATTTTCGCCAATCTAAATTCTTCTCGCGTTTAACCATGACTCTGCTTTTGGAGCAGTTTGTTGTTGCCTTGAAACAGCCTTTGCCTTACTGTTTTTCTCTTGAAAACACTCTTGCTGAATATCTTTTCCCAGAGGCGCATTTTGCGATCGGTTGGTTCGATTCCTCTGTGGAGTATGATCTCTCGCCTTTCCAGTCTATGCATTTACAATGCGTTGATTGCGATCGTGGTTACTATTCAAATGAGCCAATTCGGCAGCGACTCCGCTTGAATACAGCATCAGATTTTTTAGCTGCTAGTCATCTATTCCGCTCTTGTCGAACTCCAGTACAAGAACTGACTGTTCGATTGAAGGTCGTGGAAGATGGCACTGTGATTGGTGATAATATTTTTATTGGATTAGGTCACGGTAAAATTAGTGATTCTCTAGCACAAAATCTTGCAGGGTTAGCTCCTCCTGTTTTTCAGGTTGGTTTTGGTATTAGGCCCCAAAATAATCAGGCGGAAGGGCAATTCGCGATTGCAACAGTGACATCAACTTCCAGTATTGCTCCCTATGATCTGATGTTGCCGCGTTCCTGCTTCCGAGGTGAGGCATTGGCAGTCGGCGATTACTGCTTGACGATCGGCTTTGGGATTTTTGAATTTGCTACAGTGAAAGAGGTTTCACTCGGCACAGCCGTTCTAGTGAACTATCCCCACACCCTTGAAACTGAATTCTTGCCACAGCTTCGCGCACAAGCAGAAAATCTTGCTCAACTTCAGCATGATCCTCGTCGTCTGGCTCGGCAGTATTTGAACCAGCGTCAAATGGATTCTGATTGGTGCTTACCTTCTCTTACGCCTGAAGAAGCTGGATTGTTCGATCTTTTTCTTCAAACCGACCTCGATCATTATCTTCAGATGCTGGAGCATCCGTATATCGCGGCTCGATTGGTTGAATTTGGACAGTCTTGGTGGAGCGCGATCGCAACAGGTGAGACGCTGACGGCTCGAAGCGCGATCGCGCAAGCCGATCTAACTCTTCAACCCGATCAAGTCTCAGTTCCAGAACTACCGGACGGTGCAGAAACGATTGTTCTAAAGCTTCCATTTATCAACTCGAATGATGCCTGGGTACTGCGAAATCATCATTTGCCAAATCGTGTAGAAAACTGTATCTATCTCCATCCAGATACGGCTGCTGACCTTCAAATCAATTTTGGAGGAGATCGGTTAGCTTTCCTTTCAGCAGTCGATTATCCGACTTTTTCGGCTGAAGTTACTGATCTTCAATATCCTCACAACCGTTACCCTACAATCGAGCAGAGTGAATCTGTGCCAACTTTTGAGCAATTCATTTCAAGCTATCAGCCAACGCTAATGGTTCAGCTACGCCGACAGGTAAAACATGCGATCGCACTGCTAACGGAAATGCAGCGACTAACACCAGAACAGAGATTTGCTTACTTTCAAGAGGCTTGCAATTCCTTTCAGCAGATAAATTGGGATGATCAACTTAGTCCTACCATTGTTCGCCTTCAAACTCAGGTACGATCGTTCTGTATCGACTTCAGTTCTCTTGATGTAACCGCGCAGCCAGCTTTGCTACAACCGTTTTTTGATCAGTTGAAACAGATTCTAAGAGTTGTGATTGGCTATCTCTCTTCGGTCTTGCGGTTTGCAATCAATGGACACGCTGCTTTGAATCAGGCTGAAATTGAAGTCTGTTGTGCTTTGAGTCGTTATAGGCCTGTTGCTTGGTTGGATGATTTGCCAACTGGTATCTATTTGGATCGTCCGATGCCAAGTGAGAATACTTACTCTTGTAGCGGAACTATCGATACTGTGATTCAGCAAACCAATCAGATTTGGGCAACGGCTCCACCTTTGCAAATACGTCCATTAGTTCAATTTAGTCAATTATTTCCGTCGGCTCCTACGGAGATTTCTGAGGTGGCAAAACATTTTTCTGACTGTATAGAAGTGGCGAAAGCTTTGTATGGTCTTCGTGCTACTTTGCTGACAACTCCTGCAACTAAGATGTATCAGGCTGAGTTAAACAATGCGGTAGAAATGCTCTCTCAATGCTGGGCTGTTCCGGAGCCATTAATCATAGCCACGCAGTTTTGGCAATGGTTTCATCGTCGAAAAGGCTCTGATGTAGCAATGCAACTCCAGACCGAAGAGTTGGAATTGGCGAAACTGATTTTCTTGCGCTTTCCGCAGTCTATTCTAGGCCGGCTGAAAGCGTTGCAATTCAAGCGGTTAAAGGTGACTGGACTACAGTATTTCACGAACAAGCATTTGGGGCGAGACTGGAGATCGCAATCGGTTCCAATTACGATCAGCCAAAACAGTATCGTGAACAGCCCAGATTATGGGAAATCTGTTGTTCTAGTAGAAGGTGAAATGCTGGGACGGTTGACGGCTCAATCGCCACGGTTGCCACTGGGCACAACTGCGATCGCAACAATTGATCTCTTACCGAATTCGATCACAGCCGCGACGACGAGCGACGGAATTCCCTTACGAATTCGCTCCCAGACTGCACAATTTCTAGAATCTGAATCTTTAATTTCGCTAGAGATTGTGGCTCAACCGTCGGAGCAGAATAAGTCCAAGCTGCTTTGGTACGCCAAGGTTGATGGAAAAACGATCGGGATGCTGTGTCATCGATCGATCAGCGTTCTAAAAACGTTACGTCGGCTTCAGACCGGAAATGTCTTTCAGGTGACGCTCCAGCCATTGCTTCCAGAAACTGCGTGGGTTGAATTGGAACCGTCTAGCGTTCGATATCCGGAAATTTGGCAACAGTCTCTACGCGGCTGAGGTCGCTGCTTCTGCCCACTCGACACTTAATTTTGAGCTATGAGACAGATTATCAAACGATTCGATTCGCGTTCCAGTGAGGGGATCAAGACGTTCTTGAGTGATGGCACGAAGTTCTTGTCCGGTGAAAGCACGTCCGCTTGGGTGCATGACGTAGCCGACTGCCGCGATCGCTTCCAATAGTGTCGTCTTCGGTTCTAAGTTTCGACCACGTTCTAGGTCAGAAATGGTGGCACGAGTCACTCGGTACGGACACAGTTGCCCGTCTTCACCGCGCACTCGCACCGTCGCAAAAATCTGTAGCACAACCTCGTCCTGCGACCAGTTCAGCGCCTCACGATCGCGCTTCAGTAAGTTGCCCAGCACTAAACAGCCGCGTTTGGTAGGCGCATCAATAATTACCGATTTTGACTCGATCATACTGTCCTAGCCCCCAGCAAGCCTTTCTACAAGGTATCACGAAATCTCCTTTCCACTCTAAACGATGCGCCCATTATGGTACGATTGAAACCGGACTTTGTAAGTTAACTTGCAAGGCTTCCTTACAGAACTCGCGATTTGGAATAACCCTTTCGTTAGACGATTTTCTGTCTCCCCGATTTTACACGCCTTTTGCAAATGTTCTGGAGTTGCCCCCGTGTCATCAAAGGTGACTGAAAAACTGCCTCTACCGAATTCATCCTCTAATGAGGTTGCATTAGAACCTTTGAACTTGCCGCTGGAACCTGCGGACAGATCGCGATTGAGTGAGCTTGCGATCGAGATTCGACGACGACTGCACAAATTTGCTGAGGACATTTATCGGATTGGGACTTGTCTGATGGAAGCGAAGGAGATGTTTCCACGCGGGCAAAATCAAGCGTTTTTGGAGTGGGCGAAGCAAGAAACGGGACTGGAAAAATCGGCAGTCTATGGATATTTGAATGCGTTTAAGGTGTTTGGCGAGGTGCTGAAAGCCTGTTCGCAATCGGTACAGATCGATTCGAGTGCGTTGATTTTGCTGGCGGCATCCAGTGTGCCAGAAGCGGCTCGAACCGAAGCGATCGCGCTGATTCGGCAAGGAAAATCGATCAGCTATACCTTAGGGAAAGAATTAATTGAGAAATATCAGCCCGATCGCTTTCAGGAGCATCAAGCGTTGGTGCAGGCTTGGGGAACGCTCCTGCCGCCAGCCAAGGACACACCGCTTCAGTTGATTGACCAGGCGGGAAGGAGCTATACTTTTCAGAATTACCGGGATCTAAAAAAATCGTTTAAGACTTGGCAGACTGAAGCGTTTGAGGCTTCGCTGAATGAGGTCAAAACTTTGATGGCTCCGCATTGGAAGGTGCGACATCGTCCGAGCCGACAAGAGCCGTATCGCCTGGAGCTAGAGTGCTTGATCCCGAATACGCATCAGTTGTTAACGGCGAAGAATCCGCGATCGGCGCATGACTGGTGGAACAAGCAGGGACAAGCCGCAACCCAACGATTTTTGGAGCGGCAGGCAGCGGGGATCGATCGTCAGGATTCGTTGGGACTGCCTGCGGAGATTGTTCAAGACACTGCCAGCACTGAATCTATTGGAGCGATAAGTTGCCTGACTTGTGGATGGAACGACCCAAATTATTATGGGTTGCAGCCGCATGAGCTTTGGTGCGGGTATTACCGGGATACGGTGGGGCGAGATAAAGCGGATGTCATGCCGGAGCAGTGCCGGAAGTGGCATTCGGCTGATATCGATGCTTATCCGTTTCGGCACACGCTTCAGTTAGGGAATGGAAAGGTGAGTTTTCAAGGGATTGAGAAGAGGGAAGAAGTGGTTACGGTCGCGGCTGAGATTGAGGAAGTGGGGATCAGCGATCGGGAATTTGCCGTTATGCTTAGCAATGTTCCAAAATTAACATCTGCTCAACTCCTGCAACTTGACAAGACAATTCAGCACTACAAGCAAAATATTTCTGAGGGTGATTAGCTTGAGAGAGTGCGATCGCTAAGTCCATAAGGTTTCAGTTATGTTCTAATAACGAACAAAAATTTCCTATCTCCATCTGGCTCTTGAGGTTGACATAGACAAAGCAAGATGCTAGAGCGGTTAGCTGAAAGTCTTGAGCTTTTATGTTCTATTTGATACTCTTAGTCAGCCGCGTCTTAGGACTTCACTAAAAGATTCTAAAGAATTTAGACTAAAAAATCCTGACAGCATAAAATGTGCCTGGAGTTTACCAGATGTCTCCATTTATGCTCAATCGGTTGATTGCATTGTTCTTGATAATTGCTTTTCTATTGACTGTAAGCATTGCGGGGAAGCCAGTTCTAGCTTCCTCATTAAATTCTATGCCTTTAGATATTACTGGCGATCCTGACTACAGTGGGCAGAACCTCCTTTTTTCAGATAGTGATGAGTTTTACAAGAAATTGAGTTCAGCATTGAAAGATGGAAAATCTTTTAATGTTGCTACTAGTTATGATAACTACTTTGATTTTCCACTTCGTTTACAAGAGGTCTTCAGAGCAGATCCGTCATCAGTAGCAAAGATTGCCGAACATTCCATTCCAGCAACTCTTAATCCTAAACCATTGGAAACCTTTGCTTATTCAGCATTAGGCTGTGGGTTAGGAGCAGCTATTGGAGCAGCAACTTGTGGAGGGGTGGAGCTTTTAACTAATGGGAAGACAGATTTTAGTAAGTGTGAGAAACGAACAGTCGCGTTGTTTACTTTGGGAGGTTGTGCTACTGGCTTTGTTTCAACTGTAGGCAGTTACAACTACCGAGTGGAACTTGGAAAACTCACATCAGATGGATTTATAGGAGTAACTTTAACTCCTGAAATGACTACAAGGTTTTAATGACAGTTATTTGGTTGAACTTATACACAAGTAGATCTTGGAGAAGAAGATGCTTAGACAAATAACTAAAATTTTCTACGGACATCAACGATTACAGCTAAATAGCTGTAGATTCTTCTGGAATAACCCGATTTTGAAGAAAGTGTTGTCCATTTGCCTATTGATTGTTCTGGCGATTGGGTGCGCGTCTTGTGACAGCGAGGATATAAGTGATCTTCAATCTCAGATTTACTACCTTAGAAGCCAAAAAACTGACCTGGAACAAAAAATTGCTGCAAAAGAAGAAGCTTTAAGAAAACAATCTGAACAGTTGTATAGCATGGCGAAGCAGTACAACAGTATAAATGCTTATGAATTGTTTTTACAGAATGGATATAGTCTTCCCGATTTTAAAACTAAAGCAGTCAGCTATATCTATGATCTAACTAGGAAAGCTGATTTAATAGAAGGCTACCAGTACTTTCTAAAGCGATATCCCAATGCTCCTCAAGCAAAAGAGGCAAATCATCGGCTCTATGAAGTCGTTTACAAGATTGCAGAGAAGAAAAATACACTCCCCGCGTACACAACGTTTTTATCAACCTTCACGGCTGCCCCAAATGATTTAAGAGAAACAGCGCTTAATAATGCTGTTTCGTTGAAGTGTCAGGAATTGAGTCAAGAGTATCAAAAATCTATCAGCCAAAAGCAGAATGATGAAACTCTTCGAGATTTCACCGTAGAAGTTTTCCGAGAGTTCACAGTAGACAAGATAGGTCGGCGTATCTATGAAGAAGCAATCTCTAATAAAGACAAGGGAGATAATGTTTCATTTTCAGAAGATTATAATACGATCCTAAAATGCAGTCTGTTTAATAGCTCAAACACAAAATTTAGCTTATTGAGAGATGCTGAATTGTCTAAAGAGATAGAAAATATAGAAAATCAACTAAAGCAAATAAGACAAGATCTGGCGAAATCGAATGAACTAGTATTGAGTCAACTTTCTAGCATTCAGTCTGCTCAAAATTTTCAAAATAATTATGTTCAGGAAATCAGCATGATTGTTAAGGAGCAGAGCCACATTCTGAAACAAATGCAGGAGCCACTTGCATGGGATGCGAATGAAAGTGCATGGCAGAATTTTTGCAGGATAGGCATGAATGCTGCTAGCGTTTTGCCAGTTTCAGAGCTTTTTTTTGGAGGTCAGAGTAAGGCTTAAATCTAGTAATCCAACCGCATAATAGCCTAGTAGTAAGTAAAGTCTCTGCATCTAGCGGTCGAGTTCATCGCTGTTCAACCGAACGCGCCTTGTATTCACTCATGGCGAAGTAGTATTTCGAGATAGTTCTGGAATTCAACTTTATTGATGGTTCGTCTAATAATTTCATCAAATTTGGGAGTTCATAATGAATAAACCAGTTGTCTCCTTTTTCCAACTTGATAATGGGTATGGGAGAGAATTGAAACGGCTGTTTGATCAAGACGTGGCAAGTAGACTTAATCTTGAAGTGAAACCCTTTCTTTCAAAAGACGCTTCTCCATCTGATTTTTGGAATGCTTTAACATCTAGCGATTTTATAATTGTTGACAGCAGTATTGAGGAAGAAAACAATTATGCAATCGCAACTCCACTTGTATATCAAGACAATCTACTGATAGTTAGTCGAACTCCTTTACCTATAAATTATTTTGGTGTTCGTCAAGGTGGAGTACCTAAATACTTTGAAATCAAATCAAATCAATCTATTATTGAATGGCTTTTTAATCAGATAAAAGAAACGTTGTCTTCTCCTAATTGGGTCGCAAAGCAACCAACGAGCGGACTGCGGAGCGCTACTAAGATTCTTTCCATTGGTGATGGAGGACTTGAAGTTATGCGGTCTAAATTTAGAGAGGAAGGACAGATTTTTATTAGCTACCGCAGCCGTTATTTCAACGCGGTGCAGCACATTGCCGAACAAGTTAGAAAGCAAGGAAAAACGGTTTTTCTGCTTCCTCCAGGAGAACTAGTTTATGAAAATGAGCTATTAACAAAGATGCAGCATTGGCTTTTAAGTACTTTGATCGATGAAAGAGTTAAAGCTGCCCAAGAACTTTGGATTTATAACACGGAAGATTATTTGAATTCTTGGTGGACACAAGCTGAGTTAGTTACCATTGCGTATAACTTTTATCAGCGAAAGCCTGTTCCTAAAGTACGCCTCTTAAATCCTAAAAAAACTTTTAATCCAAGAAAGATTGATGAATCAGTTGTAGATGCTCCTAATAGCCTACTGCCTGTTATGAATAAACCGCAGTGGCGAAAAATGGAGCGTTTATACGCTCAAACTGATCCATCTACAATGTCACCAGAAGCTCTCTTTACTTTTGATGCAGCTAAAAGATCCTTCTTTCAGAAAATCCCATTCATCAATAGGTACATCAACGACGAGGTTTGGAGCCGGGAATTTTGGTTTCAGCCACTGTTACCTTGTGTAACTTGCAAATCAAAAGATGCACCTAAGCACATTGACATAGATAAATTTCTTAAAGTAGATGTTCCTGGACTGCATGGACTGTCAGAAGAGAACTTAGTAGAGGATACTTTATCTCAACAGCTTTTACAGCAAGGCGGAAAAATAAGTTGCCCAATGTGTAGCTCGATTTATAGACTTACACCAGATAACTCTCGCTATATTTGGGTGAGCAAAGCATCAGTTGGCAATACAAAACCTTTGATTGAGCGCCCTGTATGGCGAGTCGAGAAAGTTAATTAAAATTTTAAGCCTTTAACTTGTTTATGGATAAACTAGATGACTTAGAAAGTAAGCTCTTCAACAAAAACTACTCTGATATGTCTGAGCGTGAGTCAGAGTTGCTTTTGGAGCAATACAAGCTCTATGTGGGAATGATGGATAAGATTAGCGAGCGCCGCCACCAAGCCAATGCTTTCTTCTTGTCTGTCAACACTACTTTAGTGACGGCTCTAGCTGGCTTTATAACTCTATTCTACAAAGACAAGACTCAGAACGTTTCTATAGCTATGGCAGGGGTAGCAGGTGTAATCTTCTGCCTTACTTGGTGGAGACTAATTCGCTCATACAGCCAACTAAACACTGGGAAATTCAAGATAATTCATCTGCTTGAAGAGAAAATGCCTGCTAGATTATTTGCTGCTGAATGGGAAGCACTTAAACGTGGAGATGGCTCTAAATATACTCCATTCACCCACGTTGAAACATACATTCCACTCATTTTTGCCGGATTTTACATAGCTTTAGTCCTATATGTTCTACTTCGCTGATCCTGGAGCAGGTCTGCAAATTTATAACACTACGGTCATATTTTAGAAATTTTAGCGAACCTAGCTCACAAATTGATTAAGCGGCAATTTAAAGGCTCTACACTTTGTTCCGGCTTACTCGTCAAAAATTATTTTGGTCGTCGTGAAGACGATCGCACCTCACCCATCTCAACCGCCGTTCCACAAATTCCAAACAGTTGCCCCGCTTCGTCATACAAAGGAGCGCGATCGACCAAACTGGAATTTGAAGACTTGAGGCAGGTTAATGTAGAGTTTGGAGAAGTCCGTTACTGTCTAAACAGTTGTACAAGGTATGCGTCCGAACATTGACCCTCAGAAGATAGAACGACTGATGCAAGTCTTGGGTAGAGAGGCTCAGGGTTCAGGCTGCATTTATTTTACAGGTGGTGCGAGTGCATTACTGATCGGTTGGCGCAGTTCCACGGTTGATATCGATATTCGTCTCGATCCTGAACCCCCAGGCATCTTTCAAGAGATCGCCAAAATCAAGCAAGAACTGAACATTAATATCGAACTGGCTTCTCCGCAAGACTTCTTACCCCCGCTTCCAGGTTGGCGCGATCGCAGTCTCTTCATTGGCAAACATGGTCAAATCTCGTTTTATCACTACGATTTCACCGCCCAAGCACTTTCCAAACTCTCCAGAGGATTCGATCGTGACCTGAACGATGTTCAAGCCATGTATGAACAGAAATTATTTTCCCTAGAAGAACTACGTGCTAGCTTTGAAGCAATTGCACCCGAATTAATCCGATTCCCCGCTCTGAATCCTGATGTGCTTAGAAGCAGAGTTGATAACTTTATCGAACGGTCTGAAGGAAATTCAACGGAGGGACAATGATCAGTTTGAATGAGTTACCAGGCGCGGAGCTAATTTTATCTGGGTTGGATGATCTGCAAAATGGGAAGTCCAATACTGTTGGCTCATTGCTTGTCGCGATCGCTGCAACTCGCCTAGCCGAAGCGGGCTTAGATATTCCGAAAGAGCGTCTAGCCGTAGAGCCAGAACTTACCCTATATGCCCATCTTCAGAATGAGCGAGAGGATGCCTATCTCTACTACAACGCATTGCTGCATCGCTTAACTAGCTTTTGCAATGCAATTGAACTTTATTATCAGAACGATCTCATCTCAACCGCCGTTCCACAAATTCCGAACAGTTGACCTACTTCGTTATATAGAGGAGCGCGATCGACTAAGCACCAGCGAGGCAGACCGTCCCGTTCAAAGATTTCATCAAAATCAAGCATCTTCCCCGAATTCAAAACCGCTAAATCATGCTGCATTAGTGTTTCAGCAATTTTAGGTGGAAAAAGCTCGAAGTCGGATTTGCCGCAGATTTCTTGAATTGATCGTCCCACCAACCGAGCAAATGCTTGATTGCAGCTCACGTAGTCTCCGCCTCTTCGCTTGAGAAAGGTTGCGTATCGAGACTCTGCACCAATGTTCTTGAGTAAGCGATCGACAACCCATTTTTCTTGAAGCTCAATTTGACTTGCTAAAAGCGCCACCTCTAATTGCTTGTGCCGAGTAATGTCCCGAACCAGAATTAGCGCCTCATCTCCTGCTGTCGCTGCTCCATTCGGCTTTGCGTCAATGGCGACCACACTTTCTTCGAGGTAGTAGCGTTGTCCATCCGCACTCACGGTCTGATATTCATAGGTTTGAGGTTTGTGTAAGACAAACGATCGCTGAAGGTAAACCATGCGTCGATCGGCAGTTTCTAACCGCAAAACATCATAGATGCTTGCCCCAACTTGCTCTTTGGGAAATACGATCGCGAAATCAGGATTGCTCGAAATAATCCTGCGGTAAATGCCATCTCTGCCCACACAAATGACATGCTCAGGCAACGACTTCAACAGTGTGTTAGTTCGTCGATGATTGAGTTGTCGAAGGTGTTGAGCATGTTTGCGCCAGGTGATATCGGTGAGAGTTCCCGATAGGTAAAGCGGTTGCCCATCCTCATCAAACGCAACTTCGCCTCGACTTTTAATCCACACAAGTTGACCATCGCGGCGAAAGTAGCGGAATGCAAACTCATAAGCAGTCATGATCTGCGATCGCGTCAGCACCTCCTCGAATTGGGCGCGATCTTCTGGGTGAACAGCATTGAGAAATTCAGAATACAAGGGTAACTCTGTCTCGCCTAGCACTGAGTCAAGATTGAGTGCCCAACTCGCCTGACCTTGTACATTCAGCCGCCACAAGCTCATCTGTGACGCTTGCAGTATTTGAGTAATTTCATGTTCGATCGACAAGGTTTGATGAACACTAAAGGTCTTTGCTGCCATTAAAGGCGTGTGAAACAGGACAAAGCCAACGACTTGTTCACTCACTTCTTCCGCGATCGGCGTAATCTGCAATGAAGCCTCGATCGAGGTGCCATCTGCTGCCTGTAGATCTGCAATGCCCGTCCACGGATAGCCATTCATTAGAATCGATCGAATTTCTTCAGCAACTGTCTGGTTACAAAACAGTGCTTCAAATCCACCTAGCTTATTGATTCCCTCTAGTGAGAATCCAAACAAATGTGTAAACTCAGCCTGAACATAGACAAACGCACCATCGCTTGCCTCAACAATACTGATCATCATTGAAAATCTTACAAAAGTCGTTCTTTGTCGTTGCGTTCTCGATACCATCATTTCACTGCGTCAGATTGCAGTGAAACGTAAGTTGCTCACTCACGCCAAAACTCAGGTTTTGCGCGTTGAGGTAGAAGGTAGATTTGCCCGATTTGTCAAAGTAATCCTAGTAGAGAAACAAAGTCACCTGACTTTAATCGGGATTCTAGCGAAAGTAATGTACTTCTGCAATCAAATTTTTTCATCTATGTTCTGTCACACAGATTCAATAAGTTAACGGGGCAGAACCTTAAGTTTCAGATCGACTGGGGGAGCCATTGTAATGCCGTATCGAATAGGAAGGACAGGTTTTGAATCAAATGCCTGAAGTCGAATCTGCTTCAACGTGGTTGCCACGATCAACTTGATCTCAAATTTGGTAAATTCTCCACCCACACATCGTCTTGATCCTCCACCAAAAGGTAAGTACTCATAAGCCGAAAACTGTTGAGACAGAAAGCGTTCTGGGCGGAATGTATCGGGATCTGGATAGACTGTTGTACGATGATGAGCAAGATAGATCGAGGGAGAAATCACTGTCCCAATTGGTAATTCATAGCCATCGATCGAGAAAGGCTGCAATACCTGACGCGCAAAACACCCGATCGCCACTGGATAGATTCTCAAAGCTTCATGACAAACCGCGCTCAAATAAGGCAATCGAGCAATTTCCATTGGATCATCAATTCCTTCTAGTTCCTGCCTTAGCTTTTCTTGCACCGTTAAATCATGATGTATCCAGTACAACGCCCAAGCGATCGCAGAAGTCGTCGTTTCATATCCTGCTAAAACGAGCATCAGTAGCTCATCTCGAATCTCATCATCACTCAGCGGCTGATCAAATTCATCTCGGACTTGTAGTAACATTGCTAACACACTTGGATGTGCTTCTAGCAAAGTCGAGGTTCTTTGACGATCGATCTGCTGTTGAATTAATTGATTGATCTGCTGCTTTTGTTGAAGAAATCGTCCCCAAGGACTCCAACTTCCTAGATCAACGCGAAGTGCTGGAAATAACATTCCAACAGCACTCAGTGGCGATTCTACATCCTGAAAGAAACTATACAGAAGATGATATAGCTCTCGAAGTAACGGAGTTCTTAGTCCGCCAAACAATACCTGTAAAATCACACGCAGAGCGATTTCTTTCAAAGGTTGTCGAAGCGGTAGCACTGTTTGATACTGAGGTTGATCGAATACATACTTTGTTGTTGAGCAGATGTCTCGCCCCCACTGATTCAGTGCTTCACCATGAAATGATGGCACAATCAAACGACGATGACGCTGATGTTCACGCCCTTCAAGGAATACCAAAGCATTTTGTCCCAGAATGAGATCGAAAATTCCGCCGCGTTGATGAGAGGACAAAACTTCCGGAGATGCTGAAAAGATTGATTGCAATCCCGTTGGACTACTTACACAAATTGCAGTAAATTTTGTGTAAGGCAACCGAAACACGTCACCATAGCGATCGTGAGCTTCTCGAAGCAACGATAGAGGATTGAGGATGCCTTGAAGCTGCCAAAACAGGGTAGGCACTTCGGGTCCGATCGGTAAATCAGGCATCAACCATCTCCTTATTCCTGAACAAATAATCTTTCAACAATTATGCTGCGGAATCTTAGTTCTGCCTTCATTCTAAGCCTTGGAATGGGGCTAGTCTCAGCAAATGCTGGAATCAGCCAAGTGACTCCGGACAAAACTCTTCCAACCCCATCTGAAGTGACTCCAGGTTGTACAAACTGTATTATCAATGGGGGAATTCAGCGAGGTGGCAATCTATTTCACAGTTTTCAAGAATTTTCAATTCCAACAGGTGGACAAGTCCTGTTTAATAATGGGCTAGATGTTCAGAATATTTTCTCTCGTGTTACTGGCAGTCAGCCTTCAATCATTGATGGCATTCTGCGAGCAAATGGAATCGCCAATCTGTTTTTGATCAATCCCAATGGGATTCAGTTTGGGGTAAATGCTCAGTTGAATATCGGAGGCTCCTTTCTTGCAACGACAGCAGACGCAGTACAGTTTGACAATCGTACTCAATTCAATGCCAAATCTCCGACACCTCTCTTTTCAAACCGCGCTCCTGTTGGATTAACCTTTACGAACCCTGCTCTAATTCAAGTCGATGGAGTAGGACATCAGCAGCTTGTCACTTCCTTACAAGGTGGCTTCGCGAGTCGTCTTGCCTTTACTGGGCAAGGACAAGCAACATCTGGTCTGAGAGTTCAACCTAATCAAACTCTTGCGCTAATTGGTGGAGATGTCGTGCTAAATGGCGGTCTACTGACTGCACCTGCGGGGCAAGTTGAAATTGGAAGTGTGAAAACTGGAATTGTTGGACTGAGTAACACTGCATCTGGATTCAGGTTTGACTATACTCAAAGCTCTCAACTTGGAAGTATTTCTTTGTTGAAACAATCCGCGATCGACACCACAGGAGATCGATTTAGCAATATTCGACTTCGGGGAAGCACAATCAATCTCAACGATGCTTCGTTGCTCGTCATTGAAAATACCGGAATCGGGACTGTTGGCGACATTGAGCTACAAGCTGACCAGCAAATCAATGTCATTGGACTAACTTCCTTCAATCGTCAAGATCAGCTGCCTCTCGTCCAGAAGATTTCGAGATCGATTACCAGCCTCACAACCTCTGGCACTGGCGCAAATATTTTACTGAGCAGTCCTAATATCCGCTTAACTGACTCTGCTTATATTTCTGCGCTTACATTAGGAAATGGCAATGCTGGTAATATCCAAGTTCAAGCGAATCGCCTTGATATTCAGGGAATTGCGGAGACCGAAGCGGCAGCGATCGCAAGTAGCATGACAACTTCAACTTACGGAATTGGACGGGGCGGAAGCATTGATATCAATGCGAATCAGGTTGAAGTCTCCAGAAGTGGATTGATTTACACAACGACCTATAACCTGGGTCAAGCAGGTAATATTTCTATCAACTCCCAAAGCTTATCGCTAGATGGTGGCGACCTACGGATTGCTGTTGTCGCGAATACGTTTCCATCGGCTGCATTAACATTTCTCCCCACAAGTTTAGGCTCGAATTCAGTGAGTTCAGCGAATAGCGGCAATATTTTTGTTCAAACTCAACAGCTTAGAGTAACGAATGGCGCTCAATTTGGAACAGTATCCTTAGTTTCTGGTCAAGCAGGAACGGTAACCATTAATGCTTCGGAATCTGTGACTGTAGAAGGAACGGCTCGCCCTACTCAGTTCGATTTAGATCCGCGACTAACACCTGAAGTGCGACAGGGGCTGCTTCGATTTCAAATTGATCCCTCTAGTGTTAAGGTCGATCGTCCTGTTTCCAGCATTATTGGCTCAGGCGGCGGACTAAGAAATCTATTTACTGAGCAAGTTACAAATTTCTCTCTGACTTCAATGAGTCGGGCTGGAAGTGTAACGATTGATAGTCCCAAAATTCAGGTCAAGGATGCCCGAATCACGGTTCAAAATGCAGGAATCGGGGATGCTGGTGAACTGACGCTGAATGCGAATCAAATTCAACTCAATCGAGGAGGCGCAATCACAGCTTCTACCTTCAGTGGTAACGGCGGAAACGTTGTAGTAAATGCAGATCAGCTATGGATAAGGGATAGAAGTGAGATTACGACGAATGCAGGGGCAGGCGGAAACGGAGGCAGTATTGGATTAACTTCGGGTGTCTTGGCTGTATTAAACAATAGTCGCATTAGCGCCAACGCGGAGCGCGGACGAGGTGGCAATGTTCAAATCACGGCTCAAGGCGTGTTTAATGACCGCAGTAGCTTAATTAGCGCAACCTCCGATCGTGGACCTGAATTCGATGGAACGGTTCAAATTAATGCACTTGAATCCCAACTTCAGCGATCGAGCTTAAGAGTTTTACCCACACCCGAAGGTTCTAAAATTGCGACAATTTGCCCCTCACAAGCCGATCCTCGTGCTAGTACGCTGATCGATAACGGAACAGGCGGAATTCAAAGCAATCCAACTGATTCACTCAGTAGCCGTCAAGGATGGCTGCCAAAAGCTCCAGCTTCTACAACCCGATCGCAGCCAATCTTTCGATCAAATCCTTCAACTGAAATTCAAGATTGGGTACTCAACCCCGATCAAAAAACAGTGAGGCTCATCGTTGCAGGACGGGGCACTCCATACGCAACAAGCACTTCGCCTTGCTAACTTGCATATTCTGAATTACGAACTTAAGCTAGAGATGGCGCATCACCACTTCAAGATCACCTCTACTTGTTGAGAGTACTGTGTTGCTAACTGCGTTACAAGCTCAAGCCCTTCCACTACAACCAATTCCTAGCTTAAATCTACCTCCAGCGACTCCAGCGACTCCACCACCGCTTTTGCCCCGTGTCAGTCCTCCTGAGATTATCAATTCTCCTAGTTCTCAGCCGGAGTCGCAAACTTCTTCCCCCCGGACAATTCGAGTCAAAGAGTTTAGGTTTCAGGGAAATACGGTTTTCACGCAACAACAACTGAGCGAAGTTGTTGCTAGTTTTATTGGGCGTGACATCAGCATTGCTGAACTACTTCAAACGAGTGCAGCAATCCGAAAATTCTATACGGATCGTGGCTATCTTGTTGCAGGTGCATTCATTCCAGAGGTAGGAAATGAGGCACTTGATCCGCAGGCTGCTATCGTCACGATTCGAGTTGTCGAAGGTACGGTTGAGCAAATCAAAGTGACTGGCGACGATCGTTTTGCCGAATATGTTCAATCTCGCCTCGAACGAGCAACTCGTCCAATTTTGCAGGAGCAGCGTTTAATTGAAGTGCTTCGACTTCTACAGGCTGACCCGCGCATCCAAACCATTTCAGCCGTTCTCAATCCCGGCACTGAACCGAATACAAGGATTTTAGAGGTTCAAATCGCAACGAATTCAACGTTTAGCGGCTCTGTGGAACTGAATAATCAACGATCGCAACTTGTTGGAAGATTAGAAAGACGAATTGATCTAAAACAAGTCAACTTACTAGGATTGGGTGATGATCTCAGTCTCTTCTACGCCAACACTAATGGCAGCAATACGATAGGCACAACCTACACGATTCCTGTCAATGTTCAAAACGGAACTGTGCAGCTAAGTGCAACGTGGCTAAATAGCCGAATTATTGAGGAACCCTTTGATGAAGCAGATATCCGCTCAAGTTCAACATTTTACGATCTAACCTTCCGTCAGCCAATTGTTCAACGAGCGACAGAAGAATCAATCCAAGAACTTGCGCTTGGCATTACAGCTTCTCATAGTGAAAGCCGTTCCTCAATCTTAGGTGTTCCCTTTCCATTGTCTCCAGGTGCAGATGATCAGGGACGAACTCGGATCTCAGCGATTCGGCTTTTCCAAGAGTGGACACAACGTAGCGATTCTTCTGTTTTCGCTGCGCGATCGCACTTCAGTTTCGGAATCAATGCCTTGAACTCAACGATCAATCGCGATGCTCCAGATAGCCGATTTCTGAGTTGGCGAGGGCAGTTTTTGTGGTTACAACGGGTTAATTCTCAGCTTGATATTTTCTTGCGATCGCAGTTGCAATTTAGCGCTAGCTTCGCTCCAGGTGGTGACCATGCTTTAGTTCCCACAGAGCAATTTAGTTTAGGTGGCTCATCTACTGTGCGGGGTTATGCGCAGAACGCGGCTCTAAATGATAACGGAATTTTCGGATCAGCTGAATTTAGAATCGGATTACTTCGCAACGATTCGACAAGCCTGCTCCTGATTCCTTTTGTTGATATGGGTAGAGCATGGAACAGGAATGGAAATGATTCCAACACGCTTGCATCTCTAGGATTGGGGTTGCAGTGGACTCAGAACGATCTACAAGTTCGAGCAAACTACGCCTTTCCATTGACGACCCTGGAGAATCAAAGCCCCCAAGCGAATCAATTTGACTTCTCAGTTCAATACAATTTCTCTTTTTAACGCTGCTTATTTAGGAGTTCTTCACCGTGAGTCGGATTCATCGTATTCTGATTTCTCTTTTCATGGGGCTATGCTTAGTTGTTGGGCTTTCATGGTTGCCTCAGATCGGTAATTTTGCCCGCGCTCAAGTCAATCAACCGATTGATCCGTCTGTGCTGACAAATGAAGGCTTTGCTCACTTCAATGCTGGAGATGCTGCTACAGCCCTGAAGACTTGGAAGAGAGCCGCTGAACTATATCATCAGCAAGGTTCTCAAGATGGGCAACTTGGAAACTTAGTGAATCAAAGTTTGGCAATGCGATCGCTCGGTCAATTCCCACAAGCCTGTCAAGTCCTCGCAAGAGATGTGCTGAAATTGTCTGATTCGCTTTGCTTCAAACAGCTTTATCGCTCCAATACCTCAGCACAAGAATTTACTACCGTAATTACGCAACTTCAGTTCACTCCAATCAGTCAGTTAGCCCTCTATCATCTGAGTGAAATGCTCCGGCTCATTGGTGACTTTCCCAATGCAAAGGTCGCGCTTGAAACCTTACTCAAACAAACTTCAAAGCAACCATCGATTCAAGAAATCTATCTCAGCTTTGGGAATCTTGAATGTGCTTCTTTTCTTCAACTTCGCGCTAAATTAGCTCGCTCTGCTGCCTTTGATGAATTTGGCACTATTTTGATTCAACTTTGCAATCAAGTAGAAAAAGCGCTTCAGTACTATCAATTGGCTGCTCGTACTGATGTAACTCGCGAGATTGCACAACTGAACGAATTAAGCTTTCTTGCCAATTTAACAAAATGGCTTCAAACCCAACAGAGCCATGACTTACCAGAATTGCAGAAACTTGCTCAAACAGTTACAGAACGGCGTAAGGTACTTTTGCCGATCGTATTACAATCTGACTTTACAGAGCTTTCAGAAATTGATCGAATCTATGCCCGACTAAATTTAGTCAATAGCTTGCTTGAATTTTCAGAGGAAAAAACTGCACAATCATTTGCGAACGCTATATGGAGCGAAGCGACCGCAGCCCTTCAGGCATCTCAATACCTACAAAATCAACGTGCAATCTCTTTTAGTCTGGGTGCTTTGGGACGGATATCAGCTAAATCTAAGAACTTTAGTACAGCACAAACTCAACTGATAGAAGCAATGGCGATCGCACAATCAATCTCAGCCTGGGATGTAGCGTATCAATGGCAGAAAGAGTTGGCTCTCATTGCCAAGCAGCAAGACAATATTCAATCTGCGCTGAAATACTATGGTGCTGCGATCGACAGCCTAGATCAAGTACGGGGAAATTTACTGTCGATTACTCCAGATCTGCAATTTTCCTTTCAGGATCAGGTAGAACCAATTTATCGTGATTTCATGGCGTTGTTGGTCAGCCAACCCAATCCAAACTTGCGGCGTGTCATTCAAACCTATGAGCGCTTGAAGTTAGCGGAACTTGAGAATTTCTTACAGTGTGGCAAACTTGAACTTATGCCTCTTTCTCAAAAATCTCCAACATCAAAATCAACGTTGTTCTATATTCTCGATCTCGATCAAACCGTTGGTGTGATTGTTCAAACCGAAAATCAGATGAAGTACTATACTGCAAATGCGGAAACTGTTAGAAACAGCGTAGATGGGCTTATCTTCAATCTGCAAAATGCGGTGCAAGATACTGAACTCAAACTGCCAAGTGAATCAGTTCTCAGAAGCTACAGTGAGCCTCTATATCGGCAATTGATCGCACCTGCTGAGCAAGCAAAATTGGTCGATGAGAAGTCTTCGTTAGTTTTTATCATGGACACTGCTTTTCAGGGAATTCCGCTCGGATTACTGCATGATGGAACAGATTATCTAATTGCCCATTATCCAATGTCTTTGTCGATCGGCTCTCATCTTCGAGCCACACCGCATAGAGACAATAAGTTAACTGCCTTGGTTGCAGCACTCAGCCAACCTAGCCCTAGCTTTCAAGATCCGCGAGTGCGATCGCTAAAACTTCCTCTCTCTAATGTCGAATCCGAAGTACAAGCAATCCAAGCTATTTTGCCAGTAACAAAGCTATTAAACGAGCGGTTTACTCTAGCAAAGTTTCAGTCCGATCTCAGCAAGTCGTCCTATAACATCGTTCACATTGCAACTCACGGACAGTTTAGCTCATCCCCTGATGAAACATTTCTGATCGGATGGGATCAGTTAATTACTGCACCGCAGTTTAGTAGTTTACTCAAATCAAGGTTTCAGCCGAACGCAGGTCTTGATCTTCTGGTTCTCAGTGCTTGTCAAACTGCGCAGGGGGATAAACGCTCTCCTTTAGGATTGGCTGGAATTGCAGCCCAATCAGGTGCAAAAACAACGCTGGCAAGCCTATGGCTAATCGATGATACCGCAACCGCTATATTCATTCGGCATTTCTATGAAAATCTGAAATCAGGACAAACCGCCGAAATCGCACTTCAGCAAGCTCAGATGAAACTCCGTCAAACTTCAGCCTACTCAAATCCTTATTTTTGGTCAGCTTTTGTACTAATTGGAGCAGCCTGATTAGGAGAAAGCACGTTCAAGGTCTGCTCCCCGCTCAGAATCATCTGGTTCCCTCGATATGCACTGATAATGACGCGATAGGCGCTTCCAGGTTTAAGCGATGGCTGATTTGTTGGATAGCTGAGTTGGGTCCGCGTTGTTGCCTTGCTCCATGCCACATTTCCAAGTATCCGAACTTGATAACTCGTCGCGCTAGGAATTTCTTGCCAGCTAAATTCAGGACGAAGATTAGTAATATTGCTGTCAGGTTCTGTGATTTTTAATCGAGCCGTAATGCTCCCACGCGGACGAACACAGAATGTTAGATTGTTTCCACACGCTTGAGGTTTGTCTTCTTGAGAAATGCCACATCCAGTCGGCGCAATTTGCCCATTCCATAGCTCTACAACTTTCCCTGTTGCAAAGCAGAGCACGAGAAGCGATCGTGCCTCTCGCAGTTCGATTTTGTCTCCAACACAAAGCACATCCCCAGGCTTGAAGCGTTGATCACTCTTTGTGAGAACGTAAGCGATCGGAACACATTGCCGAGGCGCAGAATATGCAGCAGAGAGGAAACTAGCGCTCGCGTTACTGACCAAGCACCCTATCAGCAGAATCTTTAGATTGACAAAACGAATCACGATATTCTTTCATTCAACGACTTCAACCTGAGTAGTGGCAGATGCTTTCGAGAACCGTACCGCAATACGAACACGATTAAATCTATAGTAATCAATACTCTCGATTCTGAGGCGTAGAAAGGAATAAAGATTACTATTACTGCACGAAGTTAGAAGCCTCGTTTTGCAAGCTGAATTCGCCACTCTTTAACTTCCGGAAGTGGGGATTTCGTGGCTGAAAACAGGCATGTCTTGACTTCAGCATCCGACTCAAGCTTTCTAGCTTGTTTCACGAATGCCAGTAAACAATAAGTATCAATTCGTGAACCATCCAGCGATAAAGCACGCTCTAGTGCCGTCTGTGCTTCTTCAAAACGATTTAATCTAAATAATGCCCATCCTAGATTTTTGTGCAGAGATGATAAAGTCTGCTCTGCTTGGGTCAGTTGAATGACAGATTGCACGAGCGAAACTGCTTCTATATATTGCTGCTGTCGATTCTTTAATCTTGCGAGGTTATTGATTGCCTGAGCTTTGGTTTCTGGTGAACCGTTTGCGGCTTTCATGTATTGGGCTGATGCTAAATCGTAGCGTTCTTGTCGATCGTAAATTGATCCCAAATTGTAGTAAGCCTCCCAGTAGTCCGGTGAAAGCGCGATCGCACGAGTGTAATGTGCGATCGCACACTCATCATCTCCCAAGTAATAGCAAGACAACGCCAAATTATTATGGGCAATGGCTGAACGATCGTTCCATTTCAGCGCGATTTCAAAATCAGTCCGAGCAGATTGATACTGTTCTGTTCGGAGGTTTTCGGCTCCTTTTCGGAGATAGTCATTCGATATCCAGAGGCTGACTCCCCAACCAATTCCAAACACCAGCGAAGCAGAAATACTGGCGATCGACACTTTAAACCACCAAGAATTAATCCTCCGACTCACTCGAATCTGTTGAGGTAACTTCTCAGTGAGGTAAGTATAGATTTCAGTTGTAGATTGCGGTCGCTGGTAAGGTGACGCTGACATCATTGCATCTAACCAATCAGCAAAAGGTTTTGAAACTTGAGGGGCATGATGTCGCCAACGCAATTGATTCGTTTGTGAATCGATCAGATCGATAGGATTTCTTCCAGTAAGCAAACTCACCCAACTTCGCCCCAAAGCATAGAAATCGGAAGTCATCGTTGCTTGTCCATTCACTTGCTCTGGAGGTGAATAACCTGGCGAAGTGATGATCGTCGGATGATTAGATGAGATCGCATCTGTCTGCCCAAGTTCTCGCACTCCACCAAAATCGATCAAAGCTAGCTCACCATTAGGTTGTAGGATCAGGTTTGAAAGCTTAAGATCACGATGAATTAGATTGTGAGAATGTAAATAAGTCAAAACGCCTGGAAGGTCTTGTAAATTTTCAGGCGCGCATAACTGCCGCATCCATTTTAGTGCAATCGATTCAGAAGTTCTTCCGTTTTGGGCAACCCACTGCTCTAGTGTTTCACCCTTTATCTTCTCTAGTACTAAGCAATGCAGCGATCGCCCAGCAGGTGTATTGACAACAAAGTAATCATTGATATCCACTTTAGGGATATTTGGATGATCTAGCCAAGAAAGAACAGCGTATTCTCGTTCAAAAAGCTCTAGCTGTTTTGCGTCTGTTGTTTCAAGAACTTTTAGAATTTTTTGTTCATCTTGATCAAGTACATTGACCTTGAACACCTCGGTTTGAGGTGTTTGGGTAATCCGTTGAATAACTTGATATTTTGATTCGAGAATTAATAATGTTCCACAAGCTGGACAGTAATCTCTGATCGCTCCAGACTGTTGGCGCTCCGGACAAGCAGGGTTGATACAGTACACACAAAATAAGGCAATAAAATCGCACTATGTGATACTAGCTGATTTAGGGTGAATGCGCCAAGATAATCTTTCTGACAACTGGAGCTAAATTAAAAACAAACTCAGTTTCACTATCAGATTCAATCTCTCGTCGCTCCACTAAACAAAGTTCGACAAGACGAGTTAGAGACTTAATCAGGGTTGATCGTGATTTCACAACACCATATAGTTCAGAGAGTTGAACAGGCGCATTTTGAGTCGCGAGATCAAGCAACACAATGCGATCGCTCTCGCTCAATTGGTGAATTTGCTCCAAATACAATCTAGATGCCTCATCTGGGACAATGATCGTGCCGCATCGTAGGAAGTGACGGACTTTGCCTCCAAAACAAGTCTGAATATACCGACTAATTTGCATTAATAGTCCAGGATTACCCTGATACATTTCAATCAATGCATTCCAGCTTGACTGATCTTTCAGTTGGTGACTGGCTAAAATCTTTTCAGCCGCTTCAGATGCAAGCCCTGAGAGCATCATTTCCTGTGCAGAGCGCTTAGAATGGCTGAGTCGAACAATCTGGTTAAATCGTTGCCGACTGAGCAATAATAAACAACTCTGGTGATGTTGCTCGGCAATGTAGCGGATGAATTGATTGTAATCTTGCAAATCACCGTAAGTATTGAGGGCTGAGATTGCGGTCGTTTGAATAATAGATTCAGCGCTATCTAGCACAATTAAGCATCGCTGTTGCTGAAGTAGCGTCATCAGGAAATTAAGTTTTTCAGCAAATGATGTGAATAGTTTTGATGGAGTTTGGTGAAATGCACGAATGAGATCATCTACAAGTAACTCTGGAGTTGGTGCGTGGATAAGCGATCGCCAAATCACCGCATCAAACTGATTTTGTCCAAACGACTGCACCCAATGGGACGCGAGCGATGTTTTTCCGACTCCAATCGCTCCAACTAGCGATACACACTGGTAATTTGAAAGTAAATCTGATAACTCTGCAAGTTCGGTATTGCGTCCATAAATCTGTGCGAGAGTGTCTGCGTGCTGAACTGCGATCGTATCTGATGATTCAAGCTTAAGCTGCACTCTAATCTGATTCGCATCAGTATCTCCAGATAAGTTAAATTGTTCGGCAAGATAATTGATAAACCTTTCAAAGCTGGATTTATTAATAGGTTGACTAAAGACATTCTGAAAAGCGTTGGATAAGTCTTGCCACAGTCGAGGGCCAACTTGTCCGCGCAAATAGTTTTTACTATATCCACGAGCTTGAGCAATCTCCTCATATCCCAGACTAAAATCATGTAATAGTGCATTAGTCAGAGCAAATTCAGCATCTTCAAAGTTCCTGTCTAGCACGACTTCTAGCGCATTGATCAGGAACTGAATTTCTTGGTCTGTATATCGTTCTATACTGACTTGCTGACGCATCATTACGATCGCTTGCCTCTAGCTCATCACAATAAACCTGCTTACTCTTGAGCAAATCATAGACTTTTGCTGAAGCAGAAGAACCTAGCGATAAGAAAAACTCTATTTAGAGCAATTTATAAAAAAGTCCAACCCGTCGGATTTTTTTATAAATTGTTTGATAAAAAGTCGTTCTAGCCTTCATTCTAGCGGCGATACTGAACAAAGCGTAGATTTTTTCAAATTTATAGAGTCAAATTTCTTCAACTTGATATGATTACTAAAAAGTCACCTGACTTCTTAGATAGTGCTGCTCAATCTGTTACTTCCCGGACTTGCAATTAAGTCATTCGGCTGCTGATCAAACTTCAAGCAGTCAAACATAGAACTATGTCAGATGGAATCACGACAATCCTAAAGCCTCCTACACCTGAGACTCCAGAAACACCTGAACAGGATAAACTTGCTGAAATTGCTGTCAGAATTCGCCATCGTGTTGGGCGAATGCTAATCGATATTTACGAGATAGGCAAAGAATTGATTGCGGCTCGTGAGTTTTTTAACGGACGTGGGAAAACGAAAGACTGTATTGAGTGGGCAGTGAATGAGACAGGACTGAAACGCACAACGCTGTATGCAGCAATGGCAACTGCAAAAGCTTTTCAACCATTTGAATCTACGAACTCAAAGATTTTCTTTGAATCGATCGATGTCCGTATCCTCAATCAAATCTCCTCTACGAATGCGCCAAAATCTGCTCGCGAAGAATTTGTCATGCGGATTCTGAATGGAGAAGAACTCACCCAAGAAGCGGTTGGTGAAATTATCTCCAAGCATCGAAGAGCGATCGCAGTTGAAGCGGATGAAAAGTTCATGGCTCAGCGGAATTTGATAGAGCCGTGGGGTGAGTTAAAACGGCTAGAAGATCCAGAGGAAGAACATCCATTTTTCTTAGTTGATCGGGACGGTGTAGCGCACTGGTTTCGGAACTATAGTGATATCAATAAACAATACACCGAATGGAAAGCTCATCGGCTTGAATCGCAATTTGAACAAGTGGTCGAGTTACTCCAGCCACATTGGTCAGTGAAGCTTGCGCCAGCCCGAAAACGGCCAGAGCGAGTTGTGGTTGATAGTCAAATTCCTGGAGTGAATAAGCAATTTACGATCGCGTCTCCAGCTTCCTTAATGCGGTGGTGGGATCAAGAAGGAAGAGCAAAAACCGAGCGACTGGTTGCAAATAATCCTCGAACGATCGCAGCAACTTCCACAGAGTTACTGACTCAATTAAATCTCGAAAAAGCAACTTGCCGAGATTGTAGATGGCACGACTCTCAACATGAAGGTAATCAATATGGAGCCTGGTGCGGATTTTATAGAGATACACTGAGTTTCGATCGCATTCATGAAATGCCTCTGCGTTGTAATCAGTATCGGCACGAAAGCAATACTGATCCCCTTCCACTTGTCCGTACAGAACTTCCAGGTGAAACTTTAATTCTTCCCATTCCACAGCGACCTCCTACGAAAGTTGCTGTTATCCCACCCAATCTACTATCAGATTCACAGACTCAAAGTTCTGCTTTTGGCGAAGAGCAAGATTCGGTAGCGATGCCTATTCAGCTTGATCTGGACTATTGGCTTCAGCAGATCGAAGCGCTGCCAGATGAAACGCTGCAAGTTTTGGAGGAGCAACTTGAACAGATTACTGCCGCGATCGCTCGTCGTAAGCAGACCTCTCGATGTCAATAACGAATCAATCAGTCACCCTAGTTCATTCGTAATGGTTATGCACTCGATTAGTAACCTGATCACAGACCGGGCAGTGAACCGTCTGCTGAATCGGATCGATAAACACCTGAACTTTCCGATGTTCTAAGTTCAGCTTATAACTCTGTAATTGTAATTGATTCATGGTGCTCAAGTAGTAATGGTACTTGCCTCTAGAAATCTCAACCCCCTTTGATTAACTACTGCCTAAGATAGATGACAGTAAGTGCCCAATTAGTATGAATAGCGGGACTACTTCTTTATTTCAGCGAAATATTTAATACCATTTCGCTTCAAAGGCTAATTTAGTGCCTAAGTTTGGTGGTGAGCACTCATTGTTTAAGAGATAGCGTTGAGTTGCCATAATGCTAAATATCGATTTAGCCTTGTATAAGTAAACGGTTGCTTATGCTTGAGTTGCCGATTGATTGGCAATAAGATTTATATGCAGAACGAGGAACAGTTCGATCGCTTCCAATCTCCTGCCCACTCCTATTCACCGTCTGACAAGCGGAACCCGCTTGCTCAAGCTAAGCGATCCAAGCGAGTTTTTAGTGGAGCAACTCGGTAGTGCCCTGAAGGAAAGGATGAGAATTAAAATGAAAAAGATGCTCAGACTACCCAAAATCATGGAAGCACTTCATCCTTGCCCAAGCTGTGGGTCAGAAGCGGTCAGCCGCAATGGTCATACTCGACATGGCAAGCAGAACTATAAATGTCGAGACTGTGGACGGCAGTTTGTGCTTGACCCGCAATGGCAGGCATTGAGTGAAGAGCAACAAGGATTGATTGAGCGAATGCTGCTAGAGCGAATCTCATTAGCTGGAATTGCTCGAGTACTCCAACGTTCAGAAGACTGCATTCAACGCTACGTGAACCGCAAAGCCAATCAAGTCAAGCAACAGGTGGAGGTGAGTGCCAAGCCAAAAAAGCGCCTGAGCGTTCAGATGGATGAGTTGTGGTCATTTGTCGATGACAAAGGCAATCCACAATGGGTCTGGATCGCCTTAGATGCAACTACTCGTGAGATTGTCGGCTTGTACATTGGAGACCGCAGTGGTGCATCCGCAAGTGCGCTGTGGCAGTCGTTGCCTCCAATCTATCGCCAATGTGCGGTGATCTACACCG